>DASWMP010000331.1:0-15133 GCA_036399695.1 Thermoanaerobaculia bacterium | reverse complement strand
AAGAGTGTCTGTCCCACTCTTGTCTGTCCGGCGGCGCTCCCGCGCCGCCCGTCGCTTACGTCGCGTCGTACCGCCGCTGCATCTCCTCGGGCTCCACTTCCTCGATGCTGTGACCGATGTTCCAGCGATGGCCGAAGGGATCGCGCACGACGCCGGAGCGCTCGCCGTAGAAAGCGTCGGTGGGCTCGCGCTCGAGGCGCGCACCCGCGGCGACGGCGCGCTCGATCAGGGTGTCGGCATGCTCGACGTGCAGGTGGATCGTCACGGTGGTCTGTCCGACCGACTGCGGACCATGGATGTCGCACTCCGGAAACTCGTCGGCGAGCATCAGGGTCGCACCGCCGAAATCCAGCTCGGCATGGCCGACGCGCTCGGTGCCCGGTTCGATCAGGCGGAACTTCTCCGTCGCGCCGAATACCTCTTTGTAGAACTCGATGGCTTTCGCCGCGCCGCGGACGTGCAGGTACGGGTACATCTCGTGGATCTTCACTGGTATCTCCTCCGTCGTAAATCTCGGCGCAAGGTACGCCACGCCGCGGCCGTCAGTCTTGAACGAATTTGACGTGATGAGGGGCGGCCGGAGCGGCAGCGCGATACTCACCCGGCGCCATGTCGGTCAGCTCGCGGAACTCACGGTTGAAGTGCGGCTGGTCGCTGTACCCGGCGTCGAGAGCCAACTCGGCCAGTGACGCGGCCGGCTTGCGCTCGGCGAGACGCAGCACATGCGCGAGACGCCGCACGCGGCAGAACCGCTTCGGCGTCATGCCGACCGTCTCTCGAAAGCGCTGGATGAACCGGCGATGACTCCATCCGATCTGGTCGACGACCTGACTCACCGGCACCGACCGGCGGAACCGGTCGAGGGCGAAGGCGATGGCGGGATCGACCCCGTGCACGCGTGGCAGGCGCGCCAGGAGAAAGCGCTCCAGTGCCTCGATCAGGGCCCGAGGGTCCTCGATCGAGGCGAGCCGCTCCCGCAGCTCCGATGCTTCCGCGCCCCAGAGGTCGGCGAGCGAGGTGTGACGCTCCGCCAACTCGTGAGCGGGGACGCCGAAGACCAGACTGGCGGCGCCGGCTTCGAACTGCATCCCGATCGAACGGCCCGGAGAAAGTTGTTTCACGTAAGAGCTCGACCGTGGACCGCCGATGACGTCGAGCCCGACGGTCTCGCAGCGGGCCGCTGCCGGATCGGGAAAGAACGTGAACGGCGCGCCAGACAAGCGAAACGCGAGGTGCATCAGCCCTGTCGGCAGCACCCGCTCGCGGCCCGTGCTCTCCGCACCGTCGGCGTCGAGCACCCACACCTTGCGGATGAACGGCCGCAGCGGAGGCGCCACGTCACGCGAGATCTTCACGCGTCCTTGGTGTCTTGAGCGCTTCGTGGGTCCGCGATGGGCTCATGATCTCGAGCGCTCCCTCCAGATATGTCACCCTGACCCCGGCACGATCGCCCCGGATCGCCAGGAAGGCTTCGAACTGCCACCAGTCGATGCCGCCGAGAATCACCCGCTCGTCGGGGTCGTATGACCGATCCGGAGAAGCGAGGAGGGGCGCGGTGGACATGAATCGACTATAGCACCACGATCATTCGCGCCCAATCGCACCGGGCCGGGCGTCCGCGCTACCATGTGGCGCATGGCGGAGCAGACCTTCATCGAGCGCATTGCTGAAGTCATTCAAGTTCATGCGAATGCCAGGCAGGTGTATGGCGAGCCGATCGAGCGTGATGGGACGACGCTGATCCCCGTGGCGAAGGTGCAGTGGGGGTTCGGCGGCGGGACGATGGCACGGACCGGGGCCGAGCGGGGTGGTGGCGGCGGGGGCGGTGTGCGGTCGCAGCCGGTCGGGTACATCCACATGCGTAACGGCGAGGCGGAGTTCCGGGCCATTCACGATCCGCGGGACACGGCCTTTCTCGTCGCGGCCGGTGCGGCGGGGCTGGCGGTCGGTTTGCTCCTGTCGAAGCTGACGCGGAGAACATAGGTGCATCCTGAGGTCGACGAGCTTCGGCCGAAACTGAAAGAGATCCTGTACGACTGCGCGGTGGAGCTGAAGGCCACCAAGGCCGCGCTCTATCTGCACGACGGGCAGACGCAGCGGTACGAGCTCATCACCGAGTACGGCTTCCGCAACACGACCCGGCAGTCGCTCGACCGTAACGACCCGGTGATCGACCGCTGCGGACGCGGACGCAATCCGTTCTTCGTGAACGGCCTCGCCTCCGAGCCGCGCCTCTCGGAAGTGCTGTTCTCGGCCGGGACCGACCGGATGCTCGTCCTGCCGCTCTACACGCGAGGCCAGCTCGTCGGGCTGATCGACATGCGCGACAAGGCGGCGAAACTGCCGTTCGAGCAGGCGGATCTCGGGCCGGCGCAGCGCATCGCCGAGCGCATCCTGGCGCTGTTCGCCAACCGCAACGTCTTCGGCCTGCGCTTCATCACGCTCTCGGATTCAGACGAGCAGCCGGCGCCGGCTGCCGCGCCGGCTTCGCCGGTTCTGCAACCAGCCGCCGCTCCACGGCCTGCAGCCGCGCCCGCACCGGCCGGTTCGCCCGTCGGGCAACCGGCTGGCCGGATCGAGGCGAAGACCGGAGAGACGAATCCTCCGCCCAACCGCCCGGCTGCCCACCGCCCAGCCGATTCGCCGGCGCCGCACGTGCCGCGGCTGGCCACGCTCGTCATCGACGCGCGCAACGTCGCCGGACACATCCTCGTCGCGGCGCCACAGCATGCGCTCGGCGAGCCGGAGCTTGCCGCCGCGCGTGACGTGCTGCGGGCGATCCTGCTGATCCCCGGCGCCGAAGCGGTCTCGCTCTCCGCCATCGACGCCGGCCTGCAGGAGATTGCCGCCCGCGGGCCGATGCCGGACGAGGCGAAGAACGTCCTCCAGTCGAAGCTCAACGTCTGGCTGGCGAAGCGCGGCGAGTCGGCGGGCGTGCCGCGGATCAACGTGCAGGCGGGGAGCGGTCCGGCGATCGCTCCATCGCAACTGCAGAAGGTCTTCACCGCGCCGGTGGTCGCCGGCTCGATGCGCGGCCTCTATCTCACCGTCGCTTTCTCCACCGCTCCTGATCGCGGCGCGCACGAGCTGCTGGCAGCGCTGCTGGCCAACCTGCAGCTCGCCATCGAGCAGACGATGCAGCGCGGCGAGCTGCACACGTTCCGCGCCCGCGCCGCGGAGAAGCTCCTCGAGCCCGACTTCAGCCGGTATCCCGAGCTGCGCCGCCACTGCGAAGCGGTATCACAGCTCTGCGAGCGCTTTGCCCGCACGCTGGGCCTCTCCGCGACGGACGTCGAGAACGCACGCCTCCTCGGCCTCGTCCACGACGCCGGCATGCGCCTGCTCGACTACGAGCGCCTTTACAACAAGAAAGACGTGACGCAGGACGAGCTCGGAATCCTGCGCGAGCACGTCTCCGTCGGGGCCGCGCTCCTCGAGCCCTTCCTCGGCACCGACCTCGCGAAGGCGGTGCTCTGCCATCACGAGCGCGTCGACGGCAGCGGTTACCCGCACGAGCTGCACGGCGAAGAGATCCCGCTGCTCTCGCGCCTCCTCCAGCCGTGCGATGCCTGGGTGGCGATGACGGACGCGCAGACGTACCAGCCGCCGCTGCCACCTGCCGCGGCCATGGGCGCGATTGCCCGCGCCGCCGGCTCGCAGTTCGACGCCGACCTCGCGGCGAAGTTCGTGGAGATGGTGCGCCGAGGATGAACGCAGGCGCCGTCGACGACTACCTGCGCGCGACGCGCGGCGTCGAAGGGTGGTTCTTCCCGATCGACGCCTATCTCTTCGGCGTCGTCGACGAGATCCAGAAGCGGGAGCGGATCGAGGGCGACCTCTTCGAGATCGGCGTCCATCACGGCAAGACCGCCATCTTCCTGTCGCGCGCGGCAGGGGAAGGGGAGACGGTCGGCGTCTGCGACGTGTTCGAGCAGCAGAGCCTGAACGTCGACCGTTCGGGCGAGGGGAGCCGCGAGCTCTTCCTGCGGCACATGCAGACCCATGCGCGCGTCGATCACCTGCGGGTGTTCGCCAAGCTGTCGAGCGAGCTGACGGCGGAGGACACGACGGCGCGCTGCCGCTTCTTCCACATCGACGGCGGCCATCGCGCCGAGGATGTGTTGAACGATCTGAGAATCGCGGAGCAGGCGCTGCTGCCCGCCGGCGTCGTGGCCGTGGACGATCTGTTCAACCCGAACTGGCCGGGCGTGAGCGAGGGATTTTACCGCTTCACGAGCGAGCGGCCGGATGCCTTCGTGCCGATCGTCATCGGTGGCAACAAGGTACTGCTGACGCACCCGGAAGCGGCGTCGCGGTACGTGAAGTACTGGAACGAGCTGCGCCACGACGCGTTCGATTTCGCGATGAAGGAGTGGCTCGGGCGCCACGTCGTGACGGCGATCCGCCGAGCCTGGGTGGATCTCGATCCGGTCGCCGCGGCGCGCGTGCACGGCGGTGGCGAATCGTGGCTCCGCCGCCTGCTGCTCGCGTTATCCTCCCGCGTATGACCCGCTGCATCGTTGCCGTCCTGCTGCTGCTGACCGCCGCCTGCGCGTCGGTGCCGCGCGAGACGCCGGAGGATGTGGCCCGCGCGTTCGTGGCCGCGATCGAGCGCTCCGACGCGGACGCCATGCTCCCGCTCTTCGCGGACGACGCCACCGCTTTCTTCCCGGTGAACGACATCCCGTTCCGCGCGGACGGCAAGCCGGAGATCGAGAAGACCTTCCGCCGCCTCTTCAGCAACAGCGGCGGCCACGTCGTGCGCCTGCCGATCGAGAACCTGCGCGTGCAGGGAAGGACCGTGACGTTCGAGATCCGGAACCCGAACGTGACCTCACGCCGCACGCTGGTGCTGGAACCGCGCGGCGGCCGGTGGTTGATCGTGCACTTTCACGGCTCGAACATACGCGTGGGCGCATAGGGATCAGGGCCCGGGCCCAGGGCCCGGTTGAACCTCGGGCCTGACACCCAACCGAGCCCCGAGCCCCGAGCCCCGGGCCCGGGCCCAATGGCGTTGACTTTAGATGTGGGACAGACACTCTTGTCTGTCCCGTGCACCCGAACGGCCGCTTGTCTGGAGGACCTCGGGGGTGGGCCGGACAGACAGGAGTGTCTGTCCCACATGAGGCAAACCTTTAAGTCAACGCAATTGGGGACCCGCGCCGAGGCCGCAGTTGGTTGTCGGGACTCAGGGTTCCGGTTCTGCAGGCCGGCCCCGTTGAACCTCGGGCCTGACACCCAACCGAGCCCCGGGCCCCGGGCCCTAACGCCTACCCCTCTACCGCGCACTGCTTCACGGCTGCAATCAGCGCATCGATGTTGAACGGCTTCCGGATCACCGTGAATACCGCCTCCCGATCCACTTTCGCCAGCACGCCTTCGTCCCCGGCTGAGGCGACGATGATGCAGCGGCGGCGTTGTGGTTCGTTGCGGAGTTTTTCGATGACGGTGAAGCCGTCGAGGACCGGCATCATCAGGTCGAGCACGATCACCGCGTAATCGTTTTCGGCGATGAGCTCCAGCGCCTCGGCGCCGTTCGAGGCCGCCGCGGTCTCGATTCCTTCGCGACGCAGGACTCCCTGCACGAGCGCGCGGATCGAGGCGTCGTCGTCCACGACGAGCACGGCGTTCGAGGGCTTTGGCGCGCGCGCCGCGGACGGCGCCGGTACTTCGTGCGGCCGCTCGTCCGTCATGGCGGCCCGTGGGTCCATCCCCTGATGCCGCCGCACCTGGAGTCGCGAGATCTCGTACGCGATATCTGTCGGTTCGAGCGGTTTCTGGCGATAGGAATCGAAGCCGGCGTTCGTGATCTTCTCGACGTCGTCCGCGCGGCTCAGCACCGTCAGCGCCATCACCGCGGTGCGCATCGTGGCGCTGTTGGAGTGCAACCAGGTGATGACGTCGTAACCGTCCCCTTCGGGCAGCACGATGTCGATGATGGCGACGTCCGGCGTCCACTGCGCGAACATCGCGATCGCCTGCGGCGCGTTATGCGCCACGCGCACCTCGGCGCCGCAGCGCTTCAGCGTCCGCTCGATCATCTTTGCCGTGTCGTGATCGTCCTCCACGACCGCGACGCGCACCTTATCCAGCGACGGCAGTTTCACGTGGCGCCGTGCCTCGTCGCGTTTCGTGAACGGCGGTTGCGCGTCGTCCTCGCTCGTCAGTACCGGCAGCGTGACGATGAACGTCGAGCCTTGGCCCGTGCCTTCGCTTTCGACGCGCACGTACCCGCCGTGCACCTCGACGAAATGGCGCACGATGGCCAGGCCGAGCCCGAGGCCGCCCTGGGATTCGCCGCGATCGCCGGAGCCCTGGCGGAAGCGGTCGAAGATGTGTGGCTGAAACTCGGGCTCGATGCCGATGCCGTCGTCCTGCACCGAGAGGTGCGTCAACGAACCGGAGCGCTCCAGCCGGACGACGATCCGGCCGTCGACATGCGTGAACTTCGTCGCGTTCGTCAGCAGGTTCCAGAGCACCTGCTGCAGGCGGTTCGCATCGCCGTAGATCGACACGCCCTCCTCCGGGAGGTCGACGTCGATCCTGATGTTCTTCGGCTCGGCGAGCGGGCGGATGGCGTCGACGGCGCTGTTGACGAGCGGCATGAGGTCGATCTGCCGGCGGTCCAGGTGGAGCTTGCCGGTATCGATCCGTGAGAGGTCGAGCAGGTCTTCGATGAGCTGCGACTGTACGCGCGTGCTCCGCTCGATGGCGTCGAGCGCGGCGGCGGTCGTCTCGGCGTCGATGTCCGGCATGCGCAGCATGCGCGACCAGCCGAGGATCGCCGTCATCGGCGTGCGCAGCTCGTGCGAGACGGCGGCGATGAACTCGTCCTTCTCCCGCTTCATCGTCTGCTCGGCGAGCTTCGAGTGCGTGATGTCGAAGACCGTCCCGATGAAGCGCACGGCCTTCGGCGGCTCACCGCTGAAGAAGGCGCGGCCGCGCGCGTCGATCCAACGGAGCGTGCCGTCCGGCCAGATCGTGCGGTACTCGACGGCGTACTCTCCCTTGCCGCCGGGCGACGTGGCCCCGCGCACCGCCTCATCGACCATCTGCCGGTCCTCGGGATGGATGCGCTCGAGGAAGACCTCGTAGTCGACCGGCTCGTCGGGCGTGAGTCCGAACAGCTCGCGGCAGCGGCGCGACCACTCGAGCACGCCCGTCTCGGGATAGAAGTCCCACGTGCCGATGTCCGCCGATTCGACGGCCAGGCGGAGACGTTCGGCGGCGAGCTCGCGATCGTCGCCCATCATCACGCGGCCTGGATGACCCGGTAGCGGGCGTTGACGAATGCGTAAACGCCGTACGCCGCCAGTCCGAGTCCGACGATGGCGAGCAGCACCATGCCGTAAGGTTGGGAGGCGAGCTCGCGCAGCGCGCCCGACGTGCCGCGGGCCTCGTCCGGGTTGTGGTGCAGCCCGGCCAGGACGAGAGAGCCGCCGATGATTCCGAAGACGATGCCGCGCGCGCCGATGCCGAAGCGCGACGCGGCAATGACGCGCTTCCGGGTTGCCGCTTTCATTTCGCCGAGACGCAGTTGTTTGCTCAGCTTCGCCTTCCAGGCAGAGACCAGTTGATAGATGCCATAGCCGACGACGCCCGCGCCGGCGGCGATGACGAGCCAGCGTCCGAACGGCGCGTCCATCGCCCGCGCGGTCCAGTGCTTCGCGGTGGCGTCGCTGCCACGGCCTCCGTCACCTTTACGCAGCACGAGGCGGATCACCTCGATGGCGATGCCGGTGTAAAGCACGCCACGGCAGAAGCTGCCGAAACGGATGGCCATCCCTTTGGCGTCGCTGCCGCGACGTTCCCAGTCGGCGAGGGCGCTGCCGTAGCGCCAGAGTGCATACCCGAGGAGGCCGATCGAGAGAGCGGCCAGCAGGGTGCGGCCGAAGGGTTTCTCGAGAATCCAGTGGAAGGCAGTGTGCTGGTCGCCGGTCGCGCCGCCCTTCCCGACGCCCGCCGCCAGCGCGAGAAACCCGATGATCAGATAGACCATGCCTTTCGAGGCGTAGCCGGCTCGCGCAAGACGTTCGATCCAGGAGTTCACGGCCTCAACCATTGAAAGGGGTGTGCCAATTGAGGAGCGGGGCTCGGGCGCTGGGTCCGGGGCTCAGTTGGGGGGCAGGCGCGGGGTTCAGGGGAGGGCTTCGCCAGTTCGCACGACTTCGAGCTTGGCGCCGCAGACCGTGCGCAGCACGGCTTCCGTGGCTTCGCGCTGGGAGGCTGTGGATGGGGCTTCCACCAGGACTGCCCGCTCGATGCCGGCAAAGTCGCCGCCGGCGAGGTTCAGGCGGGAGAGCGCTACCTCGAGCGGAGACATGCTGGGGTTGAAGGCGGCGTTCTCGGCGTAGGCGCCGACGGCTACGCTGCCGTCGCGGCTGCGAACGGCGACGCCGGAGTAGTTCTTCGAATAGGGGGCGTAGCTCCGGTTCGCCGCGGCGAGAGCGGCCACCACCACGGCATCGTCCGAGTCGACCGTCAGGCCGTGGGACTGTGGCTGCATCAGTCCTCCGTCGATGCCGAGGTCGCGGGGGCCGAACGCTTCGGGGAGGAAATGGCTCAGGGGATGGGCGCCGGCCTGCAACGCCACGACGAGCGATCCGGCCGTCGTCAGCTCGTTGAGGAACTGGCGGCAGTAGCCGCAGGGGGCGGCGGAGACGGCGAGCAGGTCGATCCCTTCCTCGCCGCTGAGCCAGGCGTTCGTCACGGCCGACTGCTCGGCGTGGACGGTGAAGCTGAGCGCCTGCCCTGGAAACTCGATGTTTGCGCCGAAATAGAGGTTGCCGGTCGACGTGCCGCGGCAGACGGCGCCGACGCGATAGTTCGAGATCGGCGGCCGCGCGTAGCGGGCCGCATCCGGCAGCAGCTCGAACATGAGCTGCACGATCGTCAGCCCGCGCTGCTCGGCGGCGCGCTGGGCCTGGTCGGCGGCGATCACTCCATGGTGGTCTTGCATTCCAGCCGTCACTATAGCTGCCGTTCGAGCCACGTCGACATCCAGTCGCGGGTCCGGTGGGCGAGCGTCCGGGCGTCCCAGTCGGAGGCGTGCCATTCGCGCGTGTACTGCAGGTCGTCCTCGAACGCGTGCACCAGCTCCATCGCCACTGCCGGGTCGTACATCGCCACCGTGATCTCGTCGTTGATCTGGAACGAGCGGGGATCGAAGTTCGTCGAGCCGATCGTGCACCACTCCCGGTCGATGATCAGCACCTTCTGATGGAGTCCCGAGCGGGTGTACTCGAAGATGCGCGCTCCCGCGTGCAGGAGCGGCCCGTAATAGTGGTGGCTGGCGTGCTGCACGATCGGGAAATCGCTGGTCTCGGACGTCGGCAGCATCAGCTTTACCTCGACACCGCGCGCGAGCGCCCGCTGGCAGAGCTCGATGGCCCGCCGGTCAGGGATGAAGTAGGGGTTCTGGAGAATGATCTCCCGCTGCGCAGCGGCGATGGCGAGGTAATAGAGCCGCTTGACGGCGCTCGCCGTCTCCGGTGGGGCGACGTGCGCCACGTGTACGGCCGTGTTGCCGGCGGGCGGCAGGACCGGAAAGTACTGCTCGCCGATGAGCGCCCGGCGTGTCACGGCGATCCAGTTGTCGAGAAACGCCGCCTGCAACTCCCCGACGACCGGCCCTTCGAATCGCCCGGCCGTGTCCCGCCACCCCTGACCGGCCCAGAGATCGGCGATGCCGTGGCCGAAAGCGTACCCGACGCGCCCGTCGATGACGGCGATCTTGCGATGGTCGCGGTTGTTGTACCAGGCGATCTCGCGCAGGCGGGCGCGGTGATAGACGCGAAAGTCACAGCCGGCCGAGCGCAGCTCCGTCGCGATCTTCGGGGCGATGGCCTTCGAGCCGCGCTGATCCACCAGCACCCGCACCTCGATGCCGTCCGCCCCCCGCTTCCGGAGCTCGTCCACGATCCGCCGCGACACCTCGCCGTCCTCCCAGAGGAACGTCTCGAGATGAATGTGGTGCCGCGCCCGCCGGAAGTCTTCGACCAGCGCGTCGAAGAAGTTGCTGTTCTGGACGATCGTGGCCTTGTTCCCCTCCAGCACATGCCCCCACGTCAGTCCGGCCATGGTCCGCAAGAGCGACTGCAGCGTCGACCCCGGCGCCACGATGAACTCGATGTTCCGCTGCCGCGTCCGCGTCCACAGCAGCCAGAACCCGGTGAGGGCCGGCAGTACGAAAATGAGGATGAGAGTGGCGACGAACAATCCAGGACGAGCCAATTGCGAGTTCCGCGCCCCCTACGGCTGCGGCTGTTCGGGCGGAGCCGGTACAATCGTGCGAATCATCACCGGCTGGCCGTTATGACGAAAGCAAAACGCACCGCACCCGCCAAGAGGCGCCCGTCGAGCCGGTCCGCCGCTCCGCGAAGCGCGAAGCCGTCATCTGACGAGATCGACGAGATCGTGATCGCGCAGGCGGATGACGATTCGGCGTGGGAGCCTGCGATTCTCGTCGAACGGAAGCAGACGTCAGTCGGGCTGCCCCCGAACCTCGCCCAACGTGCGGCATTTCTCGCGCAACTGCACCGTGAGCGCAATCTCCAGAGCTGGGTGGAGCGGGTAGTGCGGGAACGCGTCGAGCTCGAGGAACGAGCATTCACGGAGGCACGCCGCGACCTCGCGGCGAAGCGGGGCGCCTGACCCGGCTGAATCTTTCTTCGGCAACAATGTCGGCGCTTCTCCCATCCGTCCCACCTGTCCCATCTGTCCTATATGTCCCATCGGGGCGCGCCGCATAAAATGTCGCGCATGGAATCGCTGAATCACCTTTTTGCGAACAACCGGGCCTGGGCGGACGAGATGACGCGGCAGGACCCGCGGTTTTTTACGCGGCTCTCGACGCAGCAGGCGCCGCAGTACCTCTGGATCGGCTGCTCGGACAGCCGTGTGCCGGCCAACCAGATCGTCGGGCTGCTGCCGGGGGAAATGTTCGTGCATCGCAACGTGGCCAACGTGGTCGGGCACATCGACCTGAACTGCCTCTCGACGATCCAGTTCGCCGTCGACGTCCTGCGCGTGAAGCACATCATCGTCTGTGGCCATTACGGCTGCGGTGGCGTGCTCGCGGCGCTGCGTGACGAGAAGCTGGGGCTCATCGACAACTGGCTGCGCCAGGTGCAGGAGGTCGCCACGAAGTACCGTCCGGAGCTCGAAGCGCTACCCGCTGAAGCCGAGCGGCACAAGCGGTTGTGCGAGCTGAACGTGGTCGAGCAGAGCATCAACGTGATGCAGACGACGATCGTCCGCGAGGCCCATGCGCGCGGTCAGGAAGTGACGGTGCACGCCTGGGTCTACGATCTCCAGGACGGCCTCCTCCGTGACCTCGGCCGCTCGGATCACGGCCGGCCGGTGCGCTGAAAAGACGAAGCGCGGCGGGGGAACGATGGGACCAATAGGACAGATGGGACTCATGGGACCAATGGGTTTTTCATCCGTCCCATCAGTCCCATAGGTCCCATACGTCCCATCGGGTTTATCTTGCCGCCGCGATCCGATCCGCGAGCGTGCCCAGCGCGCTGCTCATTGCGTCCACCACGGCGGGGCTTTCGTCCGAGGGCATCGTTACGGTGATGCGTTCGTGGCCGGTTTGCTCGGGTTGGCCGGTGGTCGTGAGGGTCCAGCGGGCGTCGAGCACGAAGACGTTGTCGGGGCCGGGGGCGAGATCGCTGAACGTCACGTAGAGGGAGCGCATGGCGGCGGGTTTGGCCTGGCCGGGCAGCACGACCATCCCTTCGGGGAGACGGCTGGCGAGATCGAAAGCGAGCGTGTGGATCACCATCTCCTCGAGCGGGGCGGCCCACTGATGCGTGCCGCGCACTTCCAGCTTGTGGTCGGCGTCGTGGAGGATGATCCCGCGGCGGTCGAAGCCGGGCGGGAGCTCGATGCCGTCGATGCCGAGCGGCAGGCCGGCGGTCTGCTGGACCGTACCGGGGAGCGTTGCGAGCGAGTAGAACTGGTTGGGCGGGCGTTTGAGAATCCCGCAGCCCGCGGCGATCGACATCGACAGCAGTACCAGCAGGATGAGGCTCATCCGGCGGATCGTCATTCACGTCTCCCCTTGATCACGGAATCGGGGTTTTCGGTCAGATAGGAAGCGAGGGCACGCACTGCTTCGGCGGCACGGGTCAGCTCGCGGATCAGTTCAGCGACGTCGTAGTTCTGCTTCTGCGAAGTGCCGAGGAGCTGCTCGGCGCGTTTGGCGGCCCCTTCGGCCGCGGAGGCGGCGTTGCGGAGGCTTTCGACCAGCGGACCGATGTTCTGGTTCGCCGTGCCGGCGGCCGACTCGACATCGTCCGCGGCGTTGCGCAGGCTGTCGGCGATCGGGCCGACGTTCTCACGCGCCACGGCGGCCGTCCGTTCGACGTCGGCGAGCGAGCGGTTCAGCCGCTGGATGCTCTGATCGAGGGCCGGGTCGTGGACGAGGGCGTTGATGCGTTGAGACGCGCTGCGCAGATCGGTCGCGATCTCCCGGATCGGCAGGCCGCGGAGCTGGTTGGCCGCGTCGGTGATCGACGCCAGGGCGTCTTCGATCCCGTTGCCTGCCGCGGCGGCGGGGATGATCGGCGGATCGTTCGTCAGCACGAGGCGGCCCGTCCCCGGCGGCGCGGTGATGTCGAGCGAGACGCCGCTGGCTCCCGGCAGCACGAGGCTCGTCGCCAGATTGGCGCGCATCCCTTTCTGTATCATCCTCTGCAGGGCGTCGTTCATCCGCGCGCGCAGGTCTTCGCGCGTCGTCGAGGCGTCGACCGGGAACTCGAGCTGGCGGGGATCGATCTCCAGCACCACCGGCGTCTCCAGCGACGCGGTTTCGGGCACGTAGCGGAGGCGCACGTCGCGCACGCGGCCCACCTGCACGCCCTTCATGCGTACCGGCGTGCCGGGGGTGAGGCCGTTGATCGGGCCGGGGAAGTACGTCAGATAGGTGAGGTGCGGACCGTCCGCCGCGGCGATGGCGGCGGGCTGCGACTCATAGAGGTGGAAGCGTGAGCCGGTCGCGGCGGGAGCGCCGCCCAGCACGTCCGGCGTATAGAAGCCGACGGGGGAGCTGAGGAGCGAGCCGAGCGACGCGCCTCCCATCGAGACGCCGCCGCCGGCCAGCGAGAACGAGAGCCCGCCGCCGTGCCAGAAGCGGGTGTTCTCCCGGACGAAGCTGGCGTAGCGCTGCAGGACGAACACGTGGATGCCGGTGACGCCCTGTTTCTCGTCGTATTCGGAGCCGAGGACGCGCCCGACCTTCATCCCTTTGAATTGCACCGGCGCACCGGCCGAGACCGAGCCGGCCCCTTCCGCTTCGAGGATGAAGATCTTGCCCGCTTCCGGCGGTGACAGGATCGGCGCCTGTTCGTTGCCGACGAACTCCCGCGTCTCTTCCCCTTCGCCCGGCTCGATGCCGACGAAGGTGCCGGAGAGGATGCTCCCGATCCCGCCTCCCTCGAGGCCCGGCTCCGAGATCCAGAAGCGCGTCCCTTTGCGGAGCGCGTGATTCATCGAGGCGTCCATCGTGATGCGGACCACGACCTGCTTCAGGTTCTCGTCGATCGTGATCTTCTGGACCGTGCCGACCTTCGCGCCGCGGAACCGCACCGGGCTGTAGCGGTCGAGGCCCCGCGCTTCCACGAAGCGCACCGTGACGTCGCCGCCGCCGAAAAAGCCGTAACGGACGACCAGATAGCCGACGAAGAAGACGGCGATGACGGGAACGACCCAGATCCAGGGCGACCAGCGCGCAACCTTGACGCGAGCCTCCGGCGCGGACTCCTGTCCCTCCTGAGCCTGGCGCCGGTCCTGCTCGTGGTTGTCGTACTCACTCATTGAAGTTCTCCGGCGGTCTTCCACATGAGCCGCGGCTCGAAGAGCCTGACGGCAAGAATCAACAGGGTGATGAGCATGAAAAGCGGCGTGGCGCCGGGGCCGGCGACGATGTCGTCGATCCCGCGGTAGTCGACGATCGGCGCGGCGATGGCGGCGATGAACGGCAGGATCATCGGCAGCCGCACGATGTGGTGCAGCACGCGATAGATGCGCGTCCGTCTCACCAGTCCGTCCTTCTCGGGGAATCTGACGCGCGCGAGGAGCCAGAGCATGGCGAGCATGACGACGCAGGGGATGGCCACGCCGGCGACCAGGGTGATGACGCCGAACTGCCAGTAGCCGCGGTCGGCCATCAGTTGCACGGTGCCGAGCACGGTGTGCTCGAGCACGCCGGTGAGCTGGTCGTTGACCATGATGGAGGCGCCGTACGCCGGGATGGCCAGCGGGATCGCCGCCGCGAGCGCGCCGAGCGCCGGGGCGAACCTCGGCGCGATCCTGCGATCGAGCCGGCTCCCGCAACGGGGGCAGGGATCGCCCGAGCGGCGATTGGGCACGGCCATCTCGCAGCTATCGCAGGAGGCGAAGTGGCGGTCCGGGTAGCGCGTGCTGTCCGGCAGGATGGCGTTCCAGATCTCGCGCCGGTCGAGCGAGCGGTCGCTGACGAAGGCCAGGACCGCCAGCGCCAGATAGCTCCAGGCGCCGATCCGCACTTCCACGTCCGCCGGGATGGACGCGCGGCCGTAGGCGATGATGCCGGCGATCACGACGACGTCCGTCATGCTCCAGATCCGCAACTCCTCGCTCCAGCGGAAGATCCGTCCCCGCTGCCAGATCGGCCAGTTCCAGCGAATCGATCCGAGGACCAGGATATGGAAGAGCGCACGGAAGGCGGGGAAGAGGACGGCGAAGAAGAAGAAGCCGAAGGCGAAAGGGAACCAGACCTCGCTGTAAATGACCGGAACGCTCGAAACGAGCCGGCTTTCCTCGAAGAACAGGTTCTGGATGCTCGACTCCATCAGGGGCATGAACACGGCCGGTGGCAGCAGCAGAAAGATGGCAATCGCGCAGGCCAGCGGCACCTCGAACCCGGTGACGGGCCGCCGTCCCAGCAGCCGCCCGCACCGATGGCATCCGGCCGTCCCACCAGGCGGGAGGTGCGGAATCGTTTGCGTGCTGCCGCAATCGGCACAGGTGATGGTCATTAGCTGACAAGCGCCCTGTTGCAAGAGAAACGCCCGCACGGACGAGTACGGTGCGGCAGGGGCGCGATCTCGGAGTGCGGTGGCGCACGCCACCGCTCTTTTATACG
>DASWMP010000330.1:0-4555 GCA_036399695.1 Thermoanaerobaculia bacterium | reverse complement strand
GGTGGCGAACGCCACCGCTCTGCTACACGTGTAAAAGAGCGGTGGCGTTCGCCACCGCACTCCGAGAAGAAATCTAGGAGGAACGGTGCACGTTCGCAAAATCGTGAAACTCATTGCCGCGACGTTCCTTGCGGTCGCGCTCGCCGCGTCGGCGGATGAACCGCCGAAGGCGAGCACGTCCGATCTCGTTGAAGCCGCGCGTGCCGCGAAGCCGCGGCGGGCGGGGAGCAAGACGAAAGTCATCACCAACGCCGACGTGAAACGGGCCGCCGCCAAGGGGCAGCCGGGAGGGAAGGGCGTCGCGCCGGCCGCGGGCAAGCCGGTGACGAATCCGATCCGGGAGCACCAGGCCAGCCTCAAGGCCAAAGCCGACGCCGAGGCGAGACTGAAGAAGCTCGAAGAGAAAGTGGCCACGCTCGAGACCGAGCTGACGGCCATCGAGCACCGGTACTACGACGAAGACGATCTCGATCGTCGTGACAACGTCATCAAACGTGAGTTCGAGCTGAAGAAAACCGAGCTCGCCGTCGCACGCCGCGACCTCCAAACGGTCCGGGCCGACGCGGGCGTCCCAACCTCATGAGCAAGACCTTTTTCATCGAGACCTGGGGCTGCCAGATGAACGATCTCGACAGCCAGCGCCTCTCCGGAAACCTCAAGCTCCGCGGCTACCGCCGCGTCCAGAGCGAGAAAGAGGCGAGCCTCATCCTTCTCAACACCTGCTCGATCCGGGAAAAGTCGGAGCATAAAGTCTTCTCCCGCCTCGGCGAGCTGCGCGAGCTGAAGAAAGTCACGGATGACCTGAAGATCGGCGTCTGCGGCTGCGTGGCCCAGCAGGAAGGGGAGCGCATCCTCGAGCGTGCCCCCTGGGTCGACTTCGTCATGGGACCGGGCAACGTCGGCCACATCGACGAGATCCTCGAGACCGGCCAGGCCGTGGCCGTCGATTTTCCGGAAGACCGCCGGTACGACGCCTTCGCCGTCGATCACGGCTCGGCCACGAAGGCCTACGTCACGATCATCGAGGGCTGCAACAAGAACTGCACGTTCTGCATCGTCCCGACGACGCGCGGCCGCGAAGTCAACCGGCCGTTCGACCAGGTCGTCGACGAGACGCGCATCGCCGTCGCCGGCGGCCGCGTGGAGATCGAGCTGCTCGGTCAGACCGTCAACGCGTACCGCTGCCCGGTGACCGGACGTGATTTCGGCGCGCTGCTCTCGGCCGTCGCCTCGGTCGAAGGCGTCGCGCGGCTCCGGTTCATGACGTCGCATCCCGCCGAGGTCGACGACTCGATGATCGACGCCATGCGCCGGCACGAGAACATCTCACGCTATCTGCACCTCCCGGTGCAGTCTGGCTCTTCACGCGTCCTGCGGCGGATGAAGCGGCTCTACACGCGCGAAAAATACGTCGAGACGATCGCCCGCATCCGCGCCGCCATTCCGGAGATCCACTTCTCGACCGACATCATCGTCGGCTTCCCGGGCGAGACCGAGGAGGACTTCCTCGAGACGCTCTCGCTGCTGGAAGACGTGCGCTACGGCTCGCTCTTCGCCTTCAAATATTCGCCGCGGCCGGGCACGCCGGCGCTGAAGATCGGTCCGCCGGTCGACGACGCCGTCGCCTCCGAGCGTCTGCAGCGTCTTTTCGATCTGCACGAAAGGCACAAACGGGAGCGGCTGGAGTCGTATCGCGGCCGCGTGCTGCCGGTCCTCGTCGAGGGTCCGAGCAAGCACAATCCGGAAATGCTGGCCGGGCGCACGGATGACAATTGGGTCGTGAACTTTACGGGCGATCCCGCGACGCCGGTCGGGAGTATGCTGGGGGTGCGCATCGAGTCAGCACAGCACCACACGCTGCGCGGGGAGGCCGTCGCATGAGTCAGCTCGTACCGATGTCGATCAAAGGGTTGATGCTCGACCCGGTCTCGAATTCACCGATCGTCGTTCTCAAGGACGATGACGAGAAGTTCTTCCTGCCGATCTGGGTCGGCATCTTCGAAGCGAACGCCATCGCCCTGCAGCTCGAGAACATCGCCACGCCGCGTCCCATGACGCACGACCTGCTGCGCAATCTCATCGCGGAGCTGAACGGCCAGGTGACGCGCGTCGTCATCAACGAGCTGCGCGACTCCACGTTCTTCGCACAGATCCGCATCCTCGCCGGCGAGCGTACGCTGGAAGTGGACGCACGCCCTTCGGACGCCATCGCGCTGGCATTGCGCACCGAGGCGCCGATCTTCGTCGCCGAGTCGGTGCTGCAGCAGGCGCAGACCATTGCTCCTGATGACGACGAAGAAGGCGACAAGATGAAGAAGTGGTTCGAGAACCTCGGACCCGACGATCTGGGCAAGTACAAAATGTGATTGTCTGACGTGGTCGCGCTCCGTAGAATCGGCCCGGTTCAGAATGATCATTACAGTCGCTAATCAAAAAGGTGGCGTCGGCAAGACGACCACCACGATCAACCTCTCTGCCGCCACGGCTACGAAGGGGAAGACACTCCTCATCGACCTCGATCCCCAGGCGAATTCGACGATGAGCTACGTCGACGCGCGGGCACTCAAGCGCTCGATGTACGACGTCCTCGTCAGCGAGGAGATGGCCCTGCGGGACGTCATCATCCCCACGCCTGTCGACAATCTCTTCCTCGCGCCGTCGCGCATCGCCCTGGCGAAGCTCGAGTCGAAGCTCATCGGCGACATGGACGGCCCGTTCCGTCTGAAGGACAAGCTCGTCGAGATCATCAGCGACTACGACTACATCTTCATCGATACGCCGCCGACGCTCGGCATGATCACCGTCAACGCGCTCGTCGCCGCGACGCACGTGCTCGTCCCCATCCAATCGTCCTACTTCGCGCTCGAAGGTACGGACGATCTCCTGGAGACGATCGAGAAGATCAAAGCCCGTCCGAACCCGAATCTGCAGCTCCTCGGCGTCGTCATCACCATGCACGACAAGCGGACGACGCTGGCCAAGGACATCCACGAGCAGATCGGGGCCGTATTCGGCGACCGGCTGTTCAATACCGTCATCACCAAATCCATCCGCCTCGAGGAGAGCCCGGCGTACAAGGAATCGATCTTCACCTTCGCGCCGAAATCGAGCGGTGCGATGGAGTATTACTCGCTCTCCGAAGAGATGCTCTCGAGGGTCTGATTCAAATGGCAATGAAACGCGGACTTCCGGAGCGCACCAACATGCGCGCCGACTCGCACTACGTCGAGGAGTTGACGCGCCGCTCCGGACGCCACATCGGCACCATGCTGCCGCTGCCGTTCGTCGAGCCGAATGCCCGCCAGCCACGCACGAACCTCGGCAATATCGAGGAACTGGCGGCGTCGATCCGCGAGAAAGGCGTCCTCGAGCCGATCCTCGTCCGGAACATTGGCCCCAACCGGTACCAGATCATCTCCGGCGAGCGCCGCTACCGCGCCGCCACGCTGGCCGGCCTCGACGAGATCCCGGCCATCGAGCTGGACGTCGACGACAAGGAACAGCTCGAGATCGCGCTGATCGAGAACATCCAGCGCAAGGACCTGACGCCGTTCGAAGAAGCCGAAGGCTTCCAGGCGCTCCAGCAGAAGTTCGGCTACACGCACGAGAAGATCTCTCAGGTCATCGGCAAGTCGCGGACGACGATCACCGAGACGTTGACGATCAACGACATCCCGGACCGCATCCGGGCCATGTGCCGGGAAGCCGGGATCTCGAACAAGTCGGTGCTGGTGCAGGTGGCCCGGGCTGGCTCCGAGGAAGCGATGGAGCAGGTCGTCAGGGCCTTTGCGGCAGGTGAGATGTCGAGGGAAGAGCTCCGTAAGCAGACGGCCTCGAAGCCGGAGCCGAAGAAGGCCGGACGTCCGAAGAACTTCGTCTTCGAGGTAAAGGACAAGGCGCTGCCTTTCAGCCTGAACATGTCGTTCAAGAAGCCGAACGTGGAAAAGGCCGAGGTCATCGACGCGCTGCGGCAGTTGCTGCAGCGTCTCGAAGCAGAGTAGCGCCCGAGGAGGCGCAGAGCCGTGAAGATAGCCAAAGGAAAGATCCTCGTCATCGACGACGACGACAAGATCCTCGGCGCCGTGCGGCGGCTGCTGCAGGCCGCCGGCTACGAGGTCATCACCTCCGACTCGGCCCTCCGTCTGCCGCAGCTCGTCCAGCGCGAGCAGCCCCAGCTCGTGCTCCTGGACGTCGAGATGCCGGCCCTCAGCGGCGAGCACGTGCTCGACTTCACCGCGTTGTTCGACTTCCTGCGCGAGATCCCGATCGTCCTGCACTCGGCCAAGAGCGAGGAAGAGCTGCAGTCGCTGGTCAAGCGATCCAACGCCGTGGGCTACATCTGCAAGACCGGCAACCCGATCAGCTTCGTGTCTCAGGTCGAGAAGTTCCTGACCGGCACGCGGTAGGCCGAGTTTGGAGTGCGGCAGCGACGCTTCATCAGCTGCCGCTTTCCACCAGCGGAAGCGTCGAGCTTCCGCCCACTGCGCCAGGTGGCATCACGTGGGCCGCAGCTCGACGCTGCGGCTGTAAGAAAGCGGCAGCTGGTGAAGCGTCG
>DASWMP010000329.1:0-4498 GCA_036399695.1 Thermoanaerobaculia bacterium | reverse complement strand
CCCCCACCGCACTCCAAGATGGAGCGGCCCCATCGTCTCCCCCGACGCGGCGCCCTACGATGGCCAGCACCACGCAGGTGCCGAGCGCGCCCGCAATCGTGAACATCCCGATCTCGTAGCTGAAAAACAGCGCCACCCCCGCGAACGCGCCGCTGGCCACGGCGGCCACGCGTGACTTGCGCCGCAGCGCGTGCCAGAACAGCGCGACGGCCGCCACCTGAAAGAACGTGCGGTTGTTCTCGGCGGTGGTCCAGGAGCCCATGGCTACGCAGAGCACGGCTAGGGGGATGGACTCGAACAGCGCCAGCCCGAGGTACCAGATGGCCACGCCGAGGAACGCACCGAGGATGACGGTGCGGTTGATGGCCACGTCGAGCGAGCGGCCGAACAGCTCGAAGAGCCAGGCGTCGAGGAGACCGTCCTCGAGCATCCCGTGCAGGGCGAAGACGTCGCGATACGGGGCCTTGCCGCGCAGGTAGTCGGACGCGGGGCCGATCGCTTCACCGCGATGGAAGAGATCGACCCACTGCGAAAGCGACGCCGTGGAGGCGTAGCTGAATATGTAGACGAGCGCCGGCAGGATCACGAAGGCAGCCAGCCGCCAGGCCGTCCGTCCGCTCAGCGGCTGGCGCATCGCGAAGAGCGCGCTGACGAGCAGCACCACCGCCATCACGGCGCGCGGTTGCGTCATCGGAATCCAGAGGACGGCGATGAGCGGCAGCAGCGCGAACGGCAGCGCGCCACTGGTGAGGCGGCGGAACGTCTCGTCCGCCCTGGTGCCGAAGGCCAGCTCCGTCGTGCGGCAGATGAGGAAGGCCACGCCCCAGAACACGGCCAGGAAGCCGGCTACGAAGACGACCTCCAGAAAGAGCGTGGGGATGTGGGCGATGCGTTTCCCCACGGTGATGTAGCGGTAGAGGATCCACGACAGCCCTTCGGCGAAGAGCAGCGCGTGATACGGGCGCAGCTCGGGGCGGAACAGCTCGCGCAGCCAGAGGCGGGTGCGGGCGAAGTGGAGCGCGTTGACGCCGGCGTACGCGAGCGCGATCGGCAGGAGCAGCACCCAGCCGAACTTGCCGGTCGTCAGGTAGAAGAGCGGCGAGAGCAGAAAGGGCGCGGCGAAGAGGAGCGCGGCGGTGTGGTCGTAGCGGCGGGTGAGCTTCGTACCGAGGCGCTGGAAGTAGACGGTGAGCGGCGGGACGAGGAGGAAGAAGATCGCGGCGCCGAGGTAGTCCTGCAGCTTCGCGATCCGCTGGATCGTGACCAGGCCGATGGCCACCGGCTCGGTGGGCGGCAGGCCGCGGAACAGCAGCGTGATCGAGAGGAAAACGCCGGCGGCGAAACAGAACGCCGCGAGCCAGATCGCGGCACGGACGATACGGTCGTAGAGGGAGTCACCCGCCATGCGGCGCGAGTGTACATGCCTTCGCCAGGAGGGCGCGGATGGCGGGGTCGTCACCATAGGCACGGTAACGGGCGTCGAGCCACTGTTGCGCGGTGCCGCGCGCGCGGAGCCGTTCGGCGGCGGTCCAGAGCTTCGACTCGGCGAAAAGGTTAGCGCGGCGTGTTTGCGTGGAGAGCAACGCCACGCGAAGGGCGCGCAGGTGATGGGGGGTGAGCGTTGGGTTGCCTCTGGTGTTTACAGCGGCGCTGCGCCAGTGGGTGCGCAGCGGATCGCGTTCCGTGTCGCGTGCAGCCTCCGGACGGGCCGGCAGGGGGCGGTCGTAGCGAACGGATCGCGCTCCTTTCTTCCGTGCGGCCATGAGCACAAAGTCCGAGGGGATGCGGCCCGTGTCGACGAGCATCGCCTCAATGGTGCAGAGCAGCTCGATGTACGCCCGCTCGTGTGGATCGTCGAAGCGGAAGTTCTGGGCCAGGTCGTACAGCAGGTGCTGCAGGATCGTGCCGCCGAGGTCGCGGCGATCCAGAACCTCGAAGCGTTGGGCAATGAACGGGATCAGCTCCTCGGCGCGGACGGCTTCGGTCGGATCGCTGGCGAGCATCTGCTCGACGGTGGGCCGATCGCGGCGGGTGTAGAGCCGGTCTTCGATGAGGCCGTGGCGCAGCGTTTCGGGGAGGCATACCAGCAACTCGTTGATGAGCTGCAGGACGTCGTCCGAGTACTGGAAGCGGTTCGGACCGACGTATTCATTGAGGATGAGCGTGGCGTCGGGACGCATGGCCCGCTCGATCTGGGCGAAGGCGTGCTCCAGGTTCTCGATGTGATGGAGCACAGCGTGGGCGAGGACGACGTCGTAGGCTCCGGGCTCCAGCACGGCGGTGTTCAGGTCGGCGACGGAGTAGTGGATCTTGGGGATGTCTTTCGCCGCGGCGCGTGCCCGCTCGACGGCCTCGGCGGCGAAGTCGCACGCATCGATGCGCGCGATGTACGGCAGCTCCGCGAGCGACCGCTCCAGCCACCCTTCCCCGCACCCGAGCACCAGCACGCGCAGATCGTTCCCGACGAAGTAGCGCGGCGCCCAGGCGGAGAGCCAGCTTCTCGCCGGATCGCCGGTAGCCCGCTCGTTGTGGTGGACCTGCACCGTGATGCTGGCCGTCCAGGTGGCCTGCACCAGGTTGCGCGTGAACTCGGAATCGTTCCAGACGGTCAAGGGGCGGAGGATATCGCGGCGGGATCTCGGAGTGCGGTGGCGAACGCCACCACTCTGGTACACGTGTAGAAGAGCGGTGGCGTTCGGGTGTCTCAAAACGGAGCGCACACACTCTGATGGCCTGATTAGAAACCGGCGCCTGCGGGCGCAGACAGACAAAAGTGTCTGTCCCACATTGAATGCCAGCGTGCCCGCGGGTGCCCGATATTCGGCGGAATCTGAATGTGGGACAGACACTCCTGTCTGTCCGCGCCCGCAGGCGCCGGTTCATCGGCGGCAGAACCAAGGGAGTAGATCGAGGCGCACCGTTTTGAGACACCCTCCGTTCGCCACCGCACTCCGAGATCGGTTAGCGCTGCGCGAGGATTGCCGCGATTACGGCTTCGGCCAGCGCTCCGACGGTGGCGTTCTCCGCGACTACGTCCGGCTCTTTGCCGTGGCGGCGGATGGCGTCGCTGGTGGTGGGGCCGATGGAGGCGAGGATGGCACTTTCGAGAATGCGCGTGCGGTCGCTCTCCGGGAGCTGGGCGAAGAAGTTGTCGACCGTGGAGGCGCTGGTGAAGGTCACGGCGTCGATGGACCCGGACAGCTCCGCTACATCTCCGGCGGCGGCGAGGGTCTGGTAGGCGATGCCGAGGTCCACCACACCGCCGCGGCGGCGCAGCTCGTCCGGGAGCTCGTCGCGGCCTTCGGCGGCGCGGATGACGGCGGTGCGGATGCCGGTCTGGTCTTCGGCGAGGAGCGGCAGCAGCTCGGTGGAGATGAAGCGCTCGGGCATCACGTCCGGCACGAGGCCGTGGGCGCGCAGCTCGTCGGCGGTGGCTCGGCCGATGGCGGCGAGGCGGGCACCGGCGAGCGTGCGGGCATCGCGGCCGCGCTCGAAGAGGCGACTGAAGTAGCCCTTCACGCCGTTCGGGGAGGTGAAGGCGATCAGGTCGTAGGTGCCATCGAGCACGCGGTCGAGCGACTCCCATGACTCCGGCGGCGCGATCTCGATGGTCGGGAACTGCACCACGTGGGCCCCGGCGTCTTCGAGGAGACGCTTGAGCTCCGAGGCCTGCTCCCGGGCGCGCGTGACGACGACGCGCTTGCCGAAGAGCGGCTTCGATTCGAACCAGTCGATGGTTTCGTGCAGACGGACCACTTCCCCGACGACGATGATGGCCGGGGTGGCCAGGTTGGCCGCGGCGACGCGGGCTTCGATGTCGGCGAGAGTGCCGCTGACGGTGCGCTGCTCGCGCGTGGTGGCTTTGGAGATGACGGCCACGCCGCGCGCCGGCGGCACGCCCTGCTCGAGGAGCCTGGCGACGATCATCGGCAGGTTGGCGAAGCCCATCATGAAGACGATGGTGCCGTCGAGCTGCGCCAGCGCCGGCCACTTGATGCCGGTGGAGCCTTCGGACTCGTGCGCGGTGACGAGCGTGACGGAGGTGGCGTACGAGCGGTGCGTGACCGGGATACCGGCGTAGGCCGGGCCGGCAATGGCGGAGGAGATGCCGGGCACGATCTCCACCGGGATGCCGGCAGCGAGTAGTTCCTCCGCTTCTTCACCACCACGGCCGAAGACGAAGGGGTCGCCGCCTTTGAGGCGGACGACGGTGCGCCCTTTGCGGGCTTCGTCGATGAGGAGCTGGTTGATGCGGTCCTGAGGGAGGGCGTGCGCGGAGGCGCGCTTGCCGACGTAGACGATCTCCGTGGTTTTGGGGATGCGTGCGGCGATGTCCGGCGAGACCAGCGCATCCAGGGCGACGACGTCCGCGCTGGCCAGCAGTTCCGCCGCGCGGAGGGTGAGCAGGCCCGGGTCTCCTGGGCCGGCACCGACCAGGTAGACCTTACCGGGCATGAGGGCTCCGAATCTCGGAGTGCGGTGGCAAAGCCACCGCTCT
>DASWMP010000328.1:0-23846 GCA_036399695.1 Thermoanaerobaculia bacterium | reverse complement strand
CCCCCCCCCCCCCACCCCGAGACCGGACGCTTGACTCCGGAACACAAAGCTTTGCCTCGAAAACACAAAGTTTTGCCTCGGAGACTCAAAGTTTTGCCTCGAAAACACAAAGCTTTGCCTCGAAAACACAAAGCTTTGCCTCCCAAGCCGAAAGTTTTTGCCTCAGCGACTCAAAGCTTTGCCTCAGGACTCAAAGCTTTGCCTCCGTCACGCAAAGCTTTGCCCCCGCGACTCAAAGCTTTGCCTCCGTCACGCAAAGCTTTGCCTCCGCCACGCAAAGCTTTGCCTCCGCCACTCAAAGCTTTGCCCCCGCCACTCAAAGCTTTGCCTCCACCACTCAAAGCTTTGCCTCCGTCACGCAAAGCTTTGCGTCCGCACCTCAAAGCGTCGACTCCGCGACTCAACCCTTCGCCTCTCACGGACAACGGAAAACGTGCAACGGACAACGGCCCCCCTCGAGTCACCAGGCGATCCCGTAATCCTCCCCATGGTTCGACGACGCTCCCCACAGCGATCCATGCTTCACATCCAACATGATCGCGTTGATCGGCCCGGACGTCCGCTCGCCGAACTGCATGTCGTAGCCCATCCCCTTCAGCTCCTTGCGCACCCAGGGCGGCGTTGCCTGGTGCAGCAGAACGCGGCCCGGCTCCGTCTCGTGCTTGCCGAACGAGCTGCGCATCTGGAAGCTGTTGAAGTTCGCCCCTTCGGCCGCTTCCTGCGGCGTCATCCCGAACTCCACCACGTTGAGGAAGAACTGCAGGAGGTTCTGGTCCTGCGAATCGCCCCCCTGCACGGCGAAGGCGAGATACGGCTTGCCGCCGCGCAACGCCAGTGACGGCGTCAGCGTGACGCGGGGGCGCTTGCCCGGCTCGATGACGTTGTACGGATTCTCCGAAGGTTCGGTGAGGAAGCTCTGCATCCGCTGCGAAAGACCGATGCCTGTCTTCCCCGCCACCACCGCCGGCACCCAGCCGCCGCTCGGCGTGATCGACACCATCCAGCCTTCTTCGTCCGCCGAGACCACCGACGTCGTACCGGCGTAGAACGACTCCTCGAAGGCGGCCATGGCCGTCTTCGTGGGACGCACTTCCGTCTTCTTCCAGTTCCGCAGCGCTTCGCCGAACGGGTTCAGCGCGTTCTGGAAGGGGTACGGATCGCCCGGGCCGATCTCCGGATCGTTGCGCTCCGGATTCACCAGCTTGGCCCGCTCTTTCGCGTACTCCTTCGACAGCAGCCCGGCGATCGGCTCCTCCGGCGGGAAGTAGGGATCGCCGTAATAGAAGTCGCGATCGGCGTACGCGAGGCTCATCGCCTGATACACCGTGTGGATGTAGCGCGAGCTGTTGTAACCCAGCGGCTTGAGGTCGAAGTTCTCGAGGATGTTGAGCGTCTGCAGCAGCACCGGCCCCTGGGTCCAGGTCGTCAGCTTGTAGACCTCGACGTCCTTGTACGTCGTCCGGACCGGCTCTTCGATCTTCACGCTCCACTTCGCGAGGTCGTCCATCGTGATGAGGCCGCCCTGCTCTTTCACGGCCCGCACGAGCTCCTGCGCGATGTCACCTTTATAGAAGCGGTCGTACGCCGCCTGGATGGCCTGCTTGCGGTTCTTTCCCTGCTTGAGGGCCTGCTGTTCGGCGTCGACGAGCTTCCGCAGCGTCGCGGCGAGATCCGGCTGCTTGAAGACTTCCCCCGGCTCCGGCGCTTCGCGCTTCTCCCCGGCGTGCGTGAGCATCAGCGACTTGGCGTACGGCCACTCTTTGATCCGCGCCTTCTCCCGCTCGATCCGGTCGCCCGTCTCGGCCTCCATCGGATAACCCTCGGCCATCTGGATGGCCGGCGTCAGGATGTCCTTCAGCGACAGCTTCCCGTACTCGCTCAGCATCACCAGGATGCCGCCCGCCGTGCCCGGCGTGACCGCCGCCAGCGGCCCGTACTCCGGCGGATACTTCATCTCCTTCGACTTGAAGAGCGCCGGCGTGGCCCCGGTCGGCGCGACGCCCACGGCGTTGATCCCCGTGACCTTCTTCGTGTGCGGGTTGTAGACGAGCGCCTGCGTCTCCCCACCCCAGCTCAGCACATCCCACATCGTCGCCCCGGCCGCGATCATCGCGCACGCCGCGTCGACGGCATTGCCACCCTTGGCGAACATCATCGCCCCCGCCGTCGCCGACAACGGCTTCCCGGTGATGGCCACCCAATGCTTCCCATGCAACGGCGGCTTGGCCGTCTTGGACTGGCCGAACAGCGAAAAAGAAGCGAAGGCGAGAACCAGAAAGCCGGCAACGAGAGCACGAAGGCGCATCGAATCTCCTTTTGGGGCGAAAGAGTACACCGAGGTAACCTCGGCGAAGTGGCGGAGGTTGTCGCCATCTACGGCTCAGTGACGCACACGCTATCCATCTACGCCGGTTTGGATGCAGATGGCATTGCGGCCGCCGCGGAGTTCCTGCATGAGGCGAAGCTCGACCGTGACGCCATCCAGTGGGTTCGGCCGGAGTTCGCCGGCATCCTGCAGATGAAGCCACTCACGGCCACACACGGCTGAAAAACGTCTTTCCTCTCTTTAGTTTCGGCCAACGGTGTTCCTGCCTCTGGATGAGCCCCTTTCTTGCAATACAACCAAGGTGCGCCACAAGCGCGAGAAAGGACTCACAAATGCCTAACAAGAGAGAAATGAGTGGCGGCGGTCCCATCCGTCGCGCGACCGCGAAGATCAGGCACCTTTTCAGCCGTGGCCGCCGGGGCGGCGAGCAGCAGGAATCGACGATGGTCGCGACGCCGCGGGCGACGCCGAACCCGTCGGACATGAACGCTCAGCCCGTGCAGACGCGCTCGACCCGCCGCGAGGCGGACATCGGCATGGACGTCATCGCGGCGACGTATACGCCGCCTCTCGGCAGCTCGAAGAGCTCGTTCCGCGACGACGGGTCCGATCACCATCGCGACCAGGAGTTTGCGAACGGCACCGGCGACACCCGCTGGAACGACGAAGACCGTATCACCAACAAATCGGGCGATCCGCGCATCGGCACTCACGGCCGTACTTACGAGCCGGGCGAGTCGCGCGACGAATCGCGTCGCTAGACCCCATCAACGAAGGAGGATCTGTAGATGGCTTCGGATAACCCATTTGGCGGCAAAGGAAGCGGAGGCACCGAAGGTGGTGGCTTCGCCGGAAACAGTGGCACCGGCGGCACGGGTGGCACTGGTGGACTCGGAACGACCGGCAGCAGCGGCAGCATGGGCGGCTCGACCGGCGGCAGCATGGGCAGCGGTGGCGCTGGTAACGGTGGCACGGGCAGCGGTGGCGGCTTCGGCTCCACCAGCGGCAGTGACATCGGTACCACCGGCAGCGGCTCGGGCGCCTTCGGCGGCACGAGCGGCGGCCTCGGTGGAAGCAGCACCGGCGTCGGCAGCGGCAGCCCGGGCAGCATGGGCTCCACCGGCGGCAGCTCCACCGGCGGATCATCGGCGGGCGGATCGACGGGCGGGACGCAGAACGACTACTGCCCCACCTGCGGTCAGTCCACCTCGAAGGGCGGAGGTCTCGAGCAGTTCCTCGGGCGCCTCGGCATCTCCGAGGACATGATGGGCAACCTCAAGAACTCGGTCGGCAACTTCGATGTCGACGAGTACCTCAACACGGCCCGCAACTATCTGAAGAACACCGGAAACAAGGCGGGTACGTACGCGAAGGAAAACCCCGGCACCGTCGCCGCGGGTGTCGCGGCCCTCGCCGTCGGCGCGGGTCTGCTCTATGCCGCGATGAATCGGGACAAGGGCATCGACACCACGACGACGACCACCACCTCAGGCACCACGGGCACGTCGACCGGCGGCGGCTACAACGCCAACACCGGCTACGACCCCAATCGGACGTAAACTGGACGTACACTGACAAGGGCCGGCCATCGCGCCGGCCCTCACGGCATGCTCCACTACGTCTCCGAAGGCACTGGCCCACTCGTCGTCCTGCTGCACGGATTTCCAGAGTTCTGGTATTCGTGGCGCAAGCAGATCCCCGCCCTGGCCGCGGCCGGCTTCCGCGCCGTCGCCCCCGACCTCCCGGGCTACGGCGAATCGCCGAAACCGCCGGAAGTCGACGCCTACACCCTCCCCCGCGTCTCCGCCCAGCTCATCGAGTTCCTCGAAACGCTGAACGAGCCGTGCGTCCTGGTCGGCCATGACTGGGGTGGCTTCGCCGCCTGGTTCGTGGCCATGACCCGGCCCGACCTGGTCCGCAAGCTCGTCATCTGCAACGTCCCGCATCCGGTGCCGCTCCAGCGCGAAGTGCGCCGCAGCACGCGGCAGAAGCTGAAGCTCTCGTATCAGCTCTTCATGCGCCTGCCGGTCCTGCCGGAGCTCTTCATGAAGACGTACGGCCCCTGGATGATGAAACGTGCCGGCCGCTTCACCAAGGAAGACATCGACCGCTACCGCGCGGCGTGGCGAGGCTCGCTGCGGACGATGGTCAATTACTACCGCGCCGTCCCCCGAGCCGCCGCCGAGACCCGCCGCCTGATCAAACGCATCGACGTGCCGACGATGATGATCTGGGGCATCCACGACCCGGTGTTCCTCCCCTCGACGCTGGAGGGCTTCAGCGAATGGGTCCCGAACCTCCGCATCGAGCGCGTCAAGCGCGCCGGCCACTTCGTGCAGACGGATGCCCCGGAACGGGTGAACGAGCTGCTGATCGAGTTCGCGCGCTAGGGCCGCAGATCTCGGAGTGCGGTGGCGAACGCCCAGACAGGAGTGTCTGTCCTACGTTGAATACCAGCGTGCCTGCCGGGCGCCGATATTCGGCGGGATCTGAATGTAGGACAGACACTCCTGTCTGTCCGCGCCCGCAGGCGCCCGTTCATCGACGGTTTTGAGACAGCGTCCGTTCGCCACCGCACTCCGAGATCGGATCACCTCTTTCGCTTCGGCTTCGCGGTGCGGGCCGCGTCGAGGGCTTCACGCGTCCACTCGCGCAGCTTCTCCTCGTCTTCGATGACATCCGGCGGCAGCTCGAAGTAGGTCTTCGAGTCCCTGCCGTCGCCGTATGGGTCAAAGGCCTTGCTTCCCGCTTCTACATATCGCGGCCGGGATGCGTCGCCGACTTTGTAGTAGAGCGTGTCATCGTCGATGATCGCGAAGAACAGCGAGTCCGCATACAGACCGACAGCACCAAACATGCGCTTCCACGTCACGGGCGTCACGGCTCGCAACTGCTCGAGGACGAACTCGCGGAAATCGTCGCTGACCGGCATCGAGTACAGCCTCTAGGCCGAGTGCAGCACCGCGGCGCCGTACTGCACTTTGTGCCCCGCCTGCAGCCGGACGCGCGCGGGGTCGACGCGGCCGGGCTCGAAGAGCATGACCACGCTCGAGCCCATGTGGAAGGTGCCGAGGCGGTCGCCGGGCTGGATCGGGACCGGGGGGTTGTAGTCGCGGGTGGCGGTGCGGTCGGTGTTGGCGAGGTTGGAGATGAAGTTGTCGTAGACGACCGAGATCTTGCCGACATTCGTGGCGCCGATCATCACCACTGCCACTCTCCCGAGCGAGCATTCGACATAGGTGATGACGCGCTCGTTGATCGAGAACAGCTCGTTGACGTTGGCGAGCGACCAGTCGTTGACGGGCCAGAGCTTGCCGGGGATGTGCACGCTGCGGACGATCGTCCCGCCGACCGGCGAATGGACGTGGTGATAGTCCTGCGGTGATAAATAGAGGTTGAAGAAGACGCCGTTCTCGTAGCGGGAGGCGTTCGCCTCGTCGCCGAGGAAACGGGCCAGCGTGTACGTCTTCCCTTTGACCTGCTCGATCGTGCCGTTGGCGATCAGGCCGTAGTTCCGGAGCACACCGTCGACGGGGCTGACGAGCTCCCCTTCGATCGGGCGTAGCCCTTCGCGCAGGTCGCGGATGAAGAAGTGGCCGATCGACGGGTACTCGTGCAGGTCGTTCGAGGCCGCACCGACGTCGATCTGGTACGTCCGGGCGAAGCGGTGGACCAGCCGCCTGGCAATTGGCCGCGGAAGGCGCAGGTGAACCAGCCGCCCAATAAGGCGGCTCAGGCGGTTCTTGGGGACGTAGCGCAGATAACGGTACATGGGCCTCCGCGGTAGGTTTTGCAGGCGACGGGCCTAGTTTATAGGGGACGTTGTCCGTTGCCCGTTTTCCGTTGTCCGTGCTGCGGTCGGCCAGCCTCGGCGTGCAGCGGAGCACGGAAAACGGAGAACGGACAACGGACAAGGTCTTACACTCCCCCCACTTGAAACGGATCCTCCTCTACGGTGCCCTCGGCGGCGGGCTGATCGCGGCGCTCAAGGTGCTGGAGTACAAGCACTTCGTCCATGCCTACCCCACGGAGCTGTATGGCGGCCTGGTGGCGCTGCTGTTCACGGTCATCGGCGTGTACGTCGGCCTCAAGTGGACGCGGCCGAAGGAAGTGGTGGTGGTGAAGGAAGTGCTGGTCCGCGACGACCGCCCCTTCGCCATGGACAGCGGGAAACTCGCGGAGCTGGGCATCACCCCGCGGGAGCACGAGATCCTGCTGCTCATCGCCGAGGGGCTGAGCAACCGGGAGATCGGCGAACGGCTGTTCGTGTCGGAGAACACCGTCAAGACCCACTCCTCCCGGCTCTTCGACAAGCTGGGGGTGAACCGGCGCGTGCAGGCGGTGCAGAAGGGGCGGGAGCTGAGGCTGATCGGGTGAATTGGGGGTCACCCGAAAGGATGACGGGCGAAAATCACCCGAAAGGATGACGACAGCACTCTCGCGGCAGCCCAGGATGGCTGAAAAACATTCGGAGGAACTGTGAAGAAAATCGTGCTCACTTTCGGAATCATCTCGGGCTGCATCCTGGCGTTGATGATGGCCATCATGATGCCGCTCGTCATGTCGGGGACCGTGGACCTGGATCAGAGCGAGGTCGTCGGATACACGTCGATGGTCCTGGCCTTCGTGATGGTGTTCGTCGGCATCCGCTCCTACCGGGAGAACATCGGCGGCGGCGTCATCACGTTCGGTCGGGCGTTCAAGGTCGGGATCCTGATCTCGCTGATCGCCTGCGCCTTTTACGTCGTGTCCTGGCAGATCATCTACTACGGCTTCATCCCCGACTTCGAGACGAAGTACGCCGCTCGTGTGGTGGAGAAGTTGAAGGCCGAGGGCGCAGCCCCAGCCCAGGTGGCGGCGAAGGAGCAGGAGATGGCGGAGTTCAGCCGGTGGTACAAGAACCCGCTGGTGAACGTCGGCTTCACGTTCCTCGAAGTGTTCCCCGTCGGGCTGGTGGGGACGCTGGTCTCGGCCGGGATTCTCCGGCGGAAGCCGGGCAGCGGACCGGCCTCGGGCGCGACGGCGATCGCCTGATCGGTAGTACGCGCGCTGCGCGCGCTGGCGGTTGGCAGTCGGCGGTACGCGCGCTGACACGCGCTGGCGGTGGAACGAGGACTCCGGTCTCCCTTCCACCGCCAACCGCCAACTGCCAACTGCCAACTGTGTTCTACGCGCCCAGTATCCGCCGCACCGTCACGAGCTGCCCGAGGTGGTAGGCGTTGTGGTCGGCGGCGACAAGCAGCTCGCGCAGGGGCGTCTGGCCGTGGCCGTGGGCCAGCGGCGTGTACAGGTCGTTTTTGCTGGAGGTATTGGAGCGCGGGAAGGGGTGCGGGTCTTGGTGAAAATTGCGGTTTGAGGTGCACCGGACAGACAGGAGTGTCTGTCCCACATTCAGCATGTGGGAACGGACACGCCTGTGCCCACATCCCGCACAGCATGTGGGACAGACACTCCGGTCTGTCCGGTGCACCCGTCAGCTCGAAATGTGCCACGATACGCGCGATGCTGAGTCTCGCCGCCGAGTTGCACGAAGCGCTGCGCGCCCGGGAGCACCGTGAATCGCGCGGCGACGGCTGGTCTGTCTCGGACGTGATCTGCACCAGCTACGGGGGACACCCTTCCGTCATCCACTCCGCGAAGAGCGCGATCTGGGTGGGGCTGAGCGGGTCCATTGGCGGGGCGGGCATCGGGTTGCCGGTGGTGCCGGTGAGGCGGCCGTAGATCATGGCGGCGTTGGTCTTCACGGTGGTGTAATCCGCGAGATTGAAGCGCCACATCATGTTGGCCTGATACGGCGCGAACATCGGGGCGATGTCGGTCTGGAAAGAAGTCGCCACTGAGAAATCCTCCTTGTCGTTCAGGCGCTGGGGTCGATCCACATCATGGCGGCGAGCACGATCAGGTACACGCCGCTGACGATCTCGGCGTACTCCGGAATCCAGCGCCGCAGGCGTGCGCCGCCGGCAATGCCGCAGACGCACATCGCCGCGCTGACGCAGCCGATCGTCGCGGCGGCGAGCGGCAGCGGATAGCCGAACGTGCCGAGACTGATGCCGATCAACAGGTTGTCGAGAGAAAGCGAGAGCGGCAGACCGACGACGGTCCACCGGTTGTTGACGAGCTTTTCGAGCTCGTCGCGGTCGCGCAGCGAAAGAAAGATGATGACGACGCCGCAGACGACCAGGATCAGCGGCGCCGCGCGGTCGACCCAGGCGCCGAAGTGACCGCGCAGTGAGCCGACGAGCAGCAGGCCGAGGAGCGGCGTGGCGATCTCGCAGAGGCAGAACGCCACCGCGAAGAGCATGCGCCGCGCGCGGGTGAGCGGCGCCATGCTGATCGCCGCCGCCACCTGCACGTTATCGAGTCCGGCCAGGACGCCGAGAAGGATGATCTGCAGCATCACTCCCTCCTCACGACCCCAGCGTGTAGATGTTCAGCACTCCGCCGTTGCCGCCTCTGACGAGCGCGCCGGCGACGACGTAATTGCCGGCGATGGCCGGTCCCATGCAGTAGCCGTAGCCGCCGCTCATGCCGCCGGTCTGCTGGCCGAAGCCGGTCGTGTCCTGCCAGAGGATCTTGCCGTCGACGACGCTGAAGGCGTAGAGGGCAACGTTCGTCGTGGACATGAAGACGACGTCGTTCACGACCGCCGGGACGCTGATACCGCTCTCCGAGGCGTTCTTGTAGAGCGGGTTCTTCGGATCGGCGGCGGCGGTGTAGCGTTTCGGATCGCCGTTGTCGAGCGGCCAGGCGTCGGCGAGCGTCGACCAGTCGAGCGCGCGGATGAACGGCGTGTTGTCGGAGTCGATGCCGGGGCAGATGTAGTGATAGTTGTTGCCGCCGACGCCGATGAACACCTTCTGTTGTGCCGTACAGATTGCCGCGGTGCTGTAGGTGCCGTGGAAGTTCTCCGCCGGCGTCACGTTCGACTCCGCGTTGGAGATGACGGGATTCGGATCGCTCGGATCGTCGGTGCCGTGCGGATCGACGGTCGGGATTTGCGAGCCGTCGTTCATGAGCGGCAGGAGCTGGCGCGTCTTGATGATGTCGAACGTCTTCGCGTCGAACGTCATGAAGCAGCCGTTCTTGCAGCCGATGCCGACGACCTTCCGTCCGTCGATCGTCCAGAGCGTCGGCGCGCCGCCGATGTCGACGTCGATGTCGCTCGGGCGGTAGCTCGTCTCGGCCGGAATCTGAATGCAGGCCTTGAACGCGCCGGTCGAGCCCTGGAGCACCAGGACGCTGTTCGTATAGGCGGCGGTCGGCAGCACGCCATCCGGCTGCGGGTTCCCGGTGGCGGCGTAGAGCTGGTCGAGGTCGGGGTCGTATGCGATCCCGGACCAGACCGAGGCACCCTTCGCCACCGGCTGGTAGGGGTACGTCGTGAAGCCGGGGGGCAGCGCCTGACGGATCGTCTCCAGCGGGAGCTGGTTCGGAGCGTTGTTGGCGTTGATGTCGAACTGGCAGGTGCAGTACATCCAGATGACGTTGCCGCTGTTGGCGTCGATGCAGTAGACGAAGCCGTAGAGGTACGGGTTCTCCCCTTCCCCCATGCCGAGATAGACGCGGTCACCGGCGACGAGCGGAGAAGACCAGCCGGCGGCTTTGGGATACGGTCCGATGCCGGCGCTGGGGTTGCCGTTGCCGTTGGGGAAGTCGTTCGTCACGGGCTGGTTGTGGGGCATGTCGGCGTAGCGGAGGTCCGTCACCCATACCTGCGTGAGGTCGCTCTGGTTGAGGCAGTAGAGCTTCCCGTCGAAGGCGCTGAAGTAGACCTTCCCGTTCACGACGGCGGGCGTGCAGCCCATGCCGCAGAAGCCGTGCGAGTCGCGGTCGGCCGGGTTGATGCTCCAGTTGTACGTCGCCACCGTCTTGCCGGTCGCGAGCTCCACTTTGATGAACTGCCCGCCGTTCTGCGCCGCCGCCTCGAGGCTGTTGGCCAGGCCGCAGTAGACGTAGCCGTCGACGATGGCGGGCGTCGAGAGGATCGAGCCGTTGACGTTGAGGGAGTACGCGAGCTTGAGGTTCGCGACGTTGCTGCTGGCGATGGCGCTGCCGGTCACCTCACCGGTATGGGCCGGGTCGCCGTGGAACATCCACCAGTTGCTGCTCGGAGGATTGCTGGACATGCGTGCTCTCCTTACTTCGCCGCCGTCTGCGCGGTGGCTTTCAACTTCGCGTTCGGTGGCGGAGGGGCATCCTGGTGCGGGCGCCGCGTGAGACCCCAACTGAAGTCGCGCTGCCCGTTGCCGGCGTTGAAGTGGCACGACATGCAACTGTTGCCGCCCGCGCCGACCGCGAGCTGCTGCGACTGGAAGTAGGTCTCGAGGGTGGTGTTGACCGCCCCATCGGCCGGGAAGGCGCCGCCGGCATCGTCCGGATAGACGCCGCGATCCGCCGGCGCCTTGAAGCGCGCCGGGTTCGACGGCCACTGGGTGATCACGAGCTCGTAGTACTGCCAGACCGAATTCTTCGGCAGCGCGGCGTGGAAGGCGTTGTTGACGTCGACGGTGGACGCGCCGGCCGGCGTCGTGGGGATCGGATTGAGGCGGGACACCTGCGTCGGCGTCGGGTTCGACGGCAACTGCCCCGGCGCCTGGTACGTGGGCCTGTTCGCGAAGCCCTGCGTCCCGGTGGGCGGGTTGTCGGTGCCGTTGTTGAACGACGAGGGGACGTTGTCGTTCGTCGGCGGGACGTTGTCGACCTGCTCGAACGTGGACCAGATCCACTCCGGGAACTCTTTGGTCTTCTGGGCGATGTGGAAGCCGACGAGCCCCATGGGCTGCTGGGTGCACTGGTTGGTGCTGGAGTCGTACACCCAGGCGTTGACGGTGTAGAAGCGCTGGCGCTGCGCCGCCGGCACGTTGGTGAGGTTCCGCCACGCCGCCTTGAGCATGATGGAGTCACCGGTGTTCTGCGCGTTCGGCGGCAGGCTCACGACGGTGCCGGGCGGCAGGTTCTGGCTCAGGTAGAGCCACGACGACGGCTGGTCGTCAGCGCCGCGGATCCAGTCGTACTGCGGCTGGTTGTAGCGCACTTCGTAGTAGACGAAGTTGTTCTGCTGGTCGACGAGCGGGAAGGAGAAGGCCTGGTTGACGTCCTGCAGCTCGGTGTCCCCCTTGGTGACCATGAGGAGCTGCTTGTCGCTCGGCTGCGCCTGCGGGCAGACGGTCGGCGCGTAGGCGACGCCGTAGTCGTTCCACGGCGTGGGCCGCTTGTCGTACTGGTCGAAGAGCTCCCAGTTGGCCTTGTAGGTCCCCCAGGTGACGGGCGTGGTGTTGGTCATGGAGGTGAACACGCTCGGTGTCGACGGCTGGTCGGGATTCCCGCGACCCGCCCCCGAAGCCGGCCAGTTCAAGGCGATGAAGCTCTCCCACGAGAACCAGTCGAAGTAAGGCCGCACCTGCTCGGGCGTGGCGTCAGTCGGAGCGTTCGCCGGGATCGGTACGGTGGTCGGGATGGTGCCGCTGATGACGACGGCCGGGATCGACGGGAACGCCGCCGGCTGGGTCGAGGTCGTGGCAGTGGTGTCTGTCCCGTAGGTGGTGCCGTCCGCCGGCGCCGGTGATTCAGCAGTCCTGCGACAGGCAGCAGTAATGAGTAGACAGACGAGGAGCACGCGGGCCCTGGACATGACCGGATTCCTTTCGTCCTGATGCGGAGGCAACTACCTTCTCTATCCACAGGAGTGACCCACAAATGGAAATCCCTACCCTCGTCCCCGTCAATCCTGAGCGAGGCGAAGGATCAATGGAGCCACAGCGACGCACTCGCCACGCGCGTAGCTGTGGCTCCATTGATCCTTCGCTTCGCTCAGGATTGACTGCACGGTCAGAATCTCCACGTTGCGCCGAGGCGCACGATGCGGCCGGCGGCGGGGAACTCCAGGGCGGTGGGTTGGCCGGTGAAGTCGAGGAGTACGTAGCCGGCTTCGTTGTACTCGGCGTTCAGGACGTTGAGGACGTCGAGCTGCAGGCGGAGTGTGGCGAGGTCGTGGGAGATGCGCAGGTCGACGCGGGAGACGTCGGGGGTGGAGAACGCGCCTGCGTCGTCGAGCGTCGTCCCGTGCGTCCAGCGGTAGAGGAGGTCGACGTTCGTCGATGGACGGACGCGGGCGTGCAGCAGGAGCTGGGCGACGTGCTCGGGGATGTTCTTGAGCTGCCGGTCCGGGGCTTCAGCGTCGGCGACGCGGGTCCAGGCGTAGGTCACGCGGGGGGACAGCCAGGATGTTTTTGCGACCGCGAGACTCGCTTCCACGCCGCGGTGGAGGCTGCTGCCGATGTTGCGGTAGCTGAACGTCTGCGGGTCGAAGTCGATCTCGTCGCGGACATTCATCCGGTAGGCGACGAGCGACCAGTCGTTGCTTGCGGCGTGGCGGGCGAGGCCTGCTTCGATGTTGCGGGCGCGCTGCGGGCGGAGGTCGGGATTCGAGACCGTGAACGTGCCGCCGGTGCCGTCGGGATAGGGGCGTGGATCGAAGAGCTGATCGAGCGTCGGCGCCTTGAAGGCGTTCGAGAGCTGCACGAAGAGCGACAGCGGCGTCGCGGTCGCGCGGCCGACGTGGACGTTGAAGCCGGCGCGGGGGGACCAGGCGGAGGCGTGGTGGCGTGTCGTGTTGAAGTCGTCGCGGATGTCGTCACGGCGGATGCCGGCCGTGAGACGGCAGCGGGAGCAGACGTTCCAGCCGCCGGTGAGGAAGACGCCGGTGCGGTCGCGATGGCCGTCCTGCGAAGCCGTGACGCCGAGCGGTTCGCCGTCATCGACTGCCGAGTAGCGGCCGGAGAGCGAGGCCCGCTCGACGTCGGCCCCGGCGCGCACGGTCCCGCCGGCGAGTTCCCGCGACGCTTCGAGCGTCGTGCCGAAGGCGCGCGTCGTCAGTGCGCGAAGAGCCGTGGTTCCGAAGCCGGGGGCGAGCAGCAGCGTGCGCAGCGTGTCGCCGTCGCGTTGCGTTCCGTAGACCGTGGCCTGCCAGGGGATCGCGCCGAAAGATTCGTACGCCGCGGAGAGGCGGCCGCGGTCCGTTTCCTCCCGGTCGAAGCGGAAGAGCGGACTCGATTGCGTGCGGTCGTCGCCGATCTCGCTCCGCGTGAGTGCGCCCGGCTCGCGGCGGTGCTTGCGGGTGCCGGAAACATCGACGCGCCAGCGCGAGGCGTCGTCGAAGTGAACGAGCGAGAGCTGCAGCCCGCGATCGTGTGTCGCGGCATGGTCGCGAAAGCCGCCCGTCTCCCCGCTGCTGCCGCGGACGGACAGCCGCAGCTTGCCGAGATCTGTGGCGAAGCGGACGTCGGCCTCGCGCGCGTCGAAGCTGCCGGCGCGGAACTGCAGTTCGCCGCGCGAGCCGCCTTCCGGCTCCTGCCGCGTGAAGAGTTGCACGACACCGCCGAGGGCTGTGTCGCCGTACAGAGCGGAGCCGGGACCGTGGAGGACTTCGAGCCGCTCGATGTCGGCCGCACGGAAGCCACGCCAATCGACATTACCGGATTCAGCATCGCCGACCGGCACACCATCGACGAGGAGCTTCACGTATTCGACCTCGCCGCCCCCGAAGAAGCCGCGCGACGTGACCATCGGCACGCCGTTGGTCCCGCTGTCGAACATCATGGTGACACCAGGCACGAACGCGAGCAGTTCCGCGAGCGACGTAGCCGGCAACCGCTCGATGTCTTCGCGCGTCAGCACGGTCACAGCCGCGGAAGCGCGGTCGCGCGGCTCTTCATCCCGCGCCGCCGTGACGACGATCTCCTGTTTGACGACCGGCGGCTCATCCGCCAGCACCGATGAAGCCAGCAACGCCACAAGCAGCCATCGAAGAGTGGTCATCCCACTAGGGAGTGACCACCACGCCCCAAACCCTACCCCCGCGGTGTTGCAACAGAGAAGACGACGAAGGCGCCTCCGGCGGGCGGGCACGGCCCGCAGCGCTTCTTGGCCAAGCCGCAGTCGACCCTACTTACTAACGTGTTGACCGCGACGCCGTGCGCCGAGCCTGAGGCAACAAGCGCTGCGGGCCGTGCCCGCCCGCCGGAGGCGCCCCGGTCGTCATCTCCGTCGCACCGCCCGAGGACGCGGCATCGTGACCGGCAGTTCCTGCGCGTCGAGCGCGGGGTTGCGGTCGAAAAAGCCGTGCGGGAGCAGCTTGAAGCCGATGCTCTCCGTCGGCATCACCGGGTAATCCTCCGGACGGGGGACGTGCGTGAGGCCGATCGTGTGCCAGACCACTACGTCTGTACCGGCGTCTGCGAGCGGTTCCGGCGGGCTGATGAACGACGTCAGCCCTGCTCCGGCCACACCCTGGTTCGGGAAATCGCCGGCGGCGTAGAGCTCATCGTCGCGGAAGCGCGTCACCCAGAAGGCGTGGCTGGCGAACGCCGCGCGCAGCAGCGGTTCGTAGTCCGGGGCCGAGAGCGGCACCGCGACGTCGTTGCTCTCGATGGCGTACGACGGGTGCTTCCCGACCGCGTTCTCCGTCGTGGCGCTGCTCACTTCCCAGTGCCGGACCTTCGACGGATCGGCATCGCGGAAGCCCTCCGTCGTCAGCGGCGTCTCGTGCGCGCCGAAAGCGTTCTTGAAACCCGGCACCTCCAGGTGCCGCACTTCCGTTTCCGCGACCGTGTTGGCCGATCCGTCGACGTCGAGGTCGAGCCGGAAGCTGAAGAAGTGCTGGTGATTCGGGGCCGCCACGCGCACGCCCGCGTCGTCGATGGCGACGATCGGCGCACCCTCTTCGTCCTCCTCGGCGTCAGCGGCTACGCCGCGGTTCAGCGTCGCGCCGGTCAGCACCACCTTCACCTCGATCGTGCCGTCCTGCCCGAAGATCCAGTCGAAGCCGTAGATGTAATTGCCGATCCAGGCGTTCCACGTCAGCACCAGCTCGCGGCGGCCGCGCGTGTCACGCTCCGCGTTCGACGGATCGGTGCGCGTCCAGAGGATCCCGTTATCGCGCTCGTACATTCCAAGCGTGCCGGTCGATTCGAACGTCCCCGTCGAGTTGTCCTCGGCCGGGCCGGTGTCCGTGCCGAAAAGCGTATCGAAGAGGAACGTGTGTTCCGGGACGTCGCGGTTCGGCTCGAGCGTCTGCGCGAACGTGCCGAGGTTGTACTCGCCGACGTCGAAGGCCGAGCGCCACGACCAGTTCTCGTCCGGCACGCCGTACGGCACGTAGATCTCGGAGAGCGACATCCGGTAGGCGATCGGGCGCAGGCGCCCCTGGTCCTCGTAGCGCACGTCGTAAAGCACGAGACCTTCGCGCGGATGCAGCACGGGATAGAACTGCCAGTTCTGCCAGCGCACCAGGCCGCCCGTCATCTCGAACCCGCCGCCGTTCGGCTGCGTGATCTTCATCGGCTTCAGGTCCGTGCGGCGCACCGTCGCGTTGCCGTTCTCGCGTGAGACCGGGCGGACCAGCGTGTCCGTCATGTGCACGACGCGCCGCTGGTTCATGTCGATCGTGACGACGACCCCTTCGATCGGGCGGACGTACGGGTTCTGCGGATTCTCGGGATCGTAATCGTCGACCGAAGCGCCGCGAACGAAGGCGAGCGCGCGCAGGAGACGCGTCCGCGAGCCGTGCGGCAGCGAAGCGACGACGGCCGCCGGCAGTTCCTGATCGCCAGGCGCCCAGACGTCGACATAGACGTCGTCGGGATTGACGCCGCGCACTTCCATGGCCGCCTGCCACGGTTCGTACGCATGCACGATCTCATCGGCGACCACGTACTCCTCGGCCGTCACGGCCGGCTGCGTCCCCTGCGGCGTGACCTCGACCTTCGCCACCCGTCCGGCGCGCAGGTCCACGGTCACGATCCAGGTGCGGTTCGACGTCGCGTGCAGCACGTGCACCGTTGCCTCGCGGGGAAAGTCCGCCGCGCCGCTCCAGTTCCGCACGACCGCTTTCGAAGGCTCGCGCAAGGCGACGAACGGGAACAGCAGCCCGTCATCCGGTAGGCCGCTGTGATCGACGAAGTGCTCCCGCACGATGTCGTACGCCGCACGGTATTCGTCACCGGATAACGGCTCGAGCGGATGCGCCGCCGCGAGTACCGCGCCCGCCTGCGCAACCATCACCAGCACCGCGAGCGACACCGCCAGCCCGAAGCTCTTCATCCACCCTCCGAAAACAGCCGTTCGATCGAGGGACACTACCCCAGCGGCTGCGACGCGGCAATGGGCAAGAGCACCGGGCACGATTGCGGCTCACACGCTCACGGCATGACCATGCAGCACACCATCTGGCTCGGCCTCCTCATGGCCTCCATCGCCATCGTGAATGCCGCCCTCATGGCCTGGCTGTGGCGCTTCCCGATGAAGCCCGATCCCACGGGACGCGATCCGCACGGTGTCTCCACCGCCCCTCGCATGCCCACGAACATCCACCGCGCCCTCGGTTATCTGTTCGTGCTCACGTATCTCGCGCTGCTCGTCGAGATGCTGCCGCGGATGTGGGAGTTCCGTGTCGTCACCGCCTGGAGTGCCGCGCACGGCGCGCTGGGCGTGGCGGTGGGTGTGTTGCTGGCGGTGAAGATCGCCGTCATCCGCCGGTTCCAACGCTTCGGCCATCGCCTCCCCTGGATCGGCGGCACGCTCGCCGCCACCACGCTCCTCGTCGTCGCCCTCGGCGTCATTCCGGCGTGGCGGGTCATCCAGCCGCTGACGCCACTGACGCCCGAGCTACAGCGAGGACGGGACGTCGTCGCGAACAAATGCAACCAGTGCCACGGCGCGTCCGTCATCGCCGAGGAGCGGGAAGATGCCCGTAAGTGGGACCGCATCACGCGAGAGATGCAACGCTTCTCCCTCGAAATCCCGGGCAAGGAGCCGATCTCCGAGGAGGAACGCCTCGCCGCCGCGGCCTACCTCTCCGCCACCCGCGGTGAAGCCGACGATCACGACGACGAAGAAAAAGAAGAACGCGACGGCGAAGACCGCGGCCGCGGACGTCGTCGCGGCCGGCGATGAAGGTGCGCCCCCGTCACTTCCCCCAGAACACGCCGGCGGCGTCAGTCTCGACCGCCTGGAGCAGCGAGCGGATACTCCCCGCCGGCACATTCGACAGGCGGTGCCACCGCGCGTTCGAGTCCGACCAGTAGAGCGACCAGGAGCCCCGCGCTTCCGAGTAGCGGAACTTCGCCACCGGCACCGACGCCCACTCCGCCGGATTCATGAAGCCGGGCCGTTCGGCGAGCAGGATGGCGGCACTGGCGACCAGCTCGTACTTATAGCGGAGCTGGTCGGAGACGGTGCCGGACGAGTGTTGTTTACAGAATTCCGTGAGCGCCGTTTCGGCATCCTCACGCACGTTTGCTGGTATAGACACGCGGGAAGTGTAGCCCACAGGTGGGCGGGATAGCGCGGGGAGCTGTGGAGGACGACGGGACCAATAGGACCTATGCGACCTATGGGCTCGGTGATGGCCAGATCTGTCCCATAGGTCCCATAGGCCCTATTGGCCCCATCGGTGCCGCCCTACTCCATCTTCGTGGCAATCCACCACGTGGTGCCGCCGGCGTCTTTGACGCCGCCGCGTTTGTCTTCATCCGCTTTCTTCACCGGCTCCTGCACGCTCGTGGCGCCGGCGGCGAGGGCGCGGCGGTAGGTGTCGTCCACGTCCGGCACGTAGACGTGCACCATCGACGGGACGGCCGGCCAGTTCTCGACCGAATCCGCGAGCATGATCACGGTGTCGTCCAGGCGCACCTCGGCGTGCATGAGGCGGCCGTCTTCGCCGGGGTAACGGCGCAGCTCGACGGCACCGAAAACGCTCTTGAGGAACTCGATCGTGGCGCTCGCGCCGTTGACAATCAGATAGGGTGAGGCCGTGTTGTAAGAAGTTGGCTTATGCGTCGTCATGGAGGCGCAAAGTAGCACGCTCGTTGCTCTACCAGGGAGTATGACCACCTATGAAACCGAGCACATGTCTCTCCGCGATACGGCCAAAGGCATCGCCGTCCGTGCGGGTGTCCTGAGCGTCGCCACCCTGATCGGCGGCGCCTTCCTCTTCAGCCTGGCGGCGAAGGCGGCGAGCGGCCTCGTCAAGATCATCGTCGGCGCGATCCTGCTGGCCATCGGCGCGGGCGTCGTGACGTGGGAAGTGAAGAAGGTGCAGCGGCGCTTCGGGCGTCCTCACCCGACGAACTTGTAGCCCATCCCGTGCACCGTGATGATGAGCTCGGGCCGGGCTGGATTCGGCTCGAGCTTCTGCCGCAGTGACGCGATGTGTACGTCGACCGTACGCGTCACCGGGGTGGCGTCGTAGCCCCACACCTTCTCCAGCAGCTCGTCCCGCGACAGCACCGCCCCGCGATGCTCGACGAGGTATCGCAACAGCTTGAGCTCCAGTCCCGACAGCTCCAGCGGCGCCCCGCGGCGCCTGACCTCGGCGCGGCGGAAGTCGACCTCGACGTCCCCGAATGAATAAGCGTCGGCGCTGCTCGCCGTCAGCGTCCGGGCGCGGCGGAGCAGCGCTTCCATGCGCGCCAGCAGCTCCATCATCTCGAAGGGCTTCGTCAGGTAATCGTCGGCGCCGAGCTTCAGGCCGAGGACGCGGTCGATGAGCTGCCCGCGCGCGGTGAGCATGAGGATCGGCGTCTGCACCCCTTGCGTCCGGAGATCGCGGCAGACGTCGAAGCCGTTCTTCTTCGGCAGCGCCACGTCGAGCACGATGGCGTCGAAGGGCTTGCGCGTGCCGAGCTCGAGGGCCAGCTCGCCGTCGCTCGCCACCGTGACGTCGTAGCCTTCGCTGACGAAGCGGTCCTGCAGCGTAAGGATCAGCGCTTCCTCGTCCTCGACGAGCAGAATGCGGCGCTCAGGCATGGCGCACCGCCGGCAGTTGGATGGTGAACGCCGCCCCCGCATCGCGGCGCGCCAGGGCCACGCGTCCGCCGTGCGCCTGCACGACGCGCTGCACGATGGACAGACCGAGGCCGGCGCCGCGTGTCGACGACTGATTACGGCCGCGGTAGAACGGCTCGAAGACGTGGGACGCGTCGTGGCTGTCGATGCCGGGACCGCGATCCTCCACCGTGATGCAGACGTCGCCGTTGCGCTCGCGCGCCGCGCGCACGCCGACCCACCCGCCGCTGCCGCCGTAGCGGATGGCATTGGCGAGGAGATTCTGCACCGCAGCGGTGAGCGCTTTCGGATCGCCGGAGACCGGCGGCAGCGACGGCTCGACGTTCACCGCGACCTCGATGGCCGTGCCGTCGACGAGAAAGCGGCATTGCGCCACCGCCTGCTCGATGACGCCGGCGACGTCGACGCTCTCGCGCGCCGGCTCGGTGCGCCGCGCCTGCATGCCGGCGTACTCCAGCACCTGGCCGAGCATCTCGCCGAGGCGCGAGGCCTCGCGGACGATCGTATTGCCGTAGCGGACGACGCGCTCCTGCTCGACGACGATGCCGTCGCGCAGGTTCTCTCCCGCGGAGCGGAGCGCGGCCACGGGGGTGTTGAGCTCGTGACTCATGGCGGCCACGAACTCCGTCTGCTGCAGGCGCATGCGCTCCGCGCGGCGCAGCAGCGCGAGCAGGACGGCGATCGTCGCGGCGAGGATGAGCAGGATGCCGAAACTGAGCGCGAGATTGCGCCTGCGAGCGTCGGCGATGGTTGCGTCCACTCCCCCGTTCTGGCGGCGCACGAGGAGACGCATCGGCGCGCGCGGCGGCGGGGGGTCTTCGTCGAATACCGAGGGCGGGCGCCGCGGCTCGCCGCGTCCCGGCATCGGCGCGAACGGCAGCTCGAGGTCGGGCGGCGTGCTCCCGTCCGGCCAGGCGGGGTTCGACTGGTAGCGAAACGTCTCACCGCCGATGAGCGCCACGTCCGTCATGGCGAAGTGACGTTTCGTCAGCTCCGGCAGGATGACCTGCATCAGCTCCGTGCGATCGAGCATGAGCAGCGTCGCGTTGCGGAGCGCCAGAGGGTCGGGCTGCGGCGGCGGGCCGCGCAACACCAGCAGCGCCAGCTCGTCCGGGTGGAACGGTCCGCGCATCTCTCCGGGCGGCGGACCGCGCCGCTGACCGGGCGGACGGCGGAGCGGTAGCTCGGCGGGAGTGAGCTCGCCCGTCTCCAGGTCGACCCGCTGTACCTCCCCTTCAGTCATGGTGTAGATGCCGGCGATCAGCCGCGGATGAGGCGCGCGGCGCTTCCATTCGTCGTAGCGGGTGAAGACGTCCTCCTCTTCATCGCGGACGAACGCATCGAAGGCCTGCTGGAGCTCGACGGCAAAGTCTTCGGTGAAGCGCCTTCCGGCGAATTCCAGGTTGCGGTGGATCTGCTGCCGCTCGGCGTCGGAGACGCGATCGATCCAGCGGTACTGCAGTGTCGCGAGCACGGCCAGGCCCGCGATGAGCAGCGCCAGCATGACGGTGACGAGACGCATCGGCCGCGAGTGTAACGCCCCGCTCTCACGCTCCGGTTCTGCCCCGCCGAGGTTTTACGTTTCTTACGAGGACCTTGCGTCGTCATGAAGCGCGCTCCCGGCGGCGAGCCGATGATGACGGTCGAAAGGAATCACACATGAAACGTTCATTCGTCGCACTCGCGCTGCTCGTTCTCGTCGTCGCCGGCACCGCCGCCTTCGCGCAGCGGGGCCCGCACCATGGTCCGCCGCCTCCCGAAGGTGCCGGCGCCCCGATGATCCCCGGTCTCGGCCCCGATCCGAACGCCGTCGCCGACTATCTCGGCCTCACGGCCGCGCAGCGCACGGCATGGCAGACCGTCCAGTCGGAGCTCCGCGCCAGCACGCAGGCGCTGCGCGAACAGCAGCACACGCTCGCCGAGCAGCTCCACACGGCGCTCGAAGGCAGCGATGCGACAGCCATCGGCAATCTCGTCCTGCAGCTCAAAGCGCTCCACGGTCAGCTCGACGCGGCTCGCGACGCGGCCGAGGCCAAGTTCAGCGCGACGTTGACGCCGGAGCAGCAGACGAAATTCGCGGCCCTGCTCGCCGCCGCCGACTACCTCCGCGAGCGCGGCCCCGGCCGCGGCCCGCGCCACTGACACTCACGACCGTCGGGCGCGGACCGCACCGCTGGTTGCCCAGGCTTGCTGTCCGGCGCGTGGCCGGACAGGTCGATTGGATCGACGGAGGAGGCCTGGCCAACCAACGGTGCGGCCCGCGCCCGACGGGCAATCCCGGAGTGCGGCGGCGCCAAGGGGGTGTCTCAAAAGATCAGCCACCGCTCTTCAGACGCGACGTCGGCACTCTGCACCATGTAGCGCCGGCTCACGCCGGCTCTCATTTTGGACGGACCTGTGCATCCCCGGGCTCACGCCCCAATGGCGTTGACTTAGAGGTTTGCCTCATGTGGGACAGACACTCTTGTCTGTCCGGTGCACCCGAACGGCCGCTTGTCTGGAGGACCTCGGGGGTGGGCCGGACAGACAGGAGTGTCTGTCCCACATGACCCCTCGGCGGTAGGAGGGACGTGGGGCGCAACATTCCCTACCAGTGGAGAGGGGGCACTCCTGTCAGCTACCCGCCGCCTTCGAGCCGGGCCACGCCGCGGGTCAGCTCCTCATGGGCGCCGACCAGGAGCATCGTGTCCCCCGCCTGGAGCGGCTCGTCGACCAGGAGCGGCGAGAGCGCTTTGCCGTCGCGGAGCAGCGCGGCCACGCCGACGCCCTCCTCGTTGAGCCCGAGCTCCTCGATGCTCCGCCCTTCCACCCACGTATCCGGCAGCACCAGGTAAGTCTGCGAGGTCCCGGCGGCGAACAGCGCCGAGAGACGCCGCCCCTCGGTCGCGCGTACGGCCGGATCGCGCAGCATGCGGTAGCCCTCGTCGCGCAGGAGCCGCAACTGATTGGCCACGACGTTCTGCGGCACGCACAGCACGCGCAGCGTCCTGGTCACGATCTCCAGCGACGTCTCGAATTCCTCGGGGATGATCTCGTTGGCGCCGAGGCCGCGCAGGTGCTCGACCTCCGCCACGTAACGCGTGCGCACGATGATGTGCACGAGAGGATTCGCCTTGCGGGCGAAGCGGACGATGCGCCGCGTCCCGTCCGGATCGGAGATGGCGACGATGACGGCCACGGCGTCCTCGATGCCCGCCAGCACGAGTGCCTCCGGATCGCCGGCGTCGGCGAGGATGGCGCGGCTCCGCGCCTGGCGCGCCGCGGCGACGCGGTCCGCGTCCTCGTCGAGCACCACGTGGCGCACGCCCGTCGACGCCAGCACCCGGGCCACGTTCTGCCCGTTCAGGCCGTAACCGACGATGATGATGTGCCGCTTGAGCGCCTCGTGCCGGCGATCGGCTTCGTCGTCGGCGACGCTCTCGTGGATCCGGTCGGCCAGCCAGCGTCCGCCGGAGAGGAGGAGCGGCGTCGCCGCCAGCGTGACGACGGCCACGGCCACGAACGTCTGCTCCGCGCCATCGTCGAGGATCTTCAGCTCCTTCCCCGCCTGCGCAAGGAGGAAGGAGAACTCGCCGATGGGGGCCATGGCGAAGGCGGCCCGTATCGACGTCCTCTTCATCGACGGCGATAGTCGAAACGCGGGGTACGACATCGCCACCTTGATGAACACGACGCCGGCGACGGTCGCTGCGATGAGCAGCGGATGCTGCAGCACGAACGCCGGATCGAGCAGCATGCCGATGGACGAGAAGAAGAGCACGGAGAGGAAGTCGCGGAAGGGCCGGAGCACGACCTCGATCTCGTGGATGAACTCCGTGTCGCCGACGACCAGGCCGGCGGCGAAAGCGCCGAGCGCCGGGGAGATGCCGATCCGGTCGGCGATGGCGATGGTGACGACGATGAGGATCACCGACGCCGCGGTGAAGGCCTCCCGTCCCATCCCGGCGATCATCCGGAAGATGCGCGGCACGACGGCGTTGGCGATGATGATCAGCACGACGACGCCGCCCATTGCGAGCAGGACCCGGGAAACGACCGCGCCGCCGCTCGGCGCGTTGCCGCCGGTCGGCGCGAAGGCCGGCACGAGCAGCATCAACGGGATGACGGCCAGGTCCTGGAACAGCGAGACCCCGAGAAAGCGCCGGGCGAACGGCGCGCCGATCTCGTCCCGCGCCGTGAGGATCGGCAGCACCACCGCCGTCGACCCCAGGCTGACGAGAAAGCCGTAGAACAACCCGGTCCGCCACGCGCCGCCCATGGCCACGGTGATGACGGCCACGACGAGCGTCGTCAACGCCATCTGCATCGGACCGGAAAGGAACGCCGTCCGCCCCATGGTCCTGAGCCGCGTGAGCGGCACGTGCAGGCCGATGAAGAAGAGGATGAGCGCGACCCCCAGTTCGGCGATCGTCTCGACCCGCTCCGTCTCCTGGATCAACGCCAGCGCATGTGGCCCGATGGCGATCCCGACCACGATGTAGCTCAGCACCTCCGGCACACGGAACCGCCGCCCGATGATCAACAACGGGAACGTCGCGATCAGGATGATCGCAATGTCGACGAGCAGCGGCGAGCCATGCATGGTTTACGTGGGGACAGACACTCCTGTCTGTCCCCACATTATCCCAATAGGCGAGGGTGTTCCGCGCCGGCGCTCGAGTGGAGGACGGAC
>DASWMP010000327.1:0-18350 GCA_036399695.1 Thermoanaerobaculia bacterium | reverse complement strand
CTGTCCGTCACGCGGCGGCGTGGCGACGTTCTCCTGTGACGGACAAGATTGTCCGTCCTCCACTACTTCAGCGTCGGGCGGGGTCAGAGCTTCGGTTCCCCAACCCACTCTGGGAATATCCCATGCCCCCTGCGACTCTACGTAAGCGGCCATGCGGAAGTGTGAGCTCCACCAGCTTCATCTCGTTACCTACGAAAACGGCATGCATCTCCAGCAGAAGCTGGTCGAGATGCGGCAGCGCGAAGAGATCGCCGATCAGCTCCTCCTCCTCGAGCATCCGCCGGTCATCACGCTCGGCCGCGGCGGCGACGCCGGCAACCTGCTCGCTGCCCCGGAAGTGCTGCAGGCGGAGCGGGTTCGCTTCTTCGAGACCACCCGCGGCGGCGACATCACTTACCACGGTCCCGGCCAGGTCGTCGGCTACCCGATCCTCCACCTCGGCGAGGGCAACCGCGACGTCCGCAAGTACGTCACGAACCTCGAGGAAGTGCTGATCCGCACCGTCGCCGAGTACGGCATCACCGCCGCCCGCATCGACGGCAAGCGGGGCATCTGGGTCGGCAACAACAAGATCGCCGCGATCGGCGTCCGCATCGCCCGCTGGGTCACCTCCCACGGCTGGGCTCTCAACGTCAGCACGAATCTCGAGCACTTCCGCTTCATCACCCCCTGCGGCATCTCCGGGATGGGCGTGACGTCGATCGAGCGCGAGCTCGGCCGTCAGGTGCCGCTCGCCGAAGTCCGGGGCGTGCTGGCGAAGCATTTCGCCGACCTCTTCGACCGGGAGCTGGTCCCGCGCCCGGAGACGCTCCGCCTCGTCAAGGTCCTGGTCCACGACGAAGCGCGCATCCTCCTGCTCCACCGCAAGCCGGAGCGGGGCAACTTCTGGCAGCCGATCACCGGCTCGATCGAAGAAGGCGAGCTCCCGCTGGAGACGGCGAAGCGCGAGCTCGTCGAAGAGACCGGCAATCCCGCGGATCCGTACGAGCTCGGCCTCATGCAGTCGTTCATGATCGAGTCGGCTTTCCTCTCGACCCGCTACGCCTCCCCCATCATCGCCAGCGAGATCGGCTACGCCGCGGCGCTCGACTCCCGGTTGCCGATCCAGCTCGACGCGACGGAGCACGACGCCTGGGGCTGGTTCACTTTCGCCGAAGCGTATGAAAAGATCCGCTGGCCGGACGACCGCGAAGCACTCGAGCAGCTCCAGCAGCAGCTCGCCGACCGAGTCCACGTATGAACGAGCCCAACACCCTCGACCTCCTGGTCGACCCGACAGTCGAGAAGACTGACAACAAGCCGCTGAACAAGCGCGCCGGACATCGTCCCGAGTGGCTGAAGATCCGCATCCCGGGCGACCTCAACCAGCTTCCGGTCTCGCGCCTGATCAACGATATGGCGCTCAACACGGTCTGCCAGGAAGCGCGCTGCCCCAACATCTTCGAATGCTGGAACGCCGGCACCGCCACCTTCATGATCCTCGGCGAGATCTGCACGCGCCGCTGCACCTTCTGCGCGGTTGGCCGCGGCACCCCGCTGCCCGCCGATCTCGACGAGCCGCGCCGCGTCGGCGAAGCGGTGAAGAAGATGGGCGTCCGCCACGCCGTCATCACGATGGTGAACCGTGACGACATGCCCGACGGCGGCGCGGAGATCGTCGCACAGACGATCCACGCCGTCCGCGAGATCAGCGGCGCGAACGTGGAAGTGCTGATCTCCGACCTCGACGGCAACCGCGACGCCCTCCGCACCGTCATGGCCGCGAAGCCGGACGTGCTCGCCCATAACGTCGAGACCGTCCCCCGCCTCTATCTCCCGGTCCGTCCCGTCGCGAAATACCAGCGCTCCCTCGACATCCTCCGCTGGGCGCACGAAGAGCGCACCGGCTCCATCCTCACAAAATCGAGCCTGATCCTCGGCCTGGGCGAGACCGAAGACGAAGTCCTGGAGGTCGCCCGCGATCTCCGCGAGGCCGGTGTCGACATCCTGACGATGGGCCAGTATCTCGCCCCGAGCGAACGCAATCACCCCGTGCGCCGCTACTACACTCCCGCCGAGTTCGAAGACCTCGGCCAGCGTGCGCGCGCCCTCGGCTTCCATCACGTCGAGTCGGCGCCGCTGGTGCGGAGCTCGTACATGGCGCATAGAGCAGTTGGCAGTACGCAGTAGGCGGTTGGCATTGAACCCGTTTCTTCTGCCAACCGCCAACTGCCAACCGCCAACTGTCGTATAGAATCCGCCGACCACGATGCCTCGCGTCACGTTCCTTGACGAGCAGAAAGTTGCCGAGTTTCCCGAGGGAAAGCCGGTGCTCGCGTGTGCGAAGGAGATGGGGGTCCGGATCAGCAGCGTCTGCGGTGGCGACGGCGCGTGCGGGACTTGCAGGATCGAAGTCGTCGAGGGCTGGAGCAACCTGACTCCGCCGACGCCCGACGAAACGTACAAAGAGCTCGAAGCGCCGTACCGGCTGAGCTGCCAGGCCCGGCTGACCGGCGATGTAGCAGTCAAAGTAGCGAAGATCGAATGAGGTTAGACAGATGACGACGACGACCGTCGAACCGACGCAGCTCGCGCAATTCCTTCCCCGCATTTACCAGTACACCGCCGAGGCCTACAAGACGTTCCAGAAGTTCGCGGAGAACCTTCCGAATCCGATGTCCGCCGCGATGTTCAAGCAGTTCGCGGAGGACGAGCGGGAGATTCGCGACCTGATCGACATCAAGTCGGCCGCCCTCCCCGGCGTGAATGTCCGCGCCACGCTCGGCGGCGACCTCGGCTTCCAGGACATGCTCGAAGGCGAGCTCTCGTACCGCGAATCGGCCGAGTTCCTGATCGCCCGCGAACGCACCCTGCAGAAGAAGCTGCGCGAGATCATCAACAGCTCTGACGCGCTGGACCGCAACTTGATGATCTACATCGAAAGCATGAAGAAATCACACGCGGTCGAGCTCGAGCGCGAGTTGGAGCTCATCAAACTCGATTCCGACTGGTGGAAGCGCGAAGACGCCCAGTGGCGCATCGTGCACGGCAGCGCACCGAAATGAACCTCTCGCTCTCCAACGAAGCCGCGGAGCACCTCAGCCACGATCTCGACGGCCGGGTGCTCCGCATCGCCTTCACGACCGGCTGCGGCGGCAGCGGCTACCGTCTGAGCTACGCCTCGGAACCGAACGACGGCGACCGGATCGTCGAGCTCGGCGAGATCAAGGTGGCCCTGGACGACATGGCCGCCAGCCGCCTGGACGGCGCCGTCATCAACTATGACGCCGACGAGGACGGGTACCTGCTCGATCACCCGGACGCGGTAACCGCCGTCTGGTGTGGCTGAAGTCGCCGCGATCCCGAATTCTTCACAGTCGCTGACGGCGTTCCGTCTGTAAGCTGTGAACTTTCGGAGGTCGCGATGAGGCGAGTGCTGCTGGTTTGTCTGCTACTTCTCCCGGGCAGCCGTGTCTTCGCCAGTTGCGGCTCGGCATCCTGCCCGCTCGACCTCAACGCCCTCAACCGGCCGATGCCCGGCCGCTTCACCCTCGATCTGTCGTTCGAGTACATCGACCAGGACCGGCCGATGATCGGCCGCCGCGGTGCCGCCGTGGGCGAGCTCGCGTCGCACCACGACGAAGTGCGGACGGTGAACCGCCGGGCCGCGCTGCAACTGCAGTACGCCCCGAGCGAACGGCTGCAGTTCAGCGCCACCATGCCTTGGATCTCCCGCTCTCACGACCATCTCGCCAGCAGCCACGCGCACGGACGCCCCGTCGCCGTCGAGCACAACGTCATCCCCGAGCACTGGGACGCGACCGGCAACGGCGACCTGCTGTTCCAGGCGCGGACCCGCATCGCCGGCTCGCTCTGGGCGACAGGCGGCGTGGAAGTACCGACCGGCGCCGATGACGTCTCGAACAACGGCGGCGAAGTGGCCGAGATGACGATCCAACCCGGCAGCGGCGGCACGGACGTCCTGCTGGGGCTCGCGTACGAGCACGCCCGCTTTTTCACGTCCGCCACCTACCGGCGCAACGGCGAAGCGCATGACTACCGCTTCGGCGATGAATGGCTGCTCAACGCCGGCACCGCGATTCCCCTGCTCGCGCGCACCGAGTTGCTGCTGCAGGCCAATGCCCGCATCCGCGGCCGCGACGACGAAGCCGGCGTCCGCGAGCCCTTCACCGGAGGGTCCGCTGTTTACGCGACGCCGGGCCTGCGTGTGAACGTCGGCCGCTATGCCGTGTACGGCCTGCTGCAGGTGCCGCTCTACCAGCGTGTGAACGGCCTGCAGCTCACCGCCAACCGCAATTTCGTCACCGGGGTGCAGGCAAGGTTCTAGCCGCGTCACCAGAGCACGATGTGACCCCATGGGACAGATGGGATTCCATAGGTCCCATCGGTCCTATAGGTCCCATCGGTCCCAGCGTTCTCCTAAAACCGCGCTACGACGCCGCGTCACTCTTCTGCGGCAGCTTGAAGCCCACGTACGTCCCGGAGCTGATCCCCATCAGCGCCAGCATCGTGGCGTCGAACTCCGGCATCGTCAGTTCCCACACCGCCGTGCCGAGAAACACCGCCCCGAGCACCAGGCTCCAGGCGACGATCTGAAAGCGGTCGAGCGCCACGGCGCCGCGGTCGTCCGTCACGAGATCGCTCCAGAAGCCGTTCGACGGGAAGATCGTGGTCACATTCGCCGCGTCTTCGATGATCTGCGCGCGAGTGGCCAGGAGATCGGCGCGCTTCTTTTCGAGCACCGTCCTGAGCGTGGCGTCCGTCGTGACCGTGAGGTCGGCATCGAGCCTCGTAATCGAGTCGTCGATGGAGGCGCGCTGCGCGTCGAGCGTGCTGCGCAGTGACGCCGCGCGCGTCTCACCCGGAGCGGCGACGGCGCGTGCGGCAAGCGCGGTGGCGGCGCTGATGCCCATCAGTCCAAGCAGCGAGACCGGCACGGAATCGCGATCTCCGGCGATGAGCCAGATGAACACGTAGCCGCTCACGATGAGCAGGAACCACCACGCCATCTGCGACCGGGCGAGGCTGAACGCCTGGCGTGTCTTGCCGACGCGCGGCCCGGAGCGCAGCATGTCGCTGTTGCGCGCGTAGAGGAAGAACACGCCGATCATCAGTGCCAGTCCGATGAGCATGAGGTTCGTCGACCAGTGCAGCCAGAGCTTGTTGAGGATGACGCGCGCGTTCGCGCCTTCGCGGCGGATGAGCGGACGCTCGCCCGCCACGCCCACGCCGACCGTCATCTCCTGAAAGCGTTCGCCGAGCGGGTTGTAAAGACGCTCGCGCCACAGCTCTTTATTGGCGTCGTTGCGCTCGAGATTGAACCGGATGCGGCCGATGTTCCGGTCGACGGCGGTCGGATGCACGGTCGTGTCGATGCCGTCGATGAACAACGTGATCCGCTGGTCCTGCTTGGCCGTCGCCTCGAGAAAGCCGCCGAGGTTGCAGACCCAGAGCTCGACGGCATCGCCGAGGTAGACCTCCCGCGGGTTGTTCCGCGACGGGGTGGCCACGCCGGCGACGGCAAATTCTTTCCCGCACGGCACAAGCGGAAGCGCCACGGCGTCGAAAGCAAAAAGAAGAAAGAGAAGGGAAGCTGCGACTCTCATCGTTGAGGAGTGTCGCAGAGTCCGCCATTCCCTACCACCAGCACTTGGAATTGTGGCCAGACGGAGAACCGGCCGGAACGGTGTATCTTGAAGGGGAAGTTGGTGGCGGTGACTGGAGTCGAACCAGTGACCTAGCGCTTATGAGACGCCCGCTCTAACCATCTGAGCTACACCGCCATCGGGTGCGAGGGGACCGGGATTGTAGGAAGCCCCGGCGTTGGCGTCAAGGAAACTGACGTTAGTCAGCGAAACTGACGCTGCCGTGAGGGAAACAGGGACGCGTGCGGGATATTTCGAAATGACCTCGATGCCCTGGCAGGTTTGCGTCGGGTGCGGCGATACGGACGACCAGGCGCGCCTGGAGAACTGCCCGATCTGCCGCAAGCCGTTCTGCGGTGACTGCGCCGTACGCGCCGTCGGCCGCCGTTTCTGCTCGAACGAGTGCGCCCGCAACTACTACTTTCTGGGAGATCCGGATGACGACGAAGACGACGATTGACGCCCCTGCCGCGACCCGCACGAACGCGATCACGCATCGCCCGCGACGCCTCCGCCGCAGCGACGGCATCCGCTCGCTCGTGCGCGAGACGATCGTCCAGCCGCAGGACCTGATCTATCCCCTCTTCATCGTCCCGAACAGCCGCCCCTCGATCGAGATCGCCTCGATGCCCGGCGTCTATCACCTCCGCGTCCGCGAAGCGGTCGACCACGCGCTGCGCGCCTACGACGCCGGCATCCGTGCCGTGCTCCTCTTCGGCCTGCCGGAGTTCAAAGACGCCATCGGCTCCGCGTCGTGGGACCCGTCCGGCCCCGTGCAGCAGGCCATCGAAGGGATCAAGCGCGCCGTGCCGGAGATGACGGTGATGGCGGACGTCTGCCTCTGCGAGTACACGGACCACGGCCATTGCGGCGTGATCGTCGATCGCGACGGCCGCAAAGACGTCGACAACGACCAGACGCTCCCACTGCTGATGAAGCAGGCGATCTCGTTCGCCGCCGCCGGGGCTGACTTCGTCGCGCCGTCGGACATGATGGACGGCCGCATCGGCTCGATCCGCCGCGCTCTCGACGAGCGTTCGCTCTCGGACGTCGGCATCATGGCCTACTCGGCCAAGTTCGCCTCCGGCTTCTACGGCCCCTTCCGCGAAGCCGCCGAATCGACGCCGCAGTTCGGCGACCGCCGCACCTATCAGATGGACCCCGCCAACGCGCGCGAAGCAATGCGCGAGATCGAGCTCGACGTCGCCGAAGGGGCGGACATGGTGATGGTGAAACCTGCCCTCTCGTACCTCGACGTGATCCGCGCCGCCCGCGACCGCGTCCAGCTCCCGATCGCCGCCTACAACGTCAGCGGCGAATACGCCATGGTCAAAGCCGCCGCCGCCAAAGGCTGGATCGACGGCGACCGCGTAATGAACGAAATCCTCACGTCAATCAAACGCGCCGGAGCGGACCTGATCATCACGTATCACGCGATGGAGTTCGCCACCGCGTTACGGGGGTAGCCGCGCCGAACGCGGCTGGTTGTTGGTTGTTGGTTTTCGGTGCTGCGCTACGCGATGAGCCTCGTGCCGCGCAGCACCCACAACCAAAAACCAACAACCCAAAACTGCCTCTCAGCGCGTCACTTCGTCTGCACGGTATCCGGGTACACCACGAACGCGCCGTTCTCGAAGACGATGTCGCAATCGGGGTCCTGCGTCATGCCGGCGGTGTATTCGGTGTCGAAGACGCCATCGCCGCCGGCCGAACGGATGGCGTACTCGGTAGCGGCGCCGCCGCCGGCCGAGTTGACACCGAACTGGAGTGGCCGTCCCCAGCCGTCGAGTTGCGGGAGCGTCTTGGTGTAGGTGGGCACGAGCAGCGTCTGGAGCTGTGCGTAAGGCATGGTGTTCGGCGGGAACGTGAGGCCGGCGGCGTTGTAGCGTTGCTGCTCGCTCTGGCGCGCCTCCCAGACGGTGCCGATGGTACGGATGTCGGCCACGGTCTTCTTCTGCCGTGCGCGATTGAGCGAGCCGAGGTAGTTGGCAATGGCGATGGCGGCGAGGATGCCGACGATCAGCACGACCACCATCACCTCGACCATCGTGAAACCGCGTTGCGATCTGGACTGCATCAAAACCTCTCTTTCTGCTGCGTGCCGAGGGTACTCTGAGTGCGGATGATCGGCGACCGCGTGCTGCGCTTCTGCGCGCTCCATCACATCGAAGGGCCGCTCCTGGTGGCCGTCTCCGGAGGTGTCGATTCGACGGCGCTCCTCGTCCTGCTAGCGGAGTTGCGCTTCGACGTCACCGGTGCCCATATCAATCACCGATTGCGCGGGAGCGAGTCGTATGACGACGAGCAATTCGTTCGTGATTTGTGCGTCAGGATGGGCGTCCCGCTGCACGTGGCGGACGGCACGCTCGATCCCGCCGTTGTGCGCGACCGCGGCATCGAAGCAGCGGCTCGCGAAGTCCGCTACGCCCGCCTCCGCGAGCTGCGCGATGCGACCGGCATCCGCTGGGTCGCCACCGCGCACCAGCAGAACGATCAGGCCGAGACCGTGCTGATGCGGCTCGTGACCGGCAGCGGCCTGGCTGGGTTGCGCGGCATTCATCCGGTGCGTGACGACGGCTTCGTCCGCCCCCTGCTCGACGTCACCCGGGCCGAGCTGGCCGCGTTTCTCGACGAGCGCGGCATCACACCGCGTCACGACCGCAGCAACGCCGATCCCCGTTTCCTCCGCAATCGCCTCCGCGCCGTCCTCAACGAGCTCGGCCCCGCCGCCTCCACGAATCTCGCCTCCGTCGCCGCCGAAGCCCGCGACCGGTGGCCGGTCCTCGAACGAGCCATCGATGCGGCCGAGCACATCGAGATCACGGACACCGAGACCCGCTTCCTGACCTGGCCGAGCGAGCCCTGGCTCCGTGCCGCCCTCCTGCACCGCCATCTCCGGCGGATGGACCCGGCCGCGCGCGACACCAACATCCACAAACTCGCCGCCGCCACCAAACGCACCACGGCCAGCAAGCAGATCGAGTTCCTGCCCGACCGCGACCCTGTAGTCCTTCGCAGGCGTACCGATCCGAGGACAAAAAGCTGAAGTCTTTCCGGATTGATCGTAGAATCGAGCGGAAGCACCGGACCGTCGAGGCGGGAACATGAATGTGGATGGAGGGCCCGGGTGACTCAGACCAGGATTGAGCCGCTGTTCAGCGCCGAGGACATCGCGGCGCGCGTGCGCGAGCTCGGCGCGGAAATCCGTGCCGCGGCCGGCGAGTCGGAAATCTTCCTCCTCGGCATCCTCAAAGGGGCCTCGTTCTTCCTTCCCGACCTCATGCGCGCCATCCCGGGCGACGTCGGATACGGCTTCATCGACGTCATCCGCGACGTCGCCGACAACACCACCGCCGACGCGCTCGAGATCGATTTTCTCAGCTTCACCGACATCCGCGGCCGCGACGTGTACGTCCTCAAAGACGTCGTGGCAACCGGCATCATCGAAAACTGGCTCCTGAGCCAGCTCCGCGTCAACGCCCCGGCCAAGCTGCACCTGGTCGCCCTGCTCGACCGTCCCGACGTCCGCACCACCGACATCACCGCCGACTTTGCCGCCTTCCGGGCCGGCGAAGGCACCTTCGCCGGTTACGGTCTTGAATACGAAGGGCGCTTCGGGAATCTCCCGTACATCGGGAAGGTAGGGATCAGTGCCCCGGGCCCTGGGCCCAGTGGGGTGTCGGACGCTGGGTGAACAGGGCGTTTGGACGACTCACGACCGTGCAGCACAGGCCCATGCACTGAAAGCAAATACCGACAAATCGAAACTCCGTGGACAGAGAACGAATTACAAACCCGGGAGCAGGTCAGAGGGCAGCCCACTCTCCGCCGTCCCCCGAACCTCGGGTCTGCGACCCACCGGGCCCAGGGCCCAGGGCCCCGATCCCTCATTAGAATTTCAGCCGCGGCCAAGCCGTTACGAGCCGCGATAGTGTACGAGTGGCACGGCTGACGCATCGGCCCCCTGCCGTCGTACTTTCGGAGGCACACCGTTGAATTCCACCGTTAAAACCGCACTCCTCTGGGTCGTGATCATCGTCCTGGTCTTCCTCCTCTGGAGCCTCTTCCAGACGACGAAGGGCGCGAGTGAGCAGGTCGTTTTCAGCACGTTCATGGAACGTGTCGATTCGGGTCAGGTCGAGAAAGTCACGATTCGTGGTGACGAGATCCGCGGAGAGATGAAATCCGCGGCGCCGGGTGGCAAGCGCGAGTTCCACCTGAATGCTCCCACCAACTACCCCGCTTACATCGATGCGCTCCGCGCGAAGAACGTCGACATCGAATTCGAACCGCAGCGCGACGCCCCCTTCATCACCGCTCTCATCACCTGGGCTCCGGTTCTCTTCCTCATCGGTCTCTGGATCTTCTTCATGCGCCAGATGCAGGCGGGCGGCAACAAGGCCCTCTCGTTCGGCAAGTCGAAGGCCAAGCTTCTCTCCGGCAGCGCCAAGAAGGTGACGTTCAAGGACGTCGCTGGCGTGGACGAGGCGAAGCTCGAGCTGCACGAGATCATCGAGTTCCTCAAAGAACCGCAGAAGTTCACGAAGCTCGGCGGCAAGATCCCGAAAGGCGTCCTGCTGATGGGCCCCCCGGGAACGGGCAAGACCCTGCTCGCCCGCGCCATCGCCGGCGAAGCGAACGCCCCGTTCTTTTCGATCTCCGGCTCCGACTTCGTCGAGATGTTCGTCGGCGTCGGCGCCTCGCGTGTCCGCGACCTCTTCGAGCAGGGCAAGAAGAACGCTCCCTGCATCATCTTCATCGACGAGATCGACGCCGTCGGCCGCCATCGTGGCGCCGGTCTCGGCGGCGGTCACGACGAGCGCGAGCAGACGCTGAACCAGCTTCTCGTCGAGATGGACGGCTTCGAATCGAATGACGGCGTCATCCTCGTCGCCGCGACGAACCGTCCGGACGTCCTCGATCCTGCCCTGCTCCGTCCCGGCCGCTTCGATCGCCGTGTCGTCGTCGACCTCCCGGACCTCAAGGGCCGCGAAGGCATCCTTCGCGTCCACACGCGCAACATCCCGCTCTCCGAAGACGTCGATCCGGTGGTGCTGGCGCGCGGTACACCCGGCTTCTCCGGCGCCGACCTGGCGAACCTCGTCAACGAAGCCGCCCTCAACGCGGCCCGTTACGACAAGAAGAAGGTCCAGATGGTGGACTTCGAGTTCGCCAAGGACAAGGTCATCATGGGCGTCGAGCGCAAGTCGATGGTCATGAGCGAGCGCGAGAAGCGCAACACCTCGTACCACGAGTCGGGTCACACGATCGTGGCCGCGATGCTCCCGGCCGCCGACCCGCTGCACAAGGTCACGATCATCCCGCGCGGCCGTGCACTCGGTCTCACGCAGCAGCTCCCCACCGAGGACAAGTACTCGTACTCCAAGCGGTACCTCGAAGCGATGCTCGCCGTCCTCATGGGTGGCCGGATCGCCGAAGAGGTGTTCCTCAACGAGCTGACCACCGGTGCCGGCAACGACATCGAGCGCGCCACCGGCATGGCCCGGCGCATGGTCTGCGAGTGGGGCATGTCCGAGCTCGGCCCCGTGACCTTCGGCAAGAAGGAAGAAGCGATCTTCCTCGGCCGCGAGTTCGCGCAGCACCAGGACTTCTCCGAGTCGACCGCCGTCGAGATCGACAAGGAAGTCCGCCGCATCCTCGACAAGGCGTACAAAACGGCCCACGACATCATCACCGCCAACAAGAACTCCCTGGACCGCATCGCCCGCCGCCTCCTCGAGCGCGAAACGCTCGAAGGCTGGGAAGTGAACCAGATCCTCACCGAGGAAACCGGCATCGACTACATGAAGATGAAGGAGTACTACCCCGAGGAATCCGGCCCCGGCGAAAAGATGACCATCGCCCCAGGCAGCGGCCCCTCGACCGACGTCTCCACCCCGGTCCCCCAACCCGCGGCACCACCGAACACACCAGACCGCACCGCATAAAACGAAACGCCGGCCTGAAAGGGCCGGCGTTTTGGTTTTGCGGCGGTGTGTTCGTTCTCACTGCCGGCGCCGCCAGGACTCGGCTTCCAATCGCGTCACACGCACATCAAGGTGATCCGTGATCTGCCCAAAGTGTGCATCGAGCCGGTCGACCTTCTCCCCCAGAAACGCGACGCTTTCAGAGACAAGCCGCAATTCGTGCCGCAGTCCTTCGGCCACGATGTCAAAGTGCCGGCGCGTTTCCTCATGAGCTACGACGCTCTCTTTCCGTATCGAAGAAGCGACTTCGACCAACTGCTGGCGCGTCTCCGCCGCCATAGTTTCGGAGTGCTGGCGCGTATCCGCAGCCAGAGTTTCGGAGTGCTTGCGCGTCTCCGCGTGCGCGGCGGCGTTCTCGTGTCTCATCGCCGCAACGACTTCTTCGAGGTGCTTACGGGTCTCCGCGTTCTCCTGCCGCATCAGGTGCAGCAGTTCTTTGACGTCATCATCCATCGCAGAGATCTTACCTCGGTCGAAGCCGCGCGCAACCTCGGTTAGAACACCAGACTGAACGTCAACCGCGGCACCACATCAATCTCCACGTCCTCATCGTAGGTCACGACTTCAAGGTTCGGGATCACGCTGACGTAGCGGTGGATTTTCCAGTCGACGCCGGCGATGAAGAGCGTGGCCTCGGAGCGATTGCTGAGCGGGTGGTAGGGCGTCGTCTCCCCGTCCGGGAGAGGATCGAAGAGACGGTCGACGCGCGCCAGGACGGCCAGGTCGTCGCGGAGATTCTTCACGGCGAAGACTGAACCGACATCGATCGTCGGGCCCCCCTGCCGGATCTGGTGCATGTACTGGACGCCGGCGCGGAAGCCCTTCTTCTGGACGGCGCCGAATGCCTGGAGCAGCGTGCGGTCTGTCGCGCCCGGACGATCTTCGCGGTCGCCGTACGCCTCGAAAATCGTCTCCGACGTGGGAGCGAAGCTCACGGCGAGCGCCGCCTTCTTCCCTTCGTTGGTCTCCGTGCCGGCGCCCGCGCCGTTGCCGAAGGTGAAGTGATAGCGGAGACGCTTCCGCGCGTCGAGCGCACCGGCGAGGCCGATCCCCAGCTCGCGCGAGGCGCCGAGGCGGTAGAAATCGCCGGGTGTCCGCTCGACGGGGCGGTAGCCCCACACGCGCTCCACCGTTTCCCATGTCGGCGTTGGCGAGAGGCCGGCCGTGATCTCGAGCGCCGGGCTCCGCTTCCACTTCACCCAGGCATCCTTCACGAACGGCTGGAGGGTGCTGTTCGTGGTGAAATCGCCCGGCTGGTTGACCTCGAAGCGGAGCCGCGCCGAGAAGTCGTCGCCGAGGTCCTTGTCGAACGTGAGATAGGCGCGGCGGATCCAGAAACCGTTCTTCCCTTCAACGTCGGCGCGATGACTTCGGGCCATGTAGTAGTAGTCGCCGAACATCAGCCCGGAAATGGTCACAGGCGGTGCCGGTTTCTCGGCCGGCTGCTGAGCGGCCACGGAGAAGGCGAACAGGAGGGCAGCAACCGTGACCGTGGATCTCATCGCAAAATCGTAAGCTGGATTAGAGCGGAGGGCTCATTCGTTCGACGAACCGTGACCGACCTGCACGAAAAGGAACAACCGCCGCCAGAAGCGGAAGAAACGCCGTCGGCTCCGGCAGAGGCGACTCCGCCGCCGGCTCCCCGCTGGCGCCCGGCGGCCGAGCCGAGCTGCTGCGGCTCCGGCTGCGACGACTGCCCGTTCTGACTCGCCCTCCCCCGTCCACGATTCCGCCGGCTAGGCGTCGAGCGTCTTCGCCAGCTTCTTCGGTGCGATGGCGCGATAGCTCTCGTCGATCCACGACTTCATGAGGTCCAGAGGCACGTCGCCGACTTTCTTGAAGCGCGCCGTCACCCAACCGCTTTTGCCAAGGCCATATCCGGTCGGCTCGGCGAACGGCAGATCGGCAGCCATGTCGCGCGACTGCGGCAGCTTCGCCGAAAGACTCAGCTCCTCCTCGTTCTTCTCGCCGCCGAGAAAGACGAACGTCTTTCCCTTCACCTTGATGGCGCGATGACCCCAGGGGCTTTCCTCGACCGCCTCCGGATATGCCATCGCGAAATCGCGCAGTTCCAGCTCCAGTGATTGCAACGTCTTCTTCGCCATGGGTGACATCGTACAATCAACCTCGTACCGGCAATCTCCCCCCGAAATCGAGTCAGTACGTCAGCGCCCGCTCGCGAAGATGCGCGTCGGCGCTCTTGACGACGCGGCAGCGATCTCGCGCGAGCTCGCCCTCACGACAATGGCACTGCTGGCGCGGTGCGACAGCGTAGGAACGTTGCTCACCCGCTTCATGGTCCTGCACAACCTTCATACCATCGCCTCGCCGCCAGCGACTACGCCGCCGCCGTGGACTACGCGCGCGAAGCGTGCGCGCGTCTGTTAATCTCGCCGCGCATGCGCAAGCGCGTTTACATCGCGTACACGGGCGGAACCATCGGGATGCGGCGCACCGAGAGCGGGTGGGGTCCGGAGCCGGGATATCTGCAACAGCAGATGGAGGCGATGCCGGAGCTGCAGCATCCGTCGATGCCGGAGTTTCGGATCCATGAGTACGACCCGCTCCTCGATTCGGCGAACATGACACCACGGGAGTGGGTGAAGATCGCTCACGACCTCGCGGCGAACTACGACGACTACGACGGCTTCGTCGTGCTGCACGGCACGGACACGATGGCGTACACGGCTTCGGCGCTGCCGTTCATGCTGCATGGACTGCGGAAGCCGGTCATCATCAGCGGGTCGCAGATTCCGCTCTGCGAGGTGCGCAACGACGCGCGCGAGAACCTCATCACGTCGCTGCTCATCGCGGCCAACTACGCAATCCCGGAGGTCTGCCTCTATTTCGGCGGACGTCTGCTGCGTGGTTGCCGTTCGACGAAGGTGAGCGCCGACGGCTTCGCCGCGTTCGATTCGCCGAACTTCCTCCCTCTCGGCACGGTCGGCATCGACATCGAAATCAACTGGGATCTGGTCCGGAAGCCGGCGGGCGACGACAGCCAACTGGAGGTGCGTGAGCTGACGCGCCCGATCGTCAGCGCGCTGCGGCTCTTTCCGGGCATCACGCACGAGCTCGTGCGCAACCTGCTGCGGCCACCACTGCAGGGGCTCGTGCTCGAAGCCTACGGCGTCGGCAACGGCCCGGATCAGGACCGCGACTTCCTCGACGCCATCGAGGAAGCGACCGCCCGCGGTGTCGTCATCATCGACTGCACGCAATGCCTGGAAGGAACGGTCAACCTCGAAGAATACGCCGCCGGTTCCGCCCTGGCCCGAGCCGGCGTCCTCAGCGGCCGCGACATGACCGCTGAGGCCGCGCTCGCAAAGTTGTACTACCTTTTCAGTCAGGGCTTCGACCCGGCACGAGTTGCGAAAGAGATGCAGCGGGATTTGTGCGGAGAGATGACGGTGAGGGAGTAGAGGACGGGGGCGTTCTTTTGGGGGGGGGGTTGGTTTTGGGTTTTGGGTTTTGGGTTTTTGGTTTTTGGTGCTGCGCTTCACGGCGATCGACGCGTAGCGCAGCACCAAAAACCAACAACCAACAACCGGAAACTACCGACACAAAAACGGACAACCGACAACGAGGTACACGACATGTTCGGCATCGACACCTTCGTCCCCATCACCCAGGCGCGGCTCGACACGGCGCGGCGGCGGCTCGGGATGACGCCGTTGTTCTGGGCGCGGTACTTCAAACGGCCGGGGTTCGCCGAGGACTTTCAGCCGCGGGCGGAGGCGAAGATCCTGCGCGACAACCGCATCCGGCTGCTGCCGATCGCCCGCCAGACGCGGAACGTCGCCGGGACGGCGGCGCAAGGGGCGGCGGATGCGATCGAGAACGTCGAAGCGTTCGTGCAGGCGATGGGGGAAGAACATCTGGCCGGCGTGAAGAGTGAACTGCTGATGTTCCTCGACGTCGAAGGGACCGGGACCGATCACCCGAACCTGTCGGTCGACTACTACATCGGCTGGTCGTCGTCGCTCGTGCGTCACAGCCTCGCGATCAGCGAGGGGCGCTTCACCGTGCAGCCGGCTGTGTACTGCCGGCAGAACCAGCCCACCACCTGGCGGGCGCTGATCGAGGCGCAACGGCTCGGGTTTCCCTGCGAAGGCGGATGGGTGTTCCGCATGCGCGGCGGCGCCTGCACGCGGCCCAACCCGGACTGGGAGCCGGCTTTTCTGATGCCGGCCGATCCGCTGCCGTTTCCGGTGATGATCTGGCAGTACGCCATCGACTGCGATGAAATCGATTACGACTGGATCAACCCCGATCTGGAGGTGGAGGAGTCGTTGCTCGGGAGACTGGCGATTCCGGGGCCGGTGTAGGCCACCCATTCCCCTGTAATTTCTACGCCCCGTAGTGTGGCCACACCCACCGCGTACAATCCACCCGTGGCAAAAAAAGCGGTCATCTACTCCTGCACCGACTGTGGCAACCAGGCGACCAAATGGCTCGGGCGCTGCCCGGAGTGCAACGCCTGGAACTCGTACGCGCAGGAAGAGCTGCCGGCGGCACCCGGACCGGCGACGGCCATGAGCTCCGCCGGCGGGCCGCTGCCCATCGGGGCGGTCGACGCCGATGCCTCCCCTCGCATCTCCACGCACATCCCCAGTCTCGACCGCGTCCTCGGCGGCGGACTCGTGATCGGCGCCGTGACGCTGGTCGGCGGCGAGCCGGGCATCGGCAAGTCGACGCTGTTGCTGCAGGCGGCGCAGGAATTGGCGTCGTACGGACCGGTGCTCTACGTGTCGGGCGAAGAGTCGCCGCGGCAGATCGCCATGCGCGCCCGCAGGCTCGGGACCATGAGCGAGAACATCCGTCTGTTCACCGAGACCTCCGTCGAGCGGATCCTCGCGGAAGTGGAGAAACTGAAGCCGGCGGCGGTCATCGTCGACTCCATCCAGACGGTCCACACGACCTCGAACGCCTCTACACCCGGTAGTGTGGGACAGGTCCGCGATTCGGCCGGTGTGCTGATGACGGCCGCCAAGCGGCTGAACATCCCGATCTTCCTCATCGGCCACATCACCAAGGAAGGGACGATCGCCGGGCCGAAGTCGCTCGAGCACATCGTCGACACGGTCCTCTACTTCGAGGGGGAAAAGTTTCAGAACTACCGTGTCGTGCGGGCCTACAAAAACCGCTTCGGCCCTGTGAACGAGGTGGCGATCTTCGAGATGCATGACGACGGCCTCGAAGAGGTGCCGAACCCCTCGGCCGCGCTGATCTCGCAGCGCAGCCAGGCGCCCGGCTCCGCCATCGTGGCGGCGGTCGAAGGCACGCGCCCGCTGCTCATCGAGATGCAGGCCCTCGTCTCCCCCACTCACTTCCCGTCACCGCGGCGGATGGCCATGGGGCTGGATTCGAATCGCGTCTCGCTGCTGCTCGCGGTGCTGGAGCGCAAAGGGGGCGGCAACTTCAGTCAGCACGACATCTACGTCAACATCGCCGGCGGCCTGCAGGTGGACGAGCCGGCGCTCGATCTCGGCGTGATCGCGGCAGTGCTGTCGTCACAGCAAAACCTTCCGCTCCCCCACGACGTGGTCCTCTTCGGCGAAGTCGGACTCCTCGGCGAGATCCGCAGCGTCTCGCAGGCAGACCTCCGTGCCCGCGAAGCCGCAGCCCTCGGCTTCAAGCGGGTGATCGTCCCGCAATCGAACGCGATCGAGCTGCGGGCCGATGTCGAGGTAGTCCCAGTTCGACGGCTGGAGGAAATACCGGCGGTCCTGTTCCGGAAGCCGTAGGAGCTTTACAAAAACGTCGCGGGCCGCTTACACTCCGGCGTCGTCATCCTCTTCGTCCCGGGTACAACTGAATGGAACTCCTTCGCGCGTGCAGTGGGTGGATCGGCAGGTTTGCGCTGCTGAGCAGCCCCTTTTTCCTTACCGCCTGCATGACGACGACGACCGTCGTTGCGCCTTCCGCGCAGCCTTCGTCTGCCGCCGTGACCTCTCCCGGCAGCGGTGAAGAGGACGAGTTCACGGAGCTGATCGCCCAGCTCCGCGCCGACCTGAATCGCTACAACTCCCGCGAAGCCGACCGGACGCCGAAGAAGGCGGACGCGAAGACTTCCGCGAGGTCGCAACGGGACAAGGAGTTCGCCGACCGTGCCCGCGCGCTCTTCGCCCCGCTCGAGTCGATGCAGCTCCGGATGCCGGTCGTCGGCGTGCGCACCGGGCAGCTTTACGATTCGTGGCACCAGCCACGCGACGGCGGCAAGCGCAAACACACGGGTATCGATATCTTCGCCCCGAAGGGGACGCCGCTCGTGGCAGTCGTCGACGGCGTGATCAGCTTCATCGGCGAGCAGCCGAAAGGTGGTCTCTGCCTCTGGCTGACGACCGAGAACGGCCAATCGTTCTATTACGCGCACCTCGACCGTTGGGCCGCCGGCATCTACGAAGGTATGGAAGTGTCGGCCGGTGATCTCCTCGGGTACGTCGGCAACACCGGCAACGCGAAGACCACCCCTCCGCATCTGCACTTCGCCATCAATGACAACGACGAGATGGTGAACCCGTACCCGGTGCTGACGAACGCCAGCTATGTGTCGAGCGCTCAAGTGCACACACAGTTGGGCGGCGGCTTCGGGACGAAGTAGGGCTGCTGGGCTGTGGCAGGAGCCGGACAGACAAGAGTGTCTGTCCTACACGGGCTTCGCCCGTACTTGAGTCCACATTGCGGCCCCGCGGCCTCCGGCCGCACGAAGGGTGGA
>DASWMP010000326.1:0-18969 GCA_036399695.1 Thermoanaerobaculia bacterium | reverse complement strand
ATTCGGCGGAATCTGAATGTGGGACAGACACTCCTGTCTGTCCGCGCCCGCAGGCGCCGGTTCATCGACGGCAGAACCAAGGGAGTAGATCGAAACGCACCGTTTTGAGACACCCTCCGTTCGCCACCGCACTCCGAGATTCACACCGTCTCTATACTGCGCGTGTGCGCAGATTGCTGCTTCTCGTTCTCTTTGCCACCGCCCTTCAGGCGCAGCCGTTCGATTCCGCGAAGCTGCGGGAGGTCGATGCCACGATCGAACAAGCCATCGCCGGGAAGAAGCTGCCGGGCGGGGTGCTCTGGATCGAGCGGAACGGGGAGACCGTCCGCCGCGTCTACGGCAATCGCGCGCTCGAGCCCTCCATCGAGCCGGTCACCGAGGGCACGCTCTACGATGCGGCGTCGCTGACGAAGGTCAGCGCCACCGCTCCCTCGATCTGGCGCCTCATCGAGCGGGGCAAAGTGCAGCTCGACGCCACCGCGAAGACCTACCTCGCGGAGCTCGCCGACCCCACCATCACGGTCCGCCATCTCCTCACGCACAGCTCCGGCCTGCGTCCGGGTCTCGACCTGCGCGAGTCGTGGAGCGGCTACGACGAAGGCATTCGCCGCGCGCTCGCGGAGACACCGCGCAACCGTCCGGGCGCCGTCTTCCGCTACTCCGACGTCAACTACATCCTCCTCGGCGAGATCGTCCGCCGCGTTTCCGGCGAGCCGCTCGACGTCTTCGCCAGGCGGGAGATCTTCGAGCCGCTGGAGATGCGCGACACCGGCTTCCGGCCGACGCAGACGGCGCGCATCGCCCCGACCGAGCGCGTCGACGGCGAGCTGCTGCGCGGCACGGTGCACGACCCGACCGCGCGTCGCATGGGCGGCGTCGCCGGTCACGCCGGCCTCTTCACCACGGCCGCCGATCTGGCGAAGTTCGCGCGTGCCGTGCTGGCCGGCCGGTTCCCGAAGGCGATGACCGAGGTGCAGTCGCCCGGGGGCGTGGCCATCAAGCGCGCCGGGGGCTTCGACGTCGATTCGCACTACGCCCGGCCGCGCGGTACGCACTTTCCGGTCGGCTCGTTCGGGCACACCGGCTGGACCGGCGGCTTCCTCTGGATCGATCCGCAATCGCGCACCTTCTACATCTTCCTGTCCAACCGCGTGCACCCGGACGGCAAAGGCAGCGTCGTGGCGTTGCAGCGGCAGCTCGGGACGCTCGTCGCCGAAGCCGCGGGGCTCAACGAGACCGTGCGCCCGCGGATCGTCTGGCCCGTCGGCGGCGCCGGCGTGCAGAACGGCATCGACGTCCTGCACGCCATGGACTACGCGCCGCTGCGCGGACTCCGCGTCGGCCTCATCACCAACCACACCGGCATCGACCGCTACGGCAACCCGACGGCCGACCTGTTGCGCAGCGCGCCGGGCGTGCAGCTCGTGGCCCTCTTCAGCCCCGAGCACGGCCTCCGCGGCACCGTCGACGACAAGCTCGGCGACGAGGTCGACAGCCTCACGAAGCTGCCGGTCTACAGCCTGTACGGCGAGCGGCGGAAGCCGTCGCGCGAACAGCTCGCGAACCTCGACGCCCTCGTGTTCGACATCCAGGACATCGGCACCCGCTTCTACACCTACATCTCCACGATGGGGCTGGCCATGGAAGCGGCGGCGGAGGCGAAGATCCGCTTCATCGTGCTCGACCGCGTGAACCCGATCGGCGGCGATCTCGTGGAAGGGCCGCTGCTCGAAGGGAAGCCCGATTTCGTCGCCTGGCACAGACTGCCGATCCGCCACGGCATGACCGCCGGCGAGCTGGCGAAGATGTTCAACGCCGAGCGCCGCATCGGCGCCGAGCTCACTGTGATCCCGCTGCGCGGCTGGTCGCGCACGATGTGGCAGGACGAAGCGGGGCTGCCGTGGATCGACACCTCCCCGAACATGCGCTCGCTGTCGGCCGCGGGGCTGTATCCCGGCATCGGCTTGCTGGAGCGGGCCATCTCCGTCGGACGAGGCACACCGACCCCCTTCGAGATCCTCGGCGCGCCGTACATCGACGGCGCCGCGCTGATCCGCGAGGTTGGCCCGATTCCCGGCCTCACGCTCACGCCGGTACGCTTCACCCCCACGGCCAGCATTCACAAAGGGGAGGAGTGCGGCGGCGTGCGCATCGCCATCACGGACCGGAAGGCATTACGGGCCGTCGATGCCGGCCTGCTCATCGGCGCGGCGCTGGCGCGCCTGTATCCAGGCAAGTTCCCGGTCGACGAGCTGCAGCCGCTGTTGCGTCATGGCACCACGCTGGAGCGCGTGCGCGCCGGGAGCGCCGGAGCCACGGACACGCCGCGCGAGTTCGAACGGCGCCGAGCGCGCCATCTCCTCTACGGCAACAGCACCGTCATTCACAACGTGACGCTGATCGACGGCACGGCCGCCGCACCGCGCAGAGGCGTGGACCTGGTGCTGCGCGGCGCCTGGATCGAGCGGATCGACGACGCGCACAACCATGGCGACGCGAAGGTCGTCGACGCCACCGGCCGCTACGTCATCCCCGGCCTCATCGACATGCACGCCCACCTGCTGCTGCATCCCTGGGACGAGAAGGGAGGCATTTCGCCTCGGGGCGACCGGCCGACGATGCTGGCCATGCTCCGGCTGCTCATCGAGCATGGCGTGACGTCGGTACGCGATCCCGGCTCCGAGACCGAAGCCGCCGTCGCGCTGCGGGGGATGCTGGAGCGGGGAGAGGTCGAAGGGCCTCGCCTCTTCACCGCCGGCCGGATGCTCAACGCCTCGAACTTCGATCCGGAGCCGTTCGCGCCCGTGTTCGACGAGCAGCAGGTACGGGATGAGATCCGCTGGCAGGCCGCGGCCGGCGTCGACACGATCAAGCTCTACTCCTCGATGACGCCCGCGCTGGCGGCGGTGGCCATCGAGGAAGCCCACGCGCACGGCCTGCCGGTCATCGGGCACGTGCAGCGGACGTCGTGGAGCGAGGCGGCGCGATTGGGCATCGACGGCCTCGAACATCCGGCGCCCTGGACGACCGACCTCGTTTCCGATTGTCCGCCGGACCTGCGCGGCCGCATCTGCTGGCTCGAAAAGCTCGACCTGCAATCGCCCGCCGTCACCGAGCTCGCGCGGCTGCTGGCGGAAAAGAAGGTGGCGGTCGACCCGACGTTGATGGCGATGCACACGAAGTTCTGGGGAGACGATGCGCGCTACACACACCATCCGGAGCTGGAGCGCGTCCCGCCGAAGCTACGCACCGGCTGGCCCGCGGGGCGCTTCACGGCCGAGTGGACGGCCGCCGATTACGCCCGCGCACAAAGCGCCTGGCCGAAGCTCCTCGGCTTCACGAAGCTGCTCTTCGACCGCGGCGTGCTCCTGACCGCCGGCACCGACATGCCCACGCCCTGGACCATCCCCGGCATCAGCCTGCACGAGGAGCTGCAACTGCTCCACTCCGCCGGCATCCCCCCAGCGGACGTGCTGCGCATGGCCACGGCGAACGCCGCCCGCGTGCTGCGCCGCGACGACCTCGGCGTGCTGGCCGCGGGCAAGCGCGCCGACTTCGTGCTGCTGAGCCGCGACCCCCTCGCCGACCTGGCCAACACCCGCGCGATCGAGCAGGTGTTCAAGGACGGACAGCGGGTGCGGTAGGGGACGAGGCGATTCGAAGCCGGGCAAGGACGGGTAGTGGCGTGCCCAAGATGCGTCCAGTTCCTGAACGCTTCCTCTCTGGCGCAGGCGTAACCAACCGTCATTCGCGAGTTACCGCCGATCACTCGCGAAGCAAAAACGATCATCCGCGGATGACGAATCTTCACTCGCGAAGCAAAAACGATCACTCGCGGATGACGAATCTTCACTCCCGAAGCAAGATTGCCCACTCGCGGATCACCGTAGTGTTCTAAATCAGAACACGATCGTTCTAAATCAGAACGCTGCTGTTCTAAATTCGAACGCGACCATCACTCGCGGATGACCATCGGTAACGACGGGATGAAAAATGTTGGTCCCGGAGTGACCGCCGGTAACGCCCGAAGCCGTTTCCGATGTCCCCGAAGCACCCGCGGTAATCCGGTGAGCAGCAATGCACCTTCGCCGATGACCGTCCGTAACCCCCGAGTGACGCGCGGTAACTCACGAGTGACGCGCGGTAACTCACGAGTGACGGCACGTAGCTCCCGAGTGAAGAGCGGTAACTCGCCGCCCTCACCCCAGCGCGAGCGCGATCACGTCATCGGCGCGCATCGTGGCGCCGACCTCCCAATCGGGGTGGTGGCGCATCACGGCGATGTCCTGCTCGTACATGGCGCGATCGACCGGCGGGACCGGGGTGCCGAGGCGGGTGCGCAGGGCGTCGGCGGCGCCGAAGAGGCGGGCGCTGGTAGCGGCGTCGGGGCTGAGGGCGGCCAGGCAGGCCAGGACGCTGGAGCTGCGCCAGCGGTCGCCGAGCTCCCAGTGGAGCTGTAACGAATCGCGGAGGAGCGTGCGGGCGCGGGGAATGTCGCCGCGGGTGCGGAGGACGCAGCCCAGCAGATTGAGCGACCAGGCGATGCCTTCCTTGAAGTTGCCGGTGCGCGACCAGGAGAGCGACTCTTCGAGGCGCTGCTCGGCGCGGTCGTCATCGCCGGCGTAGTGGGCGGCCGCGGCGAGATTCATCAGCGACCAGACCGTCCCTTCGGTCTCGCGCTCCTCGCGGAAGAGCGGCAGCGTCTCGCGGCAGAGCTCCACCGTCCGCGCGAAATCGCCGCTCAACCAGGACGCGAAGGCGATGTTGTTCATCGAGCGGGCGACGTTCGTCCGGTCGCCGAGCTCGCGCCAGATCCCCATCGACATCGAGTGGAGGTCGATGGCGTGATCGTACTCGCCGCGCTCGCGGGCGATCGAGCCGCGGAACTGCAGCGCCTGCGCGAGCTGGCGGCGGTCGTTCATGACCCGCGATTCGTCGATGCTCTCGTCGAGGAAGGCGATGGCGCGCGAGTAATCGCATTGCAGGAATGCCAGCGCGCCGGCGCCGGTCAGCACCTTCGCCCGCGCCGGCGAAGTGTCGCTTCCCGGCATTGCCAGCACCGCTTCCACCCAGCGCTGCCCTTCCGAGTAGTGGCCGTGGACGTACCAGTACCACCAGAGGGCGCCGGCGAGTTGCAGCGACGTTTCCACGTCGCCGGAGGCCGTCGTCCATTCGAGTGCCGCGCGGAAGTTGTCGTCTTCCCGCGTAAAGTCCGTGCCGCCGTTCGCCAGGCGCACCATCAGCCGGGCGTGCGCGCCGCGGACCTCTACGTTGCGGCCGTCCTCGAGCAGGCACTCCAGGCCGTACTCGCGGATCGTCTCCAGCATGCGGAAGCGCGGCGCGTCGTCCGTCGACGTCGCGTCACGGCGCATGAAGCTCTTGTCGACGAGCGACGAGAGGCAGTCCAGCACGTCTTCGCCGGCCAGCGCTTCGGCCGCGGGGATGGTGAACCCGCCGCGGAAGACCGAGAGCGTCGAGAACAGCCGCTTCTCCGTGTTCGGGAGCAGGTTGTAGCCCCACGAGATGGCGGCGCGCATCGTCTGCTGGCGTTCCGGCAGGTCGCGGCGCCCGCCGGCCAGGAGGTTGAGGCGATTGTCGAGCCGGGCGAGCATCGCCTGCGGCGGGAGGAGCTTGATGCGCGCGGCGGCGAGCTCGATGGCCAGCGGCAGCCCTTCGAGGCGGACGCAGAGCTCGGCGATGGCAGCGGCGTTGTCGGCCGTGATCGTGAAGTCGCTCTTGATCGCCGAGGCGCGCTCGAGGAAGAGGGCGACGGAGGCGTAGCTGGCGAGCGCTTCGTGGGAGAGCGGCAGGTCGAGCGGCGGCATCGTCAACGGCGGTACGGCGTACTCGTGCTCGCCGGCGATGCGCAGCGGCGCGCGGCTGGTGGCCAGCACCTTCACGCGCGGCGTGGCGGCGAGGAGCTGCGCGATCGCGGGAGCCGCATCCGTGACCTGCTCGAAGTTGTCGAGGATGAGGAGGAGCTTTTTCTCCTTCAGCGTCTTCGTCACGATATCGAGCAGCGCGGCGCTGCCTTCGCCGACGCCGAAGGTCGCGGCGATCTCCGAGACGACGAGCTCCGGATCGCGGATCGTCGCCAGGGAGATGACCTGCACGCCATCCTCCATGTCCGGCAGAAGATCGAGGCCGATGGCGAGGCTGAGGCGCGTCTTGCCGGTGCCGCCCGGTCCCGTGAGCGTCACCATGCGTACGTCGTCGCGCAGGAGGAGCTCGGCGACTTCGCGCCGTTCGAGATCGCGTCCGACGAGCGGCGTGAGGTTGGACGGCAGGTTGGTTGGCGGCAGTGGATCGCTGACCGCGACCCGCTCGGTGATCGTGCGGCGGGGGTCCTCGACCTCGTGCAGCACCGAAGGGTTGTGCTCGAGATCGGCGCGCAGCCGCTGGAGATCCTCGAGCAGCTCGCGCGCCGACTGGTAGCGCTGCGCGCGATCCTTGTGCATCGCCCTGGCCACGACGTCTTCGAGCCGCGGAGGAACGGGCGCGCCACGATGGGTCGTCAGCATCACCGGCGTGTTGCGCAGAATGGCGGCGACGACGTCGCTGGCACTGTCGCCGTCGAACGGCAGGCGGCCGGAGATCAGCTCGTACAGCACGACGCCGGTGCTCCAGACGTCGGTCCGGGCATCGACGGCGGTGCCGCGCAACTGTTCGGGCGACATGTAGAAGACGGTACCGCGGACGACGTAGGGGTCGGTCTGGCGGAGGCCCTGCGTGCCGTCGACGGCGCGGGCCAGGCCGAAGTCGAGCAGCTTCAGGTAACCGTCCGGCCGGAGCATGATGTTGTCCGGCTTGACGTCGCGGTGCACCAGCCCGGCGGCGTCGGCCGCGGCCAGCGCGGAGGCGATCTGCACGGCGATGTTCAGCACCTCGCCGAGGTTCAGCTCCGCCCGCAGCATCCGCTGGCGCAGCGTGATCCCGCTGACGTACTCCGTGGCGATGAAGTGGTCTTCCCCTTCCTGCCCGACCTCGTACACCGTGAGGATGTTCGGATGGTTGAGTGCCGAGGCCGCGCGAGCCTCGTACTCGAGCCGCTTGCGCAGCTCCAGGTCCGACCGCAGCGCCGCCCCCAGCACCTTCAGCGCGACGGGCCGCAGGAGCTGCGTGTCGTGCGCGAGATAGACCTCTCCCATGCCTCCGGCGCCGAGGAGCGTACGGATTTCATAGCGGCCAAGACGCGAACCGGGGGCGAGCATGACGGGTGAGGGGATTGTAGTGGACGAAACATAATCGCGGGGCGCTCGTCGTACCGGTATATGCCTCTGCTGGCGCTCCTGCTCGCGCTCGCCGTCCCTGCCCCGAAAGCCGCGACCGATCGCGTTCCCGTGATCGTCGAGTACAGGATCGCCGCGCCGGAATCGACGCGCGCGCGGCTCTCCACGCTGCACGGACGCCTGCGCCGGGACGCCTCAGCGGAACTGCGCCACGAGTACTCGCGCGTGTTCCGCGGCGCTGCACTGACGGTCACGCGTGCACGGATCGAGGAGCTGCGCGCGCTGCCGTACGTGAAGAGCGTGCATGAAGATCGTGAGATGAAGGCGCTGGCCGACCACGGCTCGGTCGCACGGATCGGCGCGGAGCGCTTCTGGGCGCAGCTCGGCAAGCAGGGGGAGGGAATCGTTGTCGCGGTCATCGACAGCGGGATCGATCCCAAGCACGAACGCTTCGCCGGCAGGATCGCCGGCGGTTACGATTTCGTCGGACAGGACGACGATCCAACCGACGGGTATGGCCATGGAACGCATGTAGCCGGGACGGTGCTGGACGTCGCTCCCGCTGCCCGCCTGCTCTCTTACCGCGTCCTCGGCGACAACGGCGGCGGAATGTCCTCTGACGTCATCGCGGCCATCGAGCGTGCCGTCGATCCGAACCAGGACGGCGACCTCTCCGATCGCGCGCACATCATCAATCTCAGCCTCGGCTCGTCCTTTTCGTATGTCGACGATCCAACGATCGCTGCCGTCGAGAACGCGGTCGCGACGGGCGTGATCGCCTGCGTCGCGGCTGGCAACGACGGGGTCGGCCAGTTCCTCGGGACGCCCGCGGCGGCGGCCGGAGCGATCACGGTCGGCGCGACCGACGGCGACGACCGGCTCGCCTCGTTCTCCTCGCGCGGACCGGTGCATGTGACGCTGACGATGAAGCCGGAAGTGGTCGCGCCGGGCGTGGACATCCGGTCGGCGAAAGTGGGCGGCGGCACGGTCGTGTACAGCGGCACGTCGATGGCCACACCACACGTCGCCGGGGCGTGCGCGCTGCTGCTTTCGCTCAGGCCGGAGCTCACGCCCATGGAGGTGAAGGCGCTGCTGGTCACGACGGCAGTGCCGATCGATACAGAGGTGATGGCGCAGGGCGGAGGGCGGATTGACGTGCGCGCGGCGGCGTCGGCGCTGACGACGGCGTCGCCGGCGCTGGTGGCGTTCGGGCGCTCGCGTCCCGTGCTGCCGGAATGGGACGCGTCGCAGACGGTGCGGGTGACGAATTACGGCGAGGCGGCAGCGTCGTTCGCGCTACGGACGCCGTCGCAGAACGGGATCGCTGTGACGGCCGAGCCCTCGACGTTCGCGCTCGGACCGAAAGAGAGCCGGGACGTGGTCCTGACGATCCAGGTGAACAACGCCGCGGCCGGCGCGCCGTCGCTGGATACGCTGACGTTCGGCGGGCGCATCACCGTGACGGCCGATGGGCAGCCGGCGGGGCAGATTCCCTGGACGTTCGTCAAGGCGGCGAAGGCCGTCGTGACGTCGGACGAGCTGGGCGCGTTCGTCAGTCTCTGGAAGCCGGGCTATTGGACGAGGTCCATCTATCACGCGCGCGGCATCGAGGCGCTGGTGCCGGAAGGGACGTACGACGTCATCTGCATGTCGCAGGACCGGGTGATCGTGCGGCGCGAAACCGTGACGGACGACCTGACGCTCGCGCTGTCGCAGGCCGATGCACCGCATCGGGTCCGCCTGGCCGGTGTCGATGACACCGGCCGGACGCTGAGCTCTTACGGCGGGAATGCGGTGCGGCTGCAGCACTTCCGCATCGTCACGCCGGAGGCAGGCTACACGTTGCAGCCGACCGGCGCACCGGAGCTGCGGATCTCGGACCTGCCGCGGGGCATGCGCCTGCTCGCGGCCGAGACCCTGTTCGAGCCCGACCGCAACCGCCTGCTGGTCGTGCAGCATCAGCCGGTGTACGAGCCGCACGGCACGGTCGTGCTGACGAACGAGCGCGATTTCCGCCGCGCCACGGTCCGCTTCGATCCCGTGGCGGTTCCGGAAGGGGCGGCGTGGCTGGGCATGGGGCGATGGTTGAACCGCGAGCGCGGCTCGGATCTGGCCGCGCTGCCGGTCGCGGACGGGCGCCTGGCGGCCACCTGGCGCGGTGAGCTGCTGACGACGCCGGACGTCGATCCCGACAGCGCGTTCTCCGCCGGTTTTCAGGCCGGATGGCCGGCCGGGACGGTGGCCGCGCCGGTGCTGCGCGCGCGTGGCGACAGGACGTGGTTCTCCGACGAGCTCGTGCCGTCGCCCGCGGCCGTGGACGTCCGCGAAGGCGTCGTGGCCTTCGGCCTCGCGCCGGCGTTCCCGCGGCCGTTCGTCGGGACGCTGGGCAGCTCCGTCATCTTCAGCGGGCACCACGTGGGTCCGCATGGTGATGCGCGGCGCGGGACCCCGGGGGTCGTGCGGTTCTTCGATGGCGTGACCGGCGCCCTGCTGGAGACGCAGGAGGTGCCGGAGTTCATTCAGCGTTTCGAGACGCGAGGGCCGCTCCGCGTCGAATGGTCCTCGGTGTTCGGCGAGGCGACGTCGACGTTCGATACGTCGCGGGAGGATGCACGGCCGCCTGAAGTGACCTCGATGCGCTTCGTCGACGGGAACGGCGCGGTCGTCACCCATCTGGAGCCGAACGCGCCGGCCGCGCTGCTGCTCTCGGCGGGCGATTTTCGCGATGAAGGCGGCGTGCCCGTCTCGCGGCCGTTCGATGCCGCGGCAACGCGCGTTTTCTGGCGGACTGAAGGAGGGGAGTGGCAGCCGCTCCCGCTGACCGTCATCGCCGAGGACTCCGGGATGGTGCGGCAACTGGGGCACATCGCCACCGGTACGCACTACCGCGCGGATGTCAGCGGCATCGCCAGGACGGCGCGCGGGGCAATCGATTTGCGCATCGAAGTGACCGATGGGCAGGGGAACACCACGGCGATGACCGTGCGCCGCGCGACGACCGTTCAGGCGGCGGCGCGGCGGCGGGCGGCGTGATGCTGGGCTGACACCCGCGCTCCATGGGCGCAGGGGAGACGATGGGACCTATGGGACCTATGGGACCTATGGGCTTTCGATGAGTCCTATGGGTCCCATTGGTCCCATAGGTCCTATCGTTCCCCAGGCGCCGCAGGCGCTCCGCCATCCGTCGGGGCAGACGAAAGTTCCGTCATCCAGAGACGGAGATTCCGTATCGCTCCGGTCACAACTTCGTGAACGCTGACCACTCCGTTCTTGACGCTGACCAAGTCTTCTGGTTCACTGACCGCGCGTTCAGTGACCTGAACAGATGAGTTCTAGCCTATGGTCCAAACCAAGTCCAAAGAAGAAGTGGTGCAGGAGTACCGCATCCAGTCCATCCAGGAGGCGACGATGCGTGTCATCGCCCGGAAAGGTATGGCGGCGGCGACGATGCAGGAGATTGCCGAGGAGGCCGGGGTCGCGAAAGGGACGATTTACCTTTACTTCCGCGACCGCGATGAGCTCGTCGAGAAGACGTTCGAGCGGGCCATCACCGACCTGATCAAGCACATCGACAGTGCCATGGACACCGTGGGGTCGTTTCACGACAAGCTCCGCGCGGCCCTGGCTGCCAAGATTTCGTTCTTCAACGACAATCGGGAGTTCTTTCGCCTTTACGTTTCGCTCCGCCTGCCGGAGGGAAACGCCGCGCAGCAGCGGCGGCATCGCCGCACGTGTGAACCGCAGTACAAGGGGGCCTTCGACCACTTCGCCGCGCAGCTCGAGGCGGCCATGAAAGCGGAGGAGATCCGCCAGTTCGATTCCCAGCGCCTCGCCCTCTTCATCATCGAGTCGACGAACGCGATCGTGCTCGACCGCGTGATGTCCGAAGCGCCGCCGCCCGACGAAGTCGACGTGGCGTTCATGACGGACGTGCTCTTCGACGGTATTCGAAAACGGAGTTGATGTTTGAAACGAGTCTTCGCAGTACTCCTTCTCTTTTTCACCCTGCGTCTCGAGGCGCAGGAGGCAACCCAGACACGCCTCACGCTGGACGAGGCCCTGCAGCGCGCGATGTCGGTGAACAACACCGTCGAGCGGTCGCGCTCCGAGGTCGGCTATGCCGAGGCGCAGAGGCAGTTCCTGTTGTCGTCGGTACTGCCGCGCATCACGCTGAACGGCGCGCTGACGCGGAACAGCATCGAGCAGACGTTCGGCGAGGGCAATGACGCCGTCACGATCCTGCCGCGCAACGACTGGAACTACAACCTGACGCTGTCGCAGCCGATCTTCGCCGGACGGCGCGAGCTGCGCGCCTACTCGCAGGCGCGGCTCGGCGTCGAGAATGCGGTGGTCGGCGTCCGCAGCACCGAGGATGCGATCCTGCTGCGTGTGGCGTCGTTCTACCTCGCGGCCGTCAACGCCGACGCGCGGATCGAAGTCGAGCGCCGCAACATGGAGATCGCCCAGCGCACGCTGACCCAGGCCAAAGCGTTCTATGAGGCCGGTGAAGTGACGCGCGTCGACATCCTGCGCGCCGAGACGACCATCAAGGCGTCGCAGCGTCTCCTCGCCGCCGCGCAGCAGCAGCGGGAGCAGGCCGTGGCCCAGTTGCGCGAGGACCTGCAGCTCGACGGCCAGATCGTCGTCGACACGCCGGAGCGCGCGCTGCCGCCGCTGCCCTCCGAGGCGGAGCTCGTCGCGCGCGCCATCGGCTCGCGTCCCGACGTCGACATCGCCGAGAACAACGTCCGCATCGCCGAGCTCGAGGTGCAGAAGCAGCGCGGCTACTGGCTGCCCACCGTCACGTTCGACGGCGGCTACATCCAGCAGCGCTCCTCGTTCCCCGCCGATCGCTACTCGTACGGTGCGCTGCGCTTCAACGTGCCGGTCTTCCAGTCGGGCGAAGTGATCGCCCGCGTGGCCGGCGCGAAAGAGCGCGAGAAGCAGGCCAAGCTGCAGCTCGAGGAGACGCAGCTCACGGCCCGTGAAGACGTCCGCCGCGCGCTCGCCGAGCTCGAGTCGGCGCGCACCGGCCTGACGCTCGCCAACGACCAGCTCGCGGCCGCGCAGGCGGAGTACGATCAGGTCTTCGAGCTGTACCGCGCACAGGAAGCGACGTCGCTCGACCTCGCCTCCTCCGAGGCCTCGCTGGCGAACGCTCGCCGTGCCGTGGCCGAAGAATCTCTCAATCGTGATCTCGCCGCGCTGCGCGTCTGGTTCGCTGCCGGTGCCTTGAAAGAAGCTGTTGGACTCAGGAGTAATCAATGATGCGAACACTGACCCGCACCCTTGCCGTTCTGATGATGACCGTCGCCCTGTTCGGTTGCGGCGGAGACGACTCGACGCAGGCCGCCACGGCCACGACGTCGACCACCGCCACCACCGAGGCCCCGCCGCTGCCGGATGACGTCAAGGGCGTCACGGCCAGCGCCACGCCGGCCACGACCGGCACCGATGGCGCCGTCACCTCGACCGCCGAGGCTGCCGACGCGAACACGCTCGTAGCGACCGGAGAGTTCGTCTCGCCGATCCGTTCCGAGCTTTCGCCCAAGATCCCCGGCCGCGTCGCCCGCATGTACGTGCAGGAAGGGACGCGCGTGAGCAAGGGTCAGCCCGTGCTCGAGCTGGAGAGCGACTACATCCGCCTCAATCTGCAGAGCGCGGAAGCGGAAGTGGCGCGTGCCAAGGCCGCGATGGACGAGGCACGCCGCGATCTCGACCGCAAGCGCGACCTGATCGCGAAGGAATCGATCCCGAAGGCGACGTTCGACCGTTCGCAGGCCATGTACGACCAGGCCGCCGCAGGCCTGCAGGCCGCGCAGGCGCAGGCGTCGCTCCTGCGTCAGCACATGGCCGACTCGACGCTGCGCTCGCCGGTCGCCGGCGTCGTCGCAGAGAAGCGTACGGAAGTCGGTGCCCGCCTCGGCGACGCCGGCGTGGCCTTCGTCGTCGTGCAGCTCTCGCCGCTCAAGCTCCGCTTCGCCGTCCCCGAGCGTTACCTCGGCAAGATCAGCGTCGGCGACAAGGTGGCAGCCAGAGTCGATCCCTATCCCAATGAAGTCTTCGAGGGCACGATCACGACACTCGGTGGCGTAATCGACCCGAAGACGCGCACCATGTTCGCCGAGGCGCAGTTCGGCAACAACGACGGCCGCCTGCGGCCCGGTCTGTTCGCCCGCGTCGAAACGAAGCTGAACTAGTTAGAGCGCGTTGTCCGTTGTTCGTTGCCCGTTGTCCGTGAGAGTACGGAGAGCGGAGACGGACAACGGACAACGGGCAACGGAAAACGGGTACACCAATGCAAAAACTAGCTGAAATCTGCGTCCGGCGTCCTGTCTTTGCCACGGTCATCATCCTGGCCCTGGTCGTCATCGGCGCGTTCTCGTACCTCAAGCTCGGGGTCGATCGCTTTCCCAACGTCGAGTTCCCGTTCGTCATCGTCACGACGGTGTTGCCGGGTGCGGCGCCGGAAGAGATCGAGACGGAGCTGACGGACAAGATCGAGGAAGCGGTCAACACGATCAGCGGCATCAACGAGCTGACGTCGTTCTCGTCCGAGAACGTGTCGGTCGTCATGATCTCGTTCGATCTCGAGAAGAACCGCGACGTCGCCACGCAGGAAGTGCGCGACAAGATCTCGACCATCGTCGCTTCGCTGCCGACCGACGCCGATCCTCCGATCGTGCAGAACTTCGATCCGGGCGCCATTCCGGTCGTCACGATCGCGGTCTCCGGTCCGGGCTCGCAGCGCGACATCTCCGAATACGTCGACAAGAACCTCCGCCGCCGCCTCGAGACCGTCACGGGCGTCGGCCAGGTGCTCGTCATCGGCGCGCGTCCGCGGCAGATCAACGTCGTCGTCGACAACGCCAAGCTGACCTCGCAGGGCCTCACGGCCGCGCAGGTCGTGGCCGCGCTGCAGGCGCAGAACATCCAGATCCCGGGCGGCAAGGTCGAGCAGGGTCTGCGCGATCTCACGCTGCGTACGTACGGCCGCGTCACCTCGCCCGAGGAATTCGGGAACATCCCGGTCACCAACAACGGCGGCACGCCGGTGCGCATCCGCGACATCGCGCGGATCGAAGACAGCATGTCCGACATCAAGTCGGCGGCGACGGTCGGCGGCAAGTCGGCGGTCGTGCTGCAGGTGCGCAAGCAGTCCGGCACGAACGCCATCTCCGTCGTCGACGGAATCAAGGAGCGCGTCGAAGAGATCCGCCCGCAGATTCCGGCCGGCTACAAGCTCGACATCATCCGCGATCAGTCGGAGTTCGTCCTCGCCGCCGTCGGCGCGGTCAAAGAGCACCTCATCCTCGGCTCCATCTTCGCGGCGCTCATCGTCTGGCTGTTCCTTTCGAGCCCTCGCCCGTGGGTCGTGCTGGCGATGGTCGGCGCGACGCTGTTGCTCTACACGCTGGTGTGGGGCCACTCGATCCCGCTGCCGAAGTCGATCGCCATTCCATTGGCAGTCGTCATCGGGCTGGGGATGTTCATCTACTTCGCGCGAAACTCGCGGCCGACGCTCATCGCCGCGGTGGCGATCCCGAGCTCGCTCGTGGCGACGTTCGCGGCCATGGCGTACATGGGCTTCACGCTCAACGTCATCACGTTGCTCGCGCTCACGCTGGCCGTCGGTATCGTCATCGACGACGCGGTCGTCGTGCTCGAGAACATCTTCCGGCACATGGAAGAGAAGAACATGACGCCGGCGGAAGCCGCGGTCGCGGGGACGAAGGAAGTCGGCCTCGCCGTCATGGCCACGTCGATGTCGCTGATCGTCGTCTTCCTGCCGGTCGCCTTCATGGCCGGCGTCGTCGGCCGCTTCATGTTCTCGTTCGGTGTGACGATGGCGTTCGCCATCGCCGTCTCGCTGCTCGTGTCGTTCACGCTCACGCCGATGATGGCCGCGCGCTACCTGCGCCGCGAGGACCTCAATCACAGCGAGGGCGAGAGCACGCGCTCGAAGGGGCTGTACGCCCTCGTCGAGCGCATCTACATGAAGATGCTCGATTTCTCGATGGCCCATCGCTGGGTGATCATTACGGCGATGGCCGTGGTGTTCCTGTCGATGTTCCCGCTGTTCAAGATCGTCGACAGCAACTTCCTCCCGTACGACGACGAAGGTCAGTTTGCCATCACGGTCCGCGCGCCTGAAGGGGCCAGCGTCGACGCGACGATGACGATCCTGGAGTCGATCGCCACGCGTGCGCGCCAGCTCAAAGGCGTGACGAACACGGTCGTGACGATCGGTGACGATCCGCAGCAGACGCTGAACCTCGGCACGATCTACGTGAAGCTCGGCGCCGCCAACGAGCGCGACGATCAGTACGCGATCATGGACCGCGTCCGCACGCAGATCCTGCCGCAGTACAAGCGGCTGAACCTCGTCACGCAGGTCGCGCCGGTCAACGAGTTCGGCGGCGGTACGGACGCCGAAGTCATGTTCTGGCTCGGCGGTCCGGACCTCAACCAGCTCGACAAGTACTCGCGCCAGCTCACGGAAGCCATCAAGGATCCGAAGCTCGGCACGACCGACGTGCAGACGAACTTCATCGTTGGCAAGCCGGAGCTCGCGGTCCGCATCGACCGCGACAAGTCGACCGACCTCGGCGTGCGCGTGCAGGACCTCGCCGCCACGCTGAACGTCCTCGTCGGCGGGCAGCAGGCCACGAGCTATTACGAGGGCGGCGAAGAGTACGAGGTGCATGTCCGCGCCGACGAGCAGGCCCGCGCGAGCGTCGCCGGCATCTCGCAGATCGAAGTGCCGTCCGCGACCGGCAGCACCGTCAAGCTCGCGGACCTCGTGCAGCTTCAGGAAGGCACCGGCCCGTCGGTCATCAACCGCTACAACCGCCGCCGCATGGTCATGGTCCTCGCGAACATGCAGCCGGGCTACTCGTCCGCCACCGTCATGGCGCTGCTCGAGCAGAAGGCGAAAGAGCTGAACATGCCCAAGGGCTTCTCGTACGGCTTCACCGGCCGCGCGAAGGAGCAGCAGGAGATGGGCATGAACTTCATGCTCGCCTTCGCGCTGTCCATCGTCTTCATGTACCTCATCCTCGCGGCGCAGTTCGAGAGCTGGGTCCACCCGATCACGATCCTGCTGTCGCTGCCGATGACCGTGCCGTTCGCGATCCTGTCGCTCGTGCTGCTGAACGAGTCGATCAACATCTTCTCGGCACTCGGCATCGTCGTGCTGTTCGGTATCGTCAAGAAGAACTCCATTCTTCAGGTCGACCACACGAACCAGCTCCGCGAGCGCGGTATGCACCGCGCCGAAGCCATCCGCGAAGCGAACCGCGACCGTCTGCGCCCGATCCTCATGACCACGCTCGCCTTCGTCGCCGGCATGATCCCGCTCGTCGTCTCGAGCGGCACCGGCGCCGCCACGAACCGCGCCATCGGCGCCACCATCATCGGCGGCCAGACCCTCGTGCTCCTGCTGACGCTCCTGGCCACCCCGGTTCTCTACTCGATCTTCGACGACGTCCAGGAATGGTTCCGCCGCAAGCGCGGCGTGCGCGCCGAGGACGAAGACGCAATCCGCGACGCCGCCACGGCGTAGCCGTCACCACCTGCTTGAACGATGAAGGGCCGGCGAAAGCCGGCCCTTTTGTTTTGGAAGCGGGGAACGATGGGACAGATGGGACCTATGGGACCTATGGACGAATCAGCTATCGCGAACCGCGTTCATAGCGCTCGATCGCCGCTTCAGCGATCTTCAGCATCTCGCTTTGCGCCGGCGTGAGAGTCGTGGCAAGCGCGCGGCGATGTGCATCGCGGAGATGGGCGAGGTCGGCGGTCACGGCGCCGCGATCGGTGGTCAGCGCGGATTGCTCGAGCGCACGTAGCAGGAGCGTCACGCGAATGGTCGGCGTGAGGCCCTGGACTGCCGCGGCACGGCGCAGAGCGACGGCGGCTCTGGTGTGTTGCCGGTCCTTCTCGAAGAAAAAGGCCGCGGCACTGAGCGCGCCGACGTTTTCCGTCCAGTCGCCACGGCGGGCGTCGAATGTCTCCACCAACTTCTCGTATGAGGCATTGGCCGCGGCTTTGTTTCCGACGCGCTCGTAGGCTCGTCCTGCGGCGGCATACAGGCGATGATCCGTTGGTCGCTTTGTGAGTCCGCGCTCTGCGGCCTCGATCGCGTTTTGCGGCATGCTCGCATTGGTGTAGAGCTCCACGAGCAGGACGTTGGCCTCGGCGATCGCAGCATGGTCGTCCGGCCATGCGCGCTCCACCGCCGTCAGGTTTCCGGCGGCATTCGCTACCGCCAGATGACGTTCCTCGCCCCGCGTAGCAGGCACGGTGCGCATCAGCTTACGGGCGTATTCGATCTGCTCGCGGGCCGTCGCTTTCTTCTCGATCGAGACTGTGATCTTCCTCGCCGGCGTCTCGGCGAGCAGTGGGACCGCGAGCACCGCACAGAGGATGAGCAGCTTGTGATTCATAGGAAGACCTCTCTCCCTGAAGGCATGCGGAACCGTGAGTCGATGATGTCCACGCCGATCCTGGCGGCCATGGCGTTCAGATAATCGCCGGCCGCGTCTTCGACGCTCTGATTCTTCGCGCGCGCAGCGGCTTCGATCCGCTGGCGGAGCAGCGCGCGAATCGCGCTGCGACGTGCGCTTCGCTCGAATTGCTGACGGGCCAGCAGCAGGTGATCCTTCTGCAGATGCCGCTCGACCACCTCCAGTGAACGGTACATGGCCACTTCCCGGCGGAAGTCATCGAGCGTGCGTCCCTGAGGCTTGATCGCTTCTTCGTAGACTTTTTCGATCGCCTCGCCACGATAGACACGAGCGGCCGCGCGCGACACCTGCAGTCCGGCGTCCACGAGCCCGCGCAGTTGTGCGTCGTTCTTCAGAATCGCCGAACGGAACGGCTCGGTCTCCTCGTCGGATGGTCCGCAACTCTCCAGCGCACAAATCCGCTCGAGCAGTTCGTTGATGACGATCTGCCGAAACTTCTCCTGTTCCGCGGCGGCACAGGCAACTTCCACAGAGCGGCCTTGAAGCCAGCGCGGATTCGCTGCAGCCGTTTCACGCGAGACACGGACCTCGGCCGCGGTTACCCGGCGCTCGCCGATGCGCGCGATCACCTCATCGTCGGCATTCATGCTTGCTGATAGCGCCAGCGAGACGAGAAGGGCGAGCGCACCGCGTTCAAGGCTGGGGCGCAATCGCAACCTCCCGACCGCTGTAGAGTGATACATAGCTCGACTGGAATGCCACGTCGAGATCGGTGATGACGGCCGTAGCCCCAGGGCTTCCGGCGCGGGCGAACGCGTTCACGGATGTACAGATCGAGCGGCTGAGGAATGCGTACGAGCATGGCCAGCCCCAATATGTGTTCATCTGTTGCGGGTTGTCGATCACGTATTTCGCGTCCCAGGCTGGAACCGGGGTTGTGCCGATTTCCCACAAGCGATCCTCAACTTCGTTGGGGTGGCACGGTTGGTCCTATTTGTGGCACCCCGAGCGCCCGCCCGGACACCTCGAGCGCCCAACCGGAACCCTCGAGCGCCCAACTGGAACCCTCGAGCGCCCAACAGGAACCCTCGAGCGTCCGACTGGAATCATCGAGCGCCCGACTGGAATCCTCGAGCGACCGACCGGAATCCTCGAGCGCCCGACTGGAATCCTCGAGCGTCCGACTGGAATCCTCGAGCGCCCGACTGCAATCCTCGAGCGCCCGACCGGAACCCTCGAGCGCCCGCCCGGAACCCTCGAGCGCCCGACTG
>DASWMP010000325.1:0-6428 GCA_036399695.1 Thermoanaerobaculia bacterium | reverse complement strand
ACCCGCCAACTCGTTTTCAGAGGAAACTCGCGCTGGGCTGGCCGCGTGATTCGAGAATCTCTTCCGCGGCTCGCACACCTTGGTAGAGCGCCTCTTCAAACAACGCAACGCCGGAGAGGTCTGAGTGCGCGAAGTGGATCCCGCGGTACGGCTGGGCGGCTTTGCGGCGGGCATCGCTCCAGACGAAACCGGGTTTGGGGCGGATCATGGCGTGGCCCCAGCGCATCACGTCCAGGCGCTCGGTGAGATGGCGCAGGTCGGGGTGGGCGCGGCCGAGATCCGCCAGGGCGACGTCCGCCCATTCGTCGCGGCCGGCGCTGAGCAGACGCTCTCGCGACTTGCGGGGGTCGGCGTCGGTGAGGGCGTGGTAGTACGTCAGCACCGTCGGACCGTGATCGATGCCCTGCTGGTGCGTGGCCACGACGTAGCCGAGCGAGGGGCTGTCGTAGAGGACGTTGTCCCACGCGAGGGGGAAGCCGGTCGACGACGGGCGGTCGCGCAGCGTGAGGTTGGCGACGAGCCAGGAGCCGTACGAGAACTCGCGCACGTGCGGCGGCGGCTCGTCGCGCCAGGGCTCGATGACGTACGGGGCGACGAACTGCGGCGCGGCGAAGACGACCTGTTTTGCGCGCAGACCTCGGGGGCCGTTGGGGGTCATCGCGGTGACCTCGATTGCCTCGTTCAAAGGCGCGACGTTCATGGCCAGCCAGTTGGTGCGCACCTGCGATCCGTTGCCGAGCAGGGCGACGAGGCGGCCGTTGCCTTCGGGGAACGTGATGAGGGGATCGCTCTCCTCCCCTGCCTTCGCCACGCGCGACGCAAAGTAGAAGAGACCGGCCCAGGCGCTCGTGCCGCCGAGGAGCGTGCCGTAGTCGTCGCGGCAGGCGTATTCGACGAGCCAGCGGAGACGCGGCGACGTGAAGCCGCGCGCGTTCATCCACTCTTCCATCGAAATGCGATCGAGCGCCGTCACCTCGGCGTCGTCGGACGCATATGCCGTCGGAATCGTGAAGGCGCGACGCCCTTTCGCATCGCGCCAGGCGATCCACTTGGCCACCTCTGCTTCGAACGCGTGCAGTTGCCGGAGGTCGGCGTCCGTCGCGCCGGCCATGAGGTAAAGCCCCTCGTACCAGCGTCCGCGATAGAACAGCCGCTCTTCCGGATCGCGGCAGAGGAACTGTTCGGCGATGTGGTTGCCGTCGTAGACGCCGGCCTCGCGGAGGACGCGCTCCAGCACCTTGTTCTCGGGACTCGGCGCCGGCACGTAATGCGCGCCCCAGGGGAACGCGCTAACCTGCGACTGACCGCTCCGCGACGTGCCGCCGAGCGCCGGCTCGAGCTCCAGCACGACGACGTCGTGCAGCCCGGCATGCCGCAGCCGCCACGCCGCCGCCAGACCGGCCACACCCGAGCCGATGACGACGACATCGTGCGTCTCCCACTCGGAAGGCACGGGAGCGCGCTCGGTGCGCAGCCGGTGCCCGACCGCATCACTGGCGCCGACGATGACACCCGGCGGCAACGCCGGCACGCTCTGCCGCGCGCAAGCAGCCGCGAACGGCGCGCCCAGGAAGGCGGCCAGGAGATCGCGCCGGCTCAACATAGGTGGCGTTGTCCGTTGTCCGTTGTCCGTTGTCCGTAAGGCGCCGCCGAGAACACGGACAACGGGCAACGGAAAACGGACAACGCCGTCATCACGACCACTTCCGCCACTCATCCTCGTAGTAGCGCACCAGCATCTGGTTATCGAGGCGGTTGATCTCCACCGGCACCGGGGCCATGTCCCGCGGGAACACGAACATCGCCGCCAGCGTAGCCTCATCGAGAAAACGCGTGGCCACCGCCACGTGCCGTGGCGTGTCGAACGGCTGCTGCTTCGCCAGGGCGAAGCCCCAGACGCCGAACGACGGCACGGTCGTCTGGTACGGGTGCACGGACAGCCCCGCCGCTTCCATCGTCCGGATCACGCACCAGTAGGAGCGCCTCGCGAAGAGCGGCGACGTCGACTGCACCGAGATGGCGGCGTCGGGCGTGAGGCGGTTGCGCAGCAGGCGGTAGAAGCGCGTCGTGTAGAGCTTCCCGAGCGCGAAGGAGTTCGGGTCCGGGAAGTCGATGACGGCGGCGTCGAAGCGATCGCGCCCCTGTTCCAGCCAGACGTAGGCGTCGGCGTTCACGACCGTCACACGCGGATCGCGAAACGCACGGCGATTCAGTTCGCCGAGCGGCGGGAACGCCTCGGACAACCCGGTCATCTTCGGGTCGAGATCGACGAGCGTGACATGCTCGACACCCGGGTACTTCAGCACCTCGCGTGCGGCCAGGCCGTCGCCGCCGCCGAGGATCAGGATGCGCTTCGGCGCGCCGGCGGCGGACATGAGCGGATGCACGAGCGCCTCGTGATAGCGGTACTCGTCGGCCGATGCGAACTGCAGGTTGCCGTTCAGGAAGAGCTGGAAGCCGGAGTCGCTGCGGGTAACGATGATCCGCTGGTACTGCGACGACGTCGAATAGACCACCGGATCGTTGTAGAGACCGTCCTCGCTGAAGCTCGTCAGCGCGTTGGCCTGCCAGAAGGCGACGCACAGGACGACGATCACGAACACCGCCCGCGCGCGCAGCATCGTCACGCGGCGGATCAGCGGGCGGAGGAGATACGTCCCGTAGAGCCCGACCAGCGCGTTGAGGAGCCCGAACATGATTGACGTCCGCACCAGTCCGAGCCGCGGCACGAGGAACATCGGGAAGAGCACCGCCGCGAAGAGCGACCCGATGTAGTCGAAGCTGAGGACCCGGGAGACCAGGTCCTTGAAATCGAGGTGCTCCTTGAGGATGCGCATCAGGATCGGCAGCTCGAGCCCGACGAGCACGCCGATGATGAACACCAGACCGTAGAGGAAGCCCTGGAACCAGTCCAGCCGCGCGAAGGCGATGAACAGCAGCGGCGCGGAAAGCCCGCCCGACAGCGCCACGCCGATCTCGACGTCGACGAACCGCGCCGCCAGGTCGTGCTCGATGAACCGCGACACCCACGCCCCTACGCCGAGCGCCGAGAGATACAGCCCGATGATCAGCGAGAACTGCGTCACCGAATCGCCGAGCACGTAACTCGCCACCGTCCCGGCCAGCAGCTCGTAAATGAGCCCGCACGCCGCGATGATGAGGACGTTGAGGAAGAGGATGGGGGTGCGATTCATGGGGGCGTGTTGGTTGTTGGTTTTTGGTTGTTGGTTTTTGGTTGACGGAGCGAAGCACCGAAAACCGGAAACCAACAACCAACAACGCGCGCGCCGCAGCGCGCGCGCCTCATCCGTGCAACGCCGCCGCGATGATGATCGCCAGCCCGAGGATCACGGACCCGATCAGGATCGCCAGGGCGCTGTTGTGGTCCGCTTCGATCTCCTGGCGGATCGAGAACGGCGAGACTTTGACGATGGCCCAGAAGGCGACACCGAACGTGATGATGCCGAAGATCGTGTAGACGATCGTCGTGATGAAGGTCTTCAGGAACACATTCCAGTCCATCACTTCCCTCCTCGATAACCGCTGTACCAGAACGAGCGTGTCCCGCTCTGCTTGCCGCGCACGCCCTGCGGAACGAATCCCTTTTTGGTCTGCCGGAACTCCAGCCCGCGCAACTCCACCATGCTGTAGAGCCCGAGCAGACCGACACCGATGATCATGTAGAGCCAGCGACCCATGGTTGTCTCCTTGCTTTAGTTGGCGGTTGGCAGTTGGCGGTTGGCAGTGGAGGGGAAACCGTTGTTGGTTTTTGGTTGTTGGTGGGGGAACCAAAAGCCAACAACCAACAACCCACCTCTCCCCTGCCAACCGCCAACTGCCAACTGCCAACTATTCTTCTTCGTCATCATCCGTTTCCTGTTGCCCGAACGGACTGTGTGAGCTGTCTTTCCAGCGCTGCGTTTCCCAGCGGAACTTCCAGAGCGCCACGATGAGCGGGATGATCGAGAGGGCGATGAAGGCGAGCACGAAGTGGCTGAAACGGAAGACCCCTTCGCGTATCTCCACGTGCAGCGGGGGCGGCGGTTTGGCCGGGTCCCACTGCGCTTCCACCCGCATCGAATACTTCCCGGCCGGCATCGCCGAGAGGTAGACCGTCTTGTCCCGGTCCCCTTCGCTCCCCGATTCGCCGCCGTCGCTGCCGTGGTAGTACTCGATCGGCATCTCGAACGATTCGAGCGCGCCCGTGCCTTCGTTCACCAGATCGCCGGCCACGAAGATCCAGGAATTGTCGACGTTCGCCTTCGCCGTCACCCGCAGGTTCTTCCCGCCGCTCACCGTGAACGTCGGTGTGAAGAACGCGCGGCGCTGCTCCTGCGGCGGCGTCGACGTCGTGGCGCTGTACTCCCCCCAGCCCGGCGTCGTCGACGTGGCGGCGGTCCCCGTCGTATCGGTGGCCGTCGTATCGGTGGCTGTCGTCTCCGTCGTCGTGCCGGCGCTGCTCGTCGTCTCCGCCGCCGTCACCGGCGCCGTCAGGTCGAGCACGTCCTTGTAGACGACGTGATTCGGACGCGTGGCCCAGATGGCGATCGCCAGCAGCATCAGCAATCCACTCAGGATCGCCCAGGGGCAGCCGAGCCGCGGCCCGGGGAACGGCTGCGTCGGCGCGACAGGGGGAGCCGAGTGCAGGCCGTCGATGCCGAACGCCTGCTCCACCTCGCGCGCTTTCAGGTAGAGCGAATGCGAGTAATTGATCTCGCCGCCCTTCCCCTGCGTGATCTCCTTCGAGATCCCTTCCGGCGCGGCGATGTAATCGACGGCGAAGACCTTCTCCCCCTGCTGCACCTTCCAGTAAAACTCGCCGAGGACGTACGAGACGGTCGCCGGCGCATCCTGGAACAGCTTGAAACGCTTGCGGCCGTAGTGGATGTACTTCGAGACGCCGGCCGGCGTCTGGTCGTTCACGTCACCCGCGCTCAGCGGCGTCACGAACGTCCAGTGTCCGTCGCTGTTCACCAGCCAGCGATAGCTCTTCTCGGCGTTATAGAGAAGGTACTCGGTCCAGTAGTAGTTGCGGTCGAACTTGACGTACCGCTCCATGAAGCCGGCCAGGACGTACGGGACGCCGTCGAACGTGCCGGTCGACCCGAGCTCCACGAACGGCGCGACCTTCTTCTTCTTGAGCGCCCCGATGTACTGCAGGTTCCCCTGCGTGACGTCGTGGCCGGAGCCGCAGTTCGGGCACCAGATGCGCTCCGCCTTGTCCGGCGCCTTGAGGTCGAGCGGCCCGCCGCACTTCGTGCAGTTGAGACGGACGACGGGCATGCGCGTCGTCGACCGCGGATCGATACGGATCCCCAGCTCGCCGAGGTTCGTCTCGAAGCCCTTGAAGACGAGCGGCTTCTCTTCGCTGTAATCGATGGTGGCGAAGCGCTTCTCCGGACCGGAGAGATCGGCGTACTCGTACGTATCGCCCGGCGTGGGACGCCAGGGGATCTCCCCTTCGGCCGAGGCCAGCGCCGCCTCCCCCAGCTCCGTGACGGTCATGTCCTCGGGCAGGGAGATCTTGTCGCCGAGCTGCAGTTGCTCGTACGCGGGCGCCGGCGCCGCCACCTGGAACGTCATGTAGTAACGCCCCTGCGCCTCGGCCAGCCAGCCCCACCGGCCGTCGTCGAAGGCCGCGTACCACTCGTCCCACGTACCGCCCGCCTGATGGCGCATCTGCGTGCGGCCGGTGATGCGGAAGCCGGTGCCGCGGAAGCGGCCCCCTTCGTTCACACGGATGGACGAGCCGGTATCGATGAGCGCCGCGACTTTGCCGAGCGCCTCGTAGCCGACGTCCGTCCGTGCGACGACGGAGCGGCAGTAGTTGCAGACGATGACGACGGAGGAGCCGATCTTGAACTCGATCGGGCCGCCGCAGGAGGGGCAGTTCGCGGTGCTCACGCTACGTCACCGCCTCGGCCACGGCCATGGCACGCTCGACGACGCGCACCCGTACGTCCTCCGCGCCGAGGAGCTCGGCGAGCCGCGCTTCCCACGGCCACTCGGGACGGGGACGGCAGCAATAGAGATTTATGGCGATGACGCCATGCTCAGGATAGGTGTGGCAGGCCAGGTGCGACTCGGTGAGCATCACAAAGCCGGTGATCCCGCCTTCGCCCGGAAAGACGTGCCACCGCGGCTCGTGCAGCGCGTTGAGCGAGAGCTCGCCGAGGATGCGCGAAAAAAGAAGACGGAGCGTGTCGACGCTTCGCAGCGCCTCCGCGCGGCACCCCGCCGCCTCTACCAGCCATTCACTGCCGATGTGCATCGTTCGGACGGTCCGATGGATTGTACGGTAAGCGGAGCAGATCGTTGCGTTTCGCCTGGGGATCCGGGCCCAGGGCCCTGGGCCCAGTGGGGGTCGGGCGCGAGGTTCCGGGGGCGGCTCGGTGCTCCAGACGATCTAGATCACGTCGCGCACGACC
>DASWMP010000324.1:0-26526 GCA_036399695.1 Thermoanaerobaculia bacterium | reverse complement strand
TATTCGGCGGAATCTGAATGTGGGACAGACACTCCTGTCTGTCCGCGCCCGCAGGCGCCGGTTCATCGACGGCAGAACCAAGGGAGTAGATCGAAACGCACCGTTTTGAGACACCCTCCGTGCGCCACCGCACTCCGAGATTGCGCTACTCCTCCACGTCCTCGTCCGGGGATCTACCGCCGGGTGCCGCGGCGGAGAGCCGATGGGACAAATAGGACCGATAGGACCAATGGGCGGGGGCTCATCGGTCCTACAGGTCCTATCGGTCCCATAGGTCCCATCGCTCTGTTTGCTCAGCGGCGGTGAACGCGTGAACGCCAGTACGGCCGCCGGTTCTGGTGCGCAACCGCGATGATCGCAATCTCCTCGTCCATCACCTCATAAACCACGTCGTACTTGAAGCGGCGCAGCAGGTACCGGCGGGTGCCGTATCGATGAGGCGGAAAGGCCTCGGGCGCTTCAGCGATGCACTGGATCGCGACATCAAGCTCGCTCAAAAGCGCGTCTGCAGCCGAACGGCTCCGTTCCAGGTACCAGTCGTACGCTTCAATCGCATCGCGCCACGCCGCAGGGGTGAACCTAATTCTTCGGGCGTCTGGCGGGGTCAAGTAGCGAAGCCCTCACGGTCTCCCACGGAACCGTCTGGACCGCGCCGGACCGAAGCTCCGCTACACGGCGCTCGATCTCCTGATCCCAGGCTTCCGCGGCCCCGGGATCGGCGGGCGGCTCCAGGTCGGCGATCAGCAGGTCGAGCAGCTCGGAGCGTTCGTCCGCCGAGAGCTCGGAGACCTGATTCCACACCGCTTGGACGCGCGCGCTCATCGGCCGATTCTACTCCTCCACGTCCTCGTCGCCTTGCGGGTCGAGGGGGACGCCGGGGTGGAAGCGCTCGATCAACTCCATCCATAAGCGGAAGTACACGTCCAGCGGAACGCGGAAGAACACCTCGAACTCGGTGGCGTTCGGATCGTCCCCCTCCAGCACGTACACGTAGCCGGCGTGCTCGAAGATCACGATGCGCCAGCCTTCGTCGCGGTCGTCGTAGGGGGCTTCGATGGGGCCGAGCGGGATGTCCTCGGCGACGTAGTGGCGGAGGTCGCGGTCGGCGTCTTCCCAGGCGGGGAAGCCGGCCAGGAGGCCGTTTTCCGTACTGGTGAAGACGATCATCCGCTCTTCCGTCAGCTCGACGGCGAAGTCTACGATGACCGGGAAGGCGTCGAGCTCGAGCTCGCGCCGGGCGTCGTCAATGAATGTAACCATCTGTTTTGCTTTTTATCCTGAGCGCAGCGAAGGATCAATGGAGCTTCAGCGACGAACGCCACCATCGTCGCTGAAGCTCCATCGATCCTTCGCTATCGCTCAGGATGACGGGAGGTTACTCGTTCCCCTCGATGCGGTAGTTCGGCGCTTCCTTGGTGATGATGACGTCGTGGGCGTGCGACTCGCGCAGGCCGGCCGCCGTGATGCGGACGAAGCGCGACTTGGTGCGGAGCTCGTCGATGTTCTTCGAGCCCGTGAGGCCCATGCCGCTGCGGAGGCCGCCGACGAGCTGCGGGATCATCGCGGAGATGGAGCCCTTGTACGGCACCTTTCCTTCGATGCCTTCCGGCACGAGCTTGCCGACCTCGTTGGTGTCTTCCTGGAAGTAGCGGTCCTTCGAGCCCTGCTGCATGGCGCCGAGGGAGCCCATGCCGCGATAGGCCTTGAAGGTGCGGCCCTGATAGAGGATCGTTTCGCCCGGCGCTTCGTCGGTACCGGCGAAGAGGGAGCCGATCATGACGGTATTCGCGCCGGCGGCGAGCGCCTTCGTGACGTCGCCGGAGAACTTGATGCCGCCGTCGCTGATGACCGGGACGTCGAACTTCTCGGCGGCACGGACGCAATCCATGATGGCCGTGACCTGCGGGACGCCTGCACCGGCAACGACGCGCGTGGTGCAGATCGAGCCGGGGCCGATGCCCACCTTGATGGCGTCGACGCCGAGCTCGCACATCTCGATGGCCGCCTCGTAGGTGGCGATGTTGCCGGCGATGAGCGGTGTGGCGGGGAAGAGTTTCTTGAACTGCTTGATCGTGTCCATCACGCCGGTCGAGTGGCCGTGCGAGGAGTCGAGCACGATGACGTCGACCTTGGCGTCGACGAGAGCGCGGGCGCGCTCGAGACCGTCCTTGCCGGCGCCGATGGCAGCGCCGCAGCGGAGACGGCCGAGGAGATCCTTGGCCGCCTGCGGGTACCGCCGCGCCTTCTGGATGTCCTTGACGGTGATGAGGCCCTTGAGGTCGCCGTTGGCGTCCACCACGAGGAGCTTTTCGATGCGGTGATGGTGCAGGACTTCGCGGGCCTGCTCGAGCGTGGTGCCGACCGGAACGGTGACGAGGTTGTCCTTCGTCATGCGCTCGGCGATGGGGATCTCGAAACGGGTCTCGAAGCGGAGGTCGCGGTTCGTCAGGATGCCGACGAGCTTGCCGTTGGCGTCCGTCACCGGAACGCCGGAGATCTTGTATTTCTCCATGACCTGCAGCGCCTCGGAGATGCTCTGCCAGGGGCGCATCGTCACGGGGTCGACGATCATGCCGGCTTCCGAGCGCTTCACCTTGTCGACCTCTTCGGCCTGACGGTCGATGGGCATGTTCTTGTGGATCACGCCGAGGCCGCCGTGCTGGGCCATGCCGATGGCGAGGCGCGCTTCCGTGACCGTGTCCATGGCCGCGGAGAGGATGGGGATGTTCAGGTGGATGTCGCGCGTGAGCCGCGTCGAGACGTCGACGAAGTTCGGATGAAGGTCCGAGCGGGCCGGCTGCAGGAGGATGTCGTCGAAGGTGAGCGCGATCGGGATCGGCTCGACGAATCTGTCGGAGGAGAGTGGCTCCGGGCGATCCACCTCATGAAAATCGATTCGGCCGATCACAGGCGCAGTAGTACGTTCGTCGCTCATCGCCCCTCCTTCAAGGTGAGTATAGAACGAGGTTGGTAGCACCGGAATTGCAGGCCCCGATCGGTGGAGATTCGGGACCAGCGATGCTGATGCGCTTCACCGTCGAGCAGCGACACCTCACGGACATGAACGGAAAACCCCTGCCGAACGCGGGGGAAGTCACGTTCCAGACGTATGACGCTGAGTCGATCGAAGACCTGGTGAAGCGGTACGTGCGCGGCGACGGGGAAGCCGAGATCCTGGGAGACGTCCTCAAGTTCCCCGGCTTCCAGGCCTTCCTGACGGTCCGGAAACCGAGCGGCGTCTACACGGTCCAGATCACGCTGGCGAGCCAGCAGGGTTTACGGGTCCCGTAGCCTCACGATCGTCCTCCGCCGGCTCCTGATCGGGCGGGGTGTCGTCGAGTGGCGGACGGCAGAGGCGGGCGCGCGCGGGCGCGTCGCCGAGAATCACGATCAGTTGCCCGAGGCGCATCGTCCAGCATCATAGGTACCGGATGCGAAGGCGAGGTCAACGCGGAGTTACGGAGCTAGCGTGTGGCTGTGACAACCGTGCGCGGAGGGTCGCGCCACGAGGAATCCCCGAGTGCGGTGGCGACCGGCCCCCGCACTCCGGGATAGAGGCGCGCCTCAGCCGTTGCGCACGATCTCTTTCAGCATCTCGTCCTGCAGGCGGTACACGGCGTACACACCGACGCGATACCGGTTGAAGAGGAACGAGAAGGCATACACCTTTCCGCTCTGGGCATGGACGTACCCTGACAGCCCGACCACGCCGCCGATGTAGCCGGTCTTCGCGTAGATCTGCCGTTTGTAGGGCTCCTGCTTGAGGCGGTTGCCGAACTTCGAGTCCGGGTCGCCGGTATACGGCATCGAGCTGACGAAGTCCTGCCGCCACGGGCTCTTCCACATGTAACGGAGCAGGTGGACGAACGCGTTGGCCGAGGCCCTGTTGTCGCGCGACATGCCGGAACCGTCGACGGCGCGGAACTCGGAGGCGGGCACGCCGACCTTCGTCGTCAGCCAGTCGGTGACGACGCGGTTGCCGGAGGCCCAGGAGCCCTGCTTGTTCTTCTCGGCGCCCAGCATCTTCAGCACCTGCTCGGCGTAGTGGTTCTGGCTCTTCTTGTTGACGACGAAGATGATGACGCTGAGCGGGGTCGTGTGCGCCGACACCTGGCGCCAGTCGGTGCGCGGATCGCTCGAAGCGAGGACGACCTGCCCCTGCACGGTGAGGCCGTTGCGGGCGAAGGCTTCGTTCGTCACCGACGCGAAGTAGTGCACCGGGTTCTCGACCGTGACGAACACCTCGGTCGCGCCGGAGCGCGCCGGCACGCCGCCGCGGACGATGATCTTGTTGGAGTTCAGGTGGCGCGTGATGAACGGGAGCCCGCGGCCGGTGCGGCAGTTGTTCTCGACCTGCAGGTAACTCGTCGGGGGCTCGAACTGCACGACGCACGGCTGGCCGGGCTGCGACGGCAGCACCCGGACCTCGACGCAGCCTTCCTGCATGGAGAAGGCGGACACCGGGGCCTCGTACCAGTTCACGAGCTGGTCTCGCGGCCAGGTCGGATGGATGTAATCGGTATCGAAGTAGCCGTATTCGAAGATGAGGTTCCCGCGGACGGTCTTGATGCCGGAGCGCTTGAGGTCCGCGGCCCATTCGTTGATGACGGCGGTGGCGTTGCCGTCGTGGAAACGTCCGCCGATCGTCGGATCGCCACGGCCGACGACCTTGACGTCGCCGTCGAGGGTGCCGGTGGGATCGACGGCGCCGCGTACGTACACGGCGGTCGTGACCTCGAAGGTCGGCTTGAGGATGTCGATGGCCGCGGCCGTCGTGAAGAGCTTCATGTTGGACGCGGGCGACAGAGCGAGATTCGGATTGCGCTGACCGACGACCCGGCCGCTCTCCACTTCCGCGATCTGGATGCTGGAGTCGGAACCACGGGCCACGGCGCTGTTGACGAGCGAGGCGAGCCGCTCTTCGAGACTGACGCCGACAGCGGTCGCGAGAGCAGGCGCGGCTGCCGGTTTGACTGCCGGCTTCTTCGCCGGAGCCTTGCGTGCCGGCGCAGCCTTACGGCGCGTCGTCGTCTTTTTCTTCTGCTGCGCGTAAGCCGAGGAGTCGGCCAGGAGGAGGATGAAGACCGCGAGAATCGCGAATGGTCGCGAAAGCCTTGACGTCATTGACGAGAGCTTACCTTTCTGGGAGCCGCCCGCTGCAAATTCGGTGCTGCCTCCGTCATAACCGCTGATACGGGGCCGGCAATGCCAGCCGGATGCGGTCGCGCAGCACGTGCGGGAGCCGCCGGCGGATGCCGTTGCGGATCTCGTCGGGCGAGTAGCGCCGGCTGAAGTGTGTCAGCACGATCGTCTCGTTTTCGAAACGTTCTGCAAATTCGGCGATGTCGTCGATGTGGATGTGCCGGTAGCGGGCGGCCCGTTCCTGGTGCCCCTCGATGATGAAGGAGCACTCGATCATCAGGACTTCGGCCTTAAAGAGCGCTTCGTTCGTTTCGAGCAGGCCCCGGTCGGTGTCACCTGTATAGAAGATGATGCTGCGGCGGAACTCCTCGTCGAGGACCAGCCCGTCCTTCCTCATGCGCGCCAGCTCCTCGCCGGTACGGCCATGGAGCTCGTCCTTCAGGTGATGGCGCACTTCGATGAGCTCGTACGCCCGCGCCGCCACGCGATGGGTGGCGCGATGGCCGCGCACCAGGAGGCGGCGGGTCATGCGCACCTCCTCCCCCGCCGCGACGCCCCGCAGGTTCATCTCCAGCGGCGCGCCGGTGAGCCGCGCCTGGACCTCGAGCAGCGCCCGAAAGTCATCCAGCGCCTCCGACGGCACGTAGACCGTTCCGCCATCGAGCCGCTGCAGGTGGCGCTGCGCGCCATAGAAAGGGATGCCGGCCGCGTGATCGAGGTGCGCGTGGCTGACGAGCACGTGCGACATGCTGATGACGGCATCGGGACAACGTCCGATGTCGAGGGCCACACCGAGCTCCCGGATGCGGAAGAACGTCTCGTGTCCGGCGCGGGACCGCCCCTCGATGGTGAAGTGCTCGGTGGGGATGGTCCAGAGGTTGTCGCTCATGAGAGCCGCTCGACGACGCCGGGCAGCTCCGCCAGATGGGTGACGCGCGCATCAGGCACGATCGTGAGCCCATGCTCCACCGGCGGCGCCACGGCGGTGCCTCGCACCGGCGGATCGAAGTGCACCGCACGCATGCCGCAGCGCTGCGCCCCATGCACATCGGCGTAGAGGTTGTCCCCGACGAACACCAGTTCCTCGAACCGCACGTCCAGCCCGCGGCGGAGCTCCTCGAAGATCGACGGCCGCGGTTTGCAGTGGCCATGCTCGTTGGAGAAGACCATGACGTCGATCATTGGCGCGAGGCCGAGCTGGTCGAGGATGCCGCGCAGCACGGAGCCGGGCGTGCGCCCGGTGTTGCTGATCAGCCCCACGCCGAATCCCCGCTCTTTGACGGCCGAGAGCATGTCGCGCGCGCCCGGCACCGTCGCCGGCAGGATCTCCAGCGCCGCATGCGCGTACGCATGCTCGAGATCGGCCAGCGTGCGCTCGTCAAAGTGCGCGTGATCGAGCCCGAGGGCCTCGAAGAAATGCTCGATCTGCGTCCTGCACGGCACGTCCCGATCCTCGGACCAGTACAGCTCCTGGCAGCGCTGCCAGAGCGCGCGATACGCGTGATCGATCCGATCGGCGAGCGCCCCATGGCCGCCGGCAATGAGGATCTCCTCCATCCGCGAGATGCGCAGCCGCTCCTGCCGCCGCGAAAGCTCCGGCGTGTCGGTGATCAGGGTTTCCCAGAGGTCGAAGGCGATGGCTTTTAGTGGCATGTGGTGTGGTCAGTGGTCCGTCGTCGGGGTGGGTCGGGAGCTGGTGGGGGGAACGGTTGTTGGTTGTTGGTTTTTGGTTTTTGGTTGGGGGACCAACAACCAAAAACGCCTCTGCGCCTGCTGCTCAATTCAGTTTCACTCTCCCCCCGAACCCCTCCTCATAGCCGTGAAAGTACTCCAGGGCGGGCTCGGGGTATTTCCAGCAGTAGTAGCCGCTGCCGTTGTCGAAGTCGACGAGCCAGAGGCCCTTCACCTCGATGCCGAGGTCGAGGATCGAACGGACCCATTCCATGACCACGGATTCGTAGGCTTCGACGGCGCTTTCGTCGAGCTCCTCGACGCGGCGGGCGGCGTCGTCGGTCAGGCGCTGAACGTCGGGGAGAAGGGCTGCAGCTTCCTCGTAGGTAAAAGTCCGTTTGGCCACGGCGCGAGAGTCTAGTGCATCAGTTGGCGGTTGGCAGTTGGCGGTTGGCAGTGGCTCCCGCTTCCACCACTGCCTGCTGCGAACTGCCAACTGCCAACTCCGACGCTTTTGTGGTAGAACCCGTCCAGCATTTTTCAGCGTTTCCCCCATAACTGAGGAGGACATACCGATGTCGGTTGAGGAAAGGGTCAAGTCCATCATCGTCGAGCAGCTCGGCGTCGACGCCGAAGAGGTTTCGCAGGAAGCGTCGTTCGTCGAAGACCTGGGCGCCGATTCGCTCGATACCGTCGAGCTGATCATGGCGTTCGAAGAAGAGTTCGGCGTCGAGATCTCGGACGACGAGGCGGAGAAGATCCGCAGAGTGCGCGATGCGGTGGAGTACATCGAGAAGCGCGCCAAGACCCAGTAGCAAGACCGAGTAGACAGCTATCGTGCGCGCGGGTGATGAGCTCGCGCAGCCTTTCTCACAGGTCAGTCACAGTCGGCGCGCCGGGAATGAACGTACCTCCTTCCCGCGTACAGACCGCAGGCTGACCAATTTCTTTTCAGAGGAGCTCTCTTGGACAAGCGACGTGTCGTCGTCACCGGAATCGGCATGGTCTCCCCGCTCGGCATCGGCAACGAGCCGACGTGGCAGGGATTGATCGAAGGGCGCTCGGGGATCGGCACCATCACGAAGTTCGACACGACTCAGTTCGCCTGCAAGATCGCCGGCGAGGTCAACGGCTTCAACCCCGCGGACTACCTCGAAAAGAAAGAGATCAAAAAGTCCGACACCTTCATCCACTACGCGATCGCCGCGGCGCAGATGGCGCTCGACGATTCGAAGCTGGACATGGCGAATGAAGACGGCGACCGCGCCGGCGTCATCGTCGCGTCGGGCATCGGCGGCTTCCCGCTGATCCAGGAGATGCACGAGGTCATGCTCGAGCGCGGCCCGAGCCGCATCTCCCCCTTCTTCATCCCCGGCTCGATCATCAACCTCGCGGCCGGCCACGTCTCGATCCGCTTCGGCCTGCGCGGCCCGAGCTCGGCGCCGGCCACCGCCTGCGCCGCCGGCGCGCACGCCATCGGCGATGCATTCAAGATCATCCAGCGCGACGACGCCGACATCATGTTCGCCGGCGGCACCGAAGCAGTCGTGACGCCGCTCGCGGTAGGCGGGTTCGCGGCCATGCGCGCCCTCTCGACGCGCAACGACGAGCCGCAGCGCGCCTCCCGTCCCTGGGACGCCGAGCGCGACGGGTTCATCATGGGTGAAGGCTCGGGGATCCTGATCCTCGAGGAGCGCGAGCGCGCCATTGCACGCGGCGCGAAGATTTACTGCGAGCTGACCGGCTACGGCATGTCCAGCGACGCGCACCACATCAGCGCCCCGCATCATGAAGGGGACGGCATGGTCCGCGTGATGATGCGCGCCATCAAGGACGCCGGGGTGCAGCCGGCGGACATCGAGTACATCAACGCGCACGGCACGTCGACGCCCGTCGGCGACAAGACGGAGACGATCGCGGTGAAGAAGCTCTTCGGCGATCACGCCCGCGTGCTGGCCATGAGCTCGACGAAGTCGATGACGGGCCATCTCCTCGGCGCCGCCGGCGGCCTCGAAGGCGCCATCTGCGCCCTGGTGATCGACCGCGGCGTCCTCCCCCCGACGATCAACTACGAGAACCCCGACCCCGAGTGCGACCTGGACTACGTCCCGAACACCGCCCGCGAAAAGAAAGTGCGCCACGTGCTCTCGAACTCGTTCGGCTTCGGCGGCACGAACGCGACGCTGTTGTTTTCGGCGCATGATTGACGCGCCGCGACGCGGCGCTGGTTGTTTTCGGTTGTTGGTTGTTGGTTGTTGGTAAAAACAAGAACCGCCGCACAACTACCAAAAACCAACGACGCTGGTTTGGTTTTCGGTTGTTGGGTTTGGTTGGTAAACACAAGAACGCCGCACAACCACCAAAACCAAAAACCAAAAACCAACAACCAAAAACCAAAAACACCCCCGTCCTCGCACGCGCGCTAAAACAACTTCCTCTCCCCCCGTTCCAGCTCCAGCAGAAACTTCTTCGTCTCGATCCCTCCGCCGAATCCCGTGAGGGCGCCGTTGGCGCCGATGACGCGGTGGCAGGGGATCACGATCGGGAGAGGGTTGGCGCCGTTGGCGGCGCCAACCGCGCGCACGGCGTCGGGGCGGCGGATGGTGCGGGCGACGTCGGAGTAGCTGCGGGTCTCGCCGTAGGGGATCTTCGTGAGCGCGTTCCAGACGGCGAGCTGGAACTCCGTGCCCTTCGGCACGAGCGGCAGGTCGAACGTACGGCGGCGGCCGGTGAAGTACTCACCGAGCTGGTCAATCGTACCGGCGAAAAGCGCGTCGTCCCGCGTCCACTCCGGGCGCGGCTCGGGGCGGAAGGAGATGACCGTCACGGAGCCGGCCTCACCCGCAACCAGGAGCGTGCCTATCGGCGTGTGCGCATAGCCATAATGCATGCCCGTCAGTGTACGATCATGCGCTCATGGCCGGCACCTGTCTGATCGTCGACGACGACCCGATGTTCGTGCAGATCTTCGCGCGCGTGGTCCGGCCGTTCGGTCTGGCGCCGACGATCGTGGAGGACGTGCCGTCCGCCACCTCTGCCCTCCTGCAGCGCGACTTCGATCTCGTCTTTCTCGACATCCGCCTCGGCAACGCCGACGGCCGCGTCGTCATCGAAGCGATGCGCCACAGCAAACCGCACATGCTGCGGCGCATCATCGTCGTCACCGGCTACCCCGGCGCGCGCATCGGCCTGCCGCCGGAGCTCATCGTCATCGACAAGTCCAACCTCTCGGGGATCGGCAAGCGGGTGGCGGCGGTGATCGGTGTGGAGCGGTGATCGGGCGGTCGAGCGATGATGCGTCCGCTTGACCTCGCTCGGCACGGCGTGTAGCTTCCGGCCGTGACTCCCGGCTACGTTTCGATCAGCCGTTTCCGCGTGCGCAATGGGATGGAGGGCGACGTTGCCGACGCCTTCCGCTCGCGGCCGCACCTCGTCGAGCAGACCCCCGGGTTCATCCGCATGGACGTCGTCTCCCCCGCGGAAGACGGCAGCGAGTTCTGGCTCATCACCTACTGGACGGACGAGGCGAGCTTCACCGAGTGGCATCACAGCCATCTCTACCGCGACTCCCACTCCGGCATCCCGAAAGGACTAAAGCTCGACCCTAAGGCGACGGAGCTGCGCGGCTTCCGGTACGTCGCCTCATGATCGACGTGCACGAGATCCGGACGCGCATCGACCTGCTCGCCGACGCGATCACGGACCGCCACTTCCTCGCTCATCCGGAGCTGGAACAGCGCTACGGGCCGATCGGACGGATCCGCTGCCGCGAAGACGCGGCGTTCCACCTGCAGTACCTCGCCGCCGCGCTGGAAGCGGAAGACGTGGGCCTCTTCCTCGACTACGTGGCCTGGGCGAAAGTGATGCTGGCCAGCCGCAACGTCCCGCCAAGCGACCTGGCGGACAACCTCGGGATCCTGGCCTCGGCACTCTCCGGCCGGCTGGCTATGGAAGCCAGCCGCGCCGCCGTCGAATACGTTCGCGCCGCGATCGAGACACTGCCGTCCATGCCGGACGACATTGCCTCCTTCCTCGATCCCGGCCGTCCGCTGCACGACGTTGCGGAGCGCTACCTGCAGCAACTCCTGAACGGCAACAGGCTGGGCGCGCTGCAGCTCATCCTGCAGACAGTGGACGGCGGTCAGTCGCCGCGCGACGTTTACCGCCACGTCTTCGAGCCGGTGCAGCGCGAGATCGGCCGCCTCTGGCAGATCAACCGGATCTCCGTCGCGCAGGAGCACTTCTGCACCGCCGCCACGCAGCAGGTGATGACGCACCTCTACGGCCGGATCTTCGGCAATGAGAAGCGCGATGGCCGTCTCGTCTCGATGTGCGTCGGCGGCGAGATGCACGAAGTCGGACTGCGCATCGTCTCCGACCTGCTGGAGCTCGAAGGCTGGCACACCTACTACCTCGGCGCCAACGTGCCGGCGGCCTCCGCGGTCCAGATGTGCGCCGACCGCAATGCCGACGTGCTGCTCATCTCCGCCACGCTCACGCCTCACCTGGCGGCCGTCGCGGAAGTGATCCGCCTCTTCAGGGCCAGCAAAGCGCTGGAGGGACGCAAGGTCGTCGTGGGCGGCCGCGCCTTCTCAATGTTGCCATCCCTCTGGAAATCGGTGGGTGCGGACGGTTACGCTGCGAATGCAGATGACTGCATCGAGCTCATCAACTCCTTCGCCTGACGGCGACCATAGCGCGGAACCGAAAGGCATCGCCTTCTTCTGCAGCCCTGACGGCAGGATCAGCCGCGTCGTCTGGCAGACCATGGACGTACAGCTCTCGCCGTCGTTCTTCGGCTGCATGGACGCGAAGAGTCTCGGCCCGGCGCGCATGTTCTTCCAGAGCGCGGTCTCGGGCGAATTCTCCCGGTCGATCACGCTCCGGCTGTGCGGGAGCGAGGTGCAGTGCTTCGCCCTGCGTGCCGGCGAGGACATCGCCACGATCGCCGTCCCGGTCTCGCAAAACGCCGCCGCATTCGCTGACGCCGCCGCGGCAGCAGGCGGCGAAGAGCCCTTTCGCACGCTGGCGCAGGCGATCCGCGGCACCGACTCGAGCTACGACCTCTGGGACGAGCTCGGACGTCTGAACAACGAGCTGGTGACGTCTCAGCGCGAGCTCGCCCGCACGGTCGCCGAGTTGCAGCGTCTCAACGCCTACAAGAACGAGCTCCTCGGCGTCGCCGCGCACGACCTCCGCAACCCGCTCAGCGCGAACCTCGCGTTCATCGACTTCCTCCTCGAGGAGGCCGATCAGTTCAACGATCAGCAGGTGCACCTGCTCAGCCGCTTGCGAAACAACGGCTCCTTCATGCTCCGCCTCGTCGACGACGTCCTCACGTTCTCGGCCGTCGAGGCGGGCGTCGTCCGCATCAACGCCGAATCGACGCACCTGTCGCACGTCGCGGCCAGCGTCGTCGACACCATGCGCATCGTCGGCGAGCGGCGTCACATCGACATCGACCTGGAGATGCAGGACCCGCTGCCGCCGCTGATGCTCGACCAGGTGAAGATCACCCAGGCCGTGCAGAACCTGGTCGCCAACGCCGTCAAGTACTCCCCCACCGGCGCCACCGTGACGGTCCGCGTCTACCGCGAGGAACAGTGGCTGGTCGTCGATGTGGAAGACCGCGGCCCCGGCATTCCGGCCGAGGAGCTGAGCCAGTTGTTCAAACCCTTCACCCGGCTCTCAACCGCCCTTGCAACGACGGAACGGAGCGTGGGCCTGGGGCTCTCGATCACGAAACGCCTGATCGAGGCGCACGGCGGCCGCATCGCGGTGGAGAGTGTGGTCGGGCGGGGGTCGAAGTTCGGGGTGCTGCTGCCCGTGCCGGAGTTGCACGCCGGAGGCGTGTCGTAAATCAGCCTGTGGCAAGTGCCGAAGGCACGCCGCCACCGGATGAGATCCGCCTGCTCCTCGACCCCGGCAGGGGTCGCGTCGCGGTCACCAGTCACGACACTATTAGTGCACCTTGAGCAGGGCGTTGCGCGACTCGGTCCCGCTCTGCCCCATCCCCGACATGCTCCCGTTGGAGTCATACCGGACCCGCACCAGCCGGTCTCCGTGCCTGCCGAAGACCCAGCTCGATTTGTCCTTGAACTCCCCGCGCAGGATCAGGAACGACGCCTTCACGGCCAGCACGTGCTCCGCCGCCAGCGGCACCAGATCCTCCCCCAGCCACAGGGTCATCCGGTTCTCCGTGACGGTCTGTTTGCCGAGGCGGACCTCGCCGTTCGCGGATGGCCGTTCCACCTGGACCTGCACGACCAGCATGCGGACCGGCTTCCCCTGCCAGACACCCGGCTTTTCCTGCAGCACCTTCGCTCCATCGAGCTTGTGCAGCAGCGCGGGCGCAAAATCCAGGACCTCGGCGGCGAGTGTCGGATCGACGTCGTCGAGGGCGCCGAGGACCGGGGCCTTCGCTTTCGGGTCCGTCAGGCGGGCCTTCCGCTCGCGGGCGATCTCGTCGAGCACTGGCCGTGGGACCGTGACCGTGACCCCGTCGGCGTCCGATTCGAGCTCCACCGCCACGTTGCCGCGGAAGTTGGTGTTGGCGAAGCGGCCCTTCGAGTCGCGGACGAGCCGCACCTCATAGGTGGCGCGGATCGGCTGGCGAGCCGTGAGGCGTCCGAGGGCCGTGCGGACGTCCGCGAGGGTATCGGCGTGAGCGAGTGTGGGGAGGAGAAGCGCGAGTGCAATCGCGAAGCGAATCAGCATTTTGGGAAATTCCAAACCAGCGGCAGCGTTACTGCGACCATGTCTCAATTGGCGCTTCAGCGCCTCGACACTGCGACGGAGAGCGGCGAACGGAAGTTACTCCTGATCGGCAACCCGAACGTAGGGAAATCTCTTCTCTTCGGCGCCCTGACCAACCGCTACGTCACCGTTTCGAATTATCCCGGCACCACCGTCGAGCTGACCACCGCCAAAGCGACCGTCGCCGGCGCCGCCCGCGTCGTCATCGATACACCGGGGACGAACGGCCTCATCCCGCAGTCGGATGACGAGCGCGTCGCCCGGGACATTCTGATCGAATCGCACAATGCGGACGTCGTCCAGGTCGGCGACATGAACAACCCGCGGCGGACGCTGCTTTTGTCGCTGCAAATCGCCGAGCATGGCGTCCCCTTCACCCTTTGCCTGAACATGAGCGACGAGGCGAAGGAGCGGGACAACGAGCTCGACCCCGGCGCCCTCGCCGCGACGCTCGGCATTCCGGTCGTCGGCACGTCCGCCCTGCGCAAGTGGAACCTCGAGAAGCTCAAGCGCGCGGCCATCGAGCCGAAGCGCGCCAGGTTCCAGGTGACGTACCCCGCGGCCATCGAGCAGGGGATCGACTCGGTCCTCGAAGTGCTCGACGACCACCCCATCGCCTCCCGCGGTATCGCCCTCTCGATCCTCGCCGGCGACCAGACGCTCGCGCCGCATCTCCCGCAGGAATCGCTCGAGCTCCTCGCCCGCATCCGGCACGACGTCGGCGTGGCTCTCGGACAGCCGCCGAGCGTCGTCATCGCCACCACCCGCGTCGCCGCCGTCGACCGCCTCCTCGGCAGCGACGCGCAGCACGACGTCAAGCCGAACGGCTTCCGCGACTGGCTCGGCGTCATGACCATGCACCCGGTCTGGGGCATCCCCTTCCTCCTCGGCGTGCTCTACGTGGCCTGGCTCTTCGTCGGCAACTTCGGCGCCGGCACCCTCGTCGACCTCCTGGAGACGAACGTCTTCAACGGCTTCCTCAACGTCTGGATCATCCGCGGCCTCGACGCCGTCGCCAGCTTCCCGCACCTCCACGCGCTGGAAGAAGGAGTGCTCGCTCCCGCCTACACCCTCACCGGCCAACTGACCGGCGGCCAGCAGGTGGCCCGCTTCCTCCACGATCTGCTCGCCGGTCCGTACGGCGTCATCACCATGGCCCTGACGTACGCCATCGCCATCGTCCTGCCGGTCGTCATCACATTCTTTCTCTTCTTCGGCGTCCTCGAAGACTCCGGCTACCTGCCCCGCCTGGCGGTGATGCTCAACCGGATCTTCCGCAAGATGGGTCTGAACGGCAAAGCGGTCCTGCCGATGGTCCTCGGCCTCGGCTGCGACACAATGGCCACTCTGACGACGCGCATCCTCGAAACGAAGAAGGAAGCGACGATCGTCACGCTGCTCCTGGCCCTCGGCGTCCCCTGCTCCGCGCAGCTCGGCGTGATCATGGCCATGCTCGGCCCGCTCGCTCCCGGCGCGACGCTGCTCTGGCTCGGCGTGACCGTGGGGACGATCTTCTTCGTCGGCCTTCTGGCCTCGAAGGTCGTGCCCGGCCAGGCAGGTGACTTCATCCTCGAAATCCCGCCCGTGCGCGTGCCGAAGCTCTCCAACATCATGATCAAGGTGTTGGCGCGCACCGAGTGGTACCTGAAAGAAGCGGTTCCGCTCTTCGTCGTCGGCACGCTGCTGCTGTACCTGCTGGACGTCGCGAAGCTGCTGACGAAGATCCAGAACTTCTTCTCGCCGGTCATCGTGGCCGGGCTCGGACTGCCGGCCGAAGCGACGAACGCGTTCCTCATCGGCTTCCTCCGCCGCGACTACGGCGCCGCCGGTCTGTTCGCCATGCAGAAGGACGGCCTGTTGTCGGGCGTCCAGACGGTCGTGGCTCTGACGACCATCACGCTCTTCATCCCCTGTGTCGCCAACTTCCTCGTCATCCTCAAGGAGCGCGGCACGAAGGCCGGGATGCTGATCGCCAGCTTCATCCTGCTGTACGCGTTCGGAATCGGTGCGGCGATGAACTACCTGCTGAAGGCTTTCGGGGTGACGCTGTGACGGCGCACGACGTGCTGACGGCCGACGAGCAGCCGCGCACCTTCGAGTGCCCGCTCTGCAGCCTCGAGTTCGAAGGGACGATGTGCCATTCGGCCTGCCCGATGGGCAAAGGCTGTGCGATGGTGCGCTGCCCGAGCTGCCAGTACGAGTTCGTGCAGGACGGTTCGCTCTCCGGCTGGCTCAAGAAGCTCTTCACAAGGAAGCGCAAGCATGCATAGTGATGCCGAGGCCGTCCGTCTCATCGAGCTGCCCCTCGGCACGAGCGGCGTCGTGACCACGATCGCCGCGACTTCCGAAGCGCGCCTGAACCGGCTGGCCGCCTACGGCATCGTGCCCGGATCGACCGTGCGCCTGGTGGCGCGCAGGCCGAGCGTGGTCCTGGCGTGCGGACACACCAGCATCGCCGTCGAAGACGAGATCGGCCGCGAGATCTACGTGCGCCGCAACTGACGTACGCCAGCGCCGGGAGTTTGGCAATGGGTTGAACATTCGCCGCTCAACCTTCACCATGCGCCGCGCATGACCGACTCGCCGTATCTCACCTTCCCCCGCGAAAGCTGGTCGCGTCTGCGCGGCGAGACGGCGATGACCCTCTCGGCGGCCGACCTCGAGGAACTGCGCGGGATCATCGAGACCATCTCCTTCACCGAGGTGGAGGAGGTGTACCTGCCGTTATCGCGACTGCTCAACCTGCACATCGCCGCCGTGCAGGACCTCCATCGCGTGACCAGCCGGTTCGTCGGCATGCTGGCGCCGAGGGTGCCGTACGTCATCGCCATCGCCGGCAGCGTCTCGGCCGGCAAGAGCACGACCGCCCGCGTCCTGCGCACGCTGCTCGCCCGCTGGCCCGACCATCCGCGCGTCGACCTCGTGACGACGGACGGCTTCCTCTACCCCAACCGCGTCCTCAACGAGCGGGGCATCATGCACCGCAAAGGCTTCCCCGAGTCGTACGATCGCCAGCGCCTGCTGCGGTTCGTGGCGGACCTGAAATCAGGATCATCACCGCTGACGGTCCCGGTCTACTCGCACCTGCAGTACGACATCGTGCCCGACGGTGAGCTGGTGATCGACACGCCCGACATCGTCATCCTCGAAGGGCTCAACGTCCTCCAGAGCGGCACCGAGCATTCGCTGTTCGTCTCCGACTTTGTCGATTTCTCGATCTACGTGGATGCCTCGGAAGCAGACCTGGAGTCGTGGTTCCTGGCCCGGTTCCAACGGCTGCGCGACACCGCCTTCCGCGACCCGCAATCGTTCTTCCGCTCCTACGCCGAGATGAAAGAGGAAGAGGCGCTCGCCAAAGCCCGCGACATCTGGCAACGCATCAACCTGGCAAACCTCCGCGAGAACATCCTCCCGACGCGCGAGCGCGCCAGGCTGGTGCTGGAGAAAGGCGCCGGGCACGGGGTCGAGAGGGTGTTGATGCGGAGGTTGTGAGGGCGGGCAGCTCGTCTCGCTTCCAGAACCAACGATCTTGCTTCCGGATCCCACGATCTCGCTTCCAGAAGCAAGCCCCGATGGTGTCGACATAGAGATTTGCCTCATGTGGGACAGACACTCCTGTCTGTCCGGCCCACCCCGAGGTCCATTCCTCCAGACAATCGGCCGTTCGGGTGCACGGGACAGACAAGAGTGTCTGTCCCACATCTAACGTCAACGCCATTCGGGCTAACGCCCGGGGCTACGACGCTGCCGCCCGCTGCTCGGGCTCGAAGCTGCGGGTGCGCCGCCGCTTGCGCAGGACCGACGCGACCGAGAAGTCCATAGGTCCCATCGTGCTTCTACCCCGCCGCTTCCAGCGCCGCGCGATCCCACCCCGCGCTATCCGCGGCCGCCTCATACGTGGACTGCAAAAACTCCATGAGCGTCTCCTCCGGAGACGCCGCCACCCGCACCGCCTCATACGGCAGCAGGAACTCCCCCAGCTCCTTGCTGAAGTACGCTTCCTTCGGGCGCACCGGCCGGTCGCTGTAGCCTTCCGGCGCCGGATAGGCGTAGGAGTAATAGGCCGGCTGGTCCATCGCCCCGCCGCCCGGCCACCAGCCCGCGCTCGACACCTCGTGTGAGTACGCCTCGGTCGTGATCACGTCCGCCACGCCCGGTGCACCGGGATGGCGCGGGGCGGTGCGGCCGGAGAAGCGCGTCACTGCCAGGTCGAACGAGCCCCAGAAGAAATGCACCGGGCTGCACTTGCCGATGAACTTTCCGCGGAACTGCTGCAGCACTCGGTCCGAATGCCGCACCACATGCCAGAAGCGGTGCACTGCCTCCGCGTCGTAGGAGGCGTGATGCCGGTCCTCCTCGAACGGCGTCGTGTCCTCGACCTCCACCGGCGTCGTGTAGATCTTCACCTCGATGTTGAGCGCGTGCAGCGCATCCATCACTTCTCGATAGAACTCCGCCACGCTCTTCGGCGCCAGGGCGATCTCGCGCGAGCCGCCGTCACTCGACATGATGTCCAGCTTGTGGGCGATGAAATCGAACTCGATGGTGAACGTGCGCGTGCCGTACGGAATCGCGGACGTCGTCAGTCCGCGCGCCGAGACGTAGAGCGGCACATGCCACCAGTGATTCGTCTTCGGCGACAGCGTCATCCGGATCTTGCCGGCGATCTGCGTCCAACGGTGCAGCGTCAAGAGGGTGGGCTGCCAGTCGGCCAGCGGCAGCGACGGCCAGTGCTCGGGGTGCGTCATCACGATCCTTCCATGCGGAACCACTGACGGAGAAAGTCGGGCGTGCTCTCCTCACCATACTCCCCCAGCGACGCGATGACACGCCGCCAGAAGCGGATCGCACCCTGATTCAGCGGCAGCTCATACAACTCCCACACGCCGCTGAACATCTTGAAGACCTCCAGCGCGGCGCGGCTGCCGACTCCGTTCCCCCGATGCGAGCGCAGGATGAAGAACTCGCCCAGCCGCTGGTCCGCCTCAGGCGAGCGCCAGGGAAACGGCCGCTTCCCGACGAGGGCGAACCCGACGCGCACGCCGTCGTCGCAGATCACGAACGGGTACGCCCCCGCTTCCGTGAACCACGACGGCAGATGATCCGGCTCCCAGCGCCCCTCGTCCGACAGCAGGTAGATGTCCCGCTGGAACTCGGAGAGATCGTGGAGATAGAAAGGATAGACGTTGTGCAGCCAGTGCCGCGCTTCCGGTGAATGACGGGCGTTTACCAGCTCGATCGCCATGCGGATGGGACAATAGGACAAATCAGACCCGCCCTGCCATAGGTCCGCGACCTCTTCGTCAGGTCAGCGAGACCCCCAGCAACCGGCCCACCCCGAACGTCAGCGCCGCCGCAACCAGCCCGAACAACACCTGCCGCGAGCCCGACAGCAGGACCGGCCGACCCGTGAAGAGCGTGATGGCCCCGCCGACGGTGAAGAGCGCCAGAGCGCTGCACGACACACTCAGCCACACCGCCGTCAGGCCTGACGTGAACACGAACGGCAGCACCGGCACGATCGCTCCCATCGAGAAGAGCACGAACGACGTGAACGCCGCCACCCAGGCTGAACCGCCGAGCTCCTCCGGATCGATGCCGAGCTCCTCCCTCGCCATCGTCTCCACGGCCGTGTCGTGGTTGCGCATGATGCTCTTGGCGAACTCACGCGCCCGCGTTTCGTCGAGGCCGCGCGCCTGATAGATCAGCGCGAGCTCCTCTTCCTCTTCCTCCGGCATGTTCTCGATCTCTTCGGACTCGGTCTCGAGCTGATGCTGATAGAGCTCGCGCGAGCTCTGGACCGACAGCCATTCGCCGAGGGCCATCGAACCGGCGCCGGCGAGGAGGCCGGCCAGACCGGTCACGAGAATGGCCCGGCTGCTCATCGCCGCACCGGCCACACCCATCACCAGGCTGAGATTCGAGACGAGGCCGTCGTTGGCGCCCAGCACCGCCGCGCGGAGCGCGTTGCCTCCAGCGGCACGATGGCGCCCTTCGAGGCGGGCCACGTCGCCGCCGGCGAAGCCGCCGCGCATCGACGAGAGCATGTTGATGACGCGCGAGTGCGACCGCTCCTCGCCATGAAAGTCCACCGCATCGGCCTGTCCGGCGTACTTGTTGATGTCGGCCCGCTCGAACGACTGCACCGAGGGCAGAACGACGTTCGTCCCCAGCTTCCGGGCCAGGAAGCTGAGCGTGCGCGTGCGCCAGGACGGCGTAAACTCCGGCAGCTTCACTCCCGCTTCTTCCAGCTTCCGCTGCCAGCGGTCGGCGTGCTTCCGCTCCACGGTCGCCAGCCTTCGGTAGACCTCGGCCAGCCGGTCGTCCTTCTCCGCCGCGGCCAGCGAGTCGTAGAGCGCCGCGCCGTTCAACTCATCGACGAGGTTCTCGTACAGCCGGTCGCGTTCCTTCTTCTTCATTTGAGCAGTGCCCACAGGTAGCCCGTCACCTCGTCCGGAATCTCATCGTCGCGAATGACGCCGCGCAGCACCGCCTCGGCCACCGCCACGTCCAGGTTCGGATTGTATTTGTATGCCTTCGCCAGCTTCCGTTCCAGCTCGATGCTGGCCCGGCGCATCGTTTCGAGGCTCCCGTTCCAGTCGCCGAACGCCTCGTGCAGCCGCCGCGTCGCCGCGACGAGCTCCCGCTCGTAAGCCAGCGCCGCCATCCCTCGGAAGGCGCGCTTCACGTGCGGCGGCAGCGTGCTGTACATCGGGAGGGAGCATACCGGATTGAGAATTGAGGATTGAGGATTGAGGAAGAACGGCATGCGAAGCGACGGGATCGCCGCGCGGCCACGTCCTCAATTCCCAATACTCAATCCTCAGTTCGTCTCGGATTCCCTGCCGTTCGTCACGCCAGAGAGCACTGTCGTCACATGTAACGGGCCATCCGCCCCTTCAATGGCTACGATGCGGCTGCCATGAGTGCCGAACCAATCCGTTCATGCTCGAGCTGCGAGAACCGTCCGGCGGTGATCTTCGACGCGGAGACGCCGTACTGCGGCGGCTGCTACTTCGTCAGGATGGCCGAGCGGGACGCGCGCAAGCGGCGGACCACCCTCATCGCCGCCAGCACCTTCATGCGCCGCTCGCTCCGCAATCGCCTCCGCTGGCGCCATCAATCCTGAGCGAAGCGAAGGATCAACGGAGCCACAGCTACGCCTGTGGCAACGATCTTCGCTGTGGCTCCACTGATCCTTCGCTTCGCTCAGGATTATTGGGTCCGCGTCAGCGCGAGCATCGTCACGTCATCGGTGGCCGGGGCCGTGCCCATGAACTTGCGGACGTACTCCTCGATGGTCTCGAGCAGCCGCGGCGCCTCGGTGCCGTGATACGTCTTCATCAGCTCCGCAATCGGTTCGAGGCCGAGCTGCGCTTCGTCTTCGTCCTCCGCCTCGGTCACGCCGTCGGTGAAGAGCACCAGTGAATCGCCCGGACCGAGCGTCACGGTCTGGCGGTGGTACTTGGCGCTCGGGAAAAGGCCGACGATGATGTCCGTCTCGTCGAGCGTCGTCACCTGATCGCGGCAGATGACCAGCGGCGGGACGTGGCCGGCATTCGTGAACTCGACCACGCCGGTCGCGGGATCGAGCAGCCCGGCCACGAGCGTCACGAACTTCGTCGGTCCGGTCTTCGGGACGAGCGTCTGATTGAGCTGGCTCACGAGCTCGTCGGGAGGCGGGTCCGTGCGGGTGAAGATCTCGAATGCCGTGGCCATGCTGGCCATCACCAGAGCCGCGGTGATGCCCTTGCCGCTCACATCGGCGATGACGAAGTAGATCTTCCCGTTCGGCCGGGTGATGACGTCGTAGTAATCGCCGCTGACCGTGCGCACCGGCTTGTTCGTGCCGGCGAAGACGTAGCCGTCGATGGCCGGCAGCACGCTCGGCAGCAGGCGGCTCTGGATCGTGTACGCGGTGCGCAGCTCTTCGTCCAGCCGCTGCTTGGCGACGGCTTCCTCACGGTTGCGGGTGGACTCGAACTTCACCGCGGCGAAGCTGGCGATCTGCGCGATGAGCCGGACGTCCTCATGGGCAATCGCCCCATGCGAGGCGAGGAAGTCGAGGTACAGCACGCCGATGACCGTATCGCCGGCCAGGAGCGGCGCGCACACCGCGGAGCGGATCTGCTGCGCGATGATCGACTCGGCACGCGCGAGCCGCTCGTCCTGCGACGTATCCACGAACGAGACGACACTGCGCCCTTCCACCACCTCGCGCAGCAACGTCTTGCTGATGATCAGGTCGCCGGTGTCGGTGGCGTCGCTGCGGCGGACGTGGACGTCGGTAAAGCTTTGATTTTCCCGCCCGAGGAGGGCGATGGCGGCACGCGAGGGGCGGAGGAACTCCATGACCCGGTCGAGGATGAAGTCGAACAGCTCGCTCGTGGGACGCGCCTCGATGAACTGCATGGCCACGGACGCGAGGACGCCGATGCGCCGGGTATCGTCGATGACGTCGAGCACCGGGAGGACGATGCTCCTGGCGTGCGAGGTGTGGTCGAGGGCGAGCAGCCGCGCATTCGACTCCCCTTCGGGCTCGAAGACGACCTCCGTGTCGCCGAGGACGATGTGATCGCCCGGCTTGAGCGGGGTGGCGTCGGCGACGCGGACGCCGTTGAGCATCGTCCCGTTCGCGCTCCCGCAGTCCCGCAGGAACCACTGCTCGCCGTCGAACGCCAGCTCGGCGTGCTTGCGCGAGAGATAGCGGTCACGGATAGGCACGGTGCACTCGGTGGCGCGGCCGAGCGTGATGAGCGGCTGCGGCGGCAGCGTGAGCTGCTGCGGCGGCGTGTTCGCCTGAATGACGGTGAGCCGGAGAGAGGACTGCTCGCTGGACAAGGTCCGCGAATTGTACCGATACTGCCGGGTCCATGGCTCGCTGGCTTCCGCCTCTGCTCTGGGCAGCGGTGCTCCTCCTGGCGTCGACCGACGCCTTCTCCTCCCGCGAGACCGGCGGCGCGCTGCATTCGCTGCTCGACCGGCTGCCGCCGGAGGTCTTCAAGGCCCTTCACTTCTGCATCCGCAAAGGGGGCCATCTCCTGGCTTACGGGCTGCTCGGCGCCCTCACGTGGCGCGCCGACCGGCGGGTAGCGGTGGTTCTGGGGTTCACGGCATTCATCGCGGTGCTGGATGAATGGCACCAATCGATGATTCCATCGCGGCAGGGGTCGGGGTGGGATGTGCTGCTGGACCTGGCCGGCGCAGCGGTGGCCGTGGCCGTGCTGCGGTGGTGGGTCGGAAGGAGAAGAAGATGAACGCAGAACGCAGAACGCAGAATTGAGAAGCGAGAGACCACGGCCGGCTCCCAAGACTTCATCTGCGTTCTGCGCTCGGCGTTCTGCGCTCTGCGTTCTGCGCTCTGCGTTCGTTTTCTGCGGTCAGGCGGCTGGCACTCCGTCTGCGGGAACTTGTGCTTCACAGGGTGACACGCGCCCCCTTTCCGCCGCCGTGCAAAACTGAACCGGATTGTTTGCCGCATCATGCAAAATCGGCAGGTGAAATTGCGGTTCAGCATCTAAAGGAGCCCCTGAGCATGATGAAAACGCGTTCGATGGTCGTCACGATCCTTTTCCTCGTGGCGTGTGCGGCGGTTGCGCAGACGAAGCAGCCGATCACGCATGAAGCGATGTTCCTGATGAAGCGCGTCGGCGCGCCGGTCGTGAGCCCCGACGGCAAGTGGGCGGTCTTCTCCGTCACCGAGCCCTCGTACGACGAAAAAGAACAGGTCACGGACCTCTGGGTCGTACCCACCGACGGCAGCGCCAAACCGCGGCGCGTCACCTCCTCCAAGGCCGGTGAAGGCGGTCCGGCCTGGTCGCCCGACAGCCGGCGCATCGCCTTCTCCGCCAAGCGCGACGGCGACGAGCAGAACCAGCTCTATGTTCTCGACCTCATCGGCGGCGGCGAAGCGCAGCGGGTGACGAACGTCTCCACCGGCGCCTACAGCCCGCAGTTCCGCCCCGACGGCAAGGCCCTCCTCTTCGCCAGCACCGTCTACCCGGGCGCGCTCGATGACGAGGCGAACAAGAAGGCGGCCAAGGAAGAGAAAGACCGCAAGTACAAGGTGCGGGCGTACGACTCCTTCCCCATCCGCAACTGGGACCGCTGGCTCGACGAGAAGCAGGCCCACCTGATGGTGCAACCGCTGAACGGTGTGCAGCCGGGAGAAACCGCGAAAGCGAAGGACCTGCTGGCCGGCACGCAGCTCGTCGCCGCCCCCGGTTTCGGCGGCTCCGGCGGTGGCGAAGGACGCGAATCGATCAGCGGCGAGTGGTCGCCCGACGGGCAGTGGGTGGTCTTCGTCGCCACGACCGGCCGCCACACCGGTGCGTACTCGGAAGTCGCGTACGACCTGTACCGCGTCCCGGCCAACGGCGGCGAGCCGGAACGGATCGCCACGGCGGAAGGCGGCTACGGCGGCGCACGCTTCAGCCCCGACGGCAAGACGCTCTACGCCAGCTTCAATCCCAACAACGGCAAGACCTACAACAACACCTATCTCGTCGCCTTCGACTGGCCGTCGATGCAGAACCGGCGGCGCATCACGAACGCCTCGTTCGACCGCTCGGTCGGCGGCTGGACCGTGACGAACGACGGCAGGACCATCTACCTGACGGCCGAAGACGCCGGCCACGAGAAGATCTACACCGTCCCCGCCACGGGCGGCGACGTGCAGCTCTTTCTCGCCCCGGAGCGCGGCGTTTACACCGACCTCCAGAGCGCCGACGACGCGCCGGTGCTGCTGGCCCGCTGGGGTAGCTCGGTCGATCCGCAGGAGATCGTCCGCATCGACACCGCCGGCAAGAGGCATCGCGCGCTGACCGACTTCACCGTCGAGGACGCGCGCAAGCTCGACTGGCAGGCGCCGCAGCACTTCTGGTTCACCTCGAAGCGCGGGCGGAAGATCCACAACATGGTCGTCCTGCCGGCGAACTTCGACGCCTCGAAAAAGTACCCGCTCTTCGTCCTCATCCACGGCGGCGCGCACAACATGTGGCGCGACCAGATCTCCCTCCGCTGGAACTATCACCTCCTGGCCCGCCCCGGTTACGTCATGCTCATGACGAACTACACCGGCTCGACCGGCTTCGGCGAACAGTTCGCGCAGGCCATCATGGGCGATCCGCTGCGCGGTCCCGCCGATGAGCTCAACGAAGCGGCGGACGAAGCGATCAGGCGCTACCCGTTCATCGATGCGTCGCGGCAGGTCGCGGGCGGCGCCAGCTACGGCGGCCACCTCGCCAACGCGCTGCAGGCGTGGGGCGGCAACCGCTACAAGGCGCTCATCTCCCACGCGGGCCTGATCAACCTCGAGACGCAGTGGGGCACGTCGGACACGATCTTCGGCCGCGAGCTCGCCGCCGGAGGTCCGGTATGGGAACAGGGCGCCGTCTGGCGCGAGCAGAACCCCATCCGCTACGCCGCCAACTTCAAGACGCCGGTGCTCGTCACCGTCGGCGAGAAGGACTTCCGCGTCCCGCTCAACAACACGCTCGAATACTGGTCGGTGCTGCAGCGGCTGAAGGTCCCGAGCCGCCTCCTCGTCTTCCCCGAGGAGAATCACTGGATACTCAACGGCGAGAACTCGCGCATCTACTACAAAGAGGTGCACGACTGGATCGCGAAATGGATCGACAAATGAAGAAACGAATTCTCCTGGCAGTCGCCGCGGCGCTGATGTCCGTCAGCGCCTTCGCGGCCGAAGTCGTGCCGTTCATCGCCGACGATTACGCCAAAGCCCGCGAGCTCGCGAAGAAACGGAACGTCCCGATCTTCGTCGAGGCGTGGGCCCCCTGGTGACACACCTGCCGCTCAATGAAGGCTTACGTCTACACGGACAAGAGCCTCGAGCGGTACGCCGGACGGTTCGTCTGGCTCAGCATCAACACCGAACAGGCGAAGAACGCCCCGTTCCTCGAAAAGTATCCGATCCCGGCGCTGCCGACGCTGCTCGTCATCGACGCCACGTCCGACAAGGTCGCGCTCCGCTACGTCGGCGGCGCGACGGTCGGGCAGCTCCGCAAGCTCCTGGACGACGCGCAGAAGCAGGTCGCGGGCGGCGGCTCGAATGCCGACTCCCTGCTCGCCGAAGCCGATCGTCTGGCCTCCGCCGGGAAGACGGCTGACGCGGCAGCCAAGTACGAAGCCGCGATCGCGGCCGCGCCGGCGAAGTGGTCGCGGTTCGGCCGCGCCGCCGAGTCGCTCATGTTCGCCATCTCCGGCGAGCCGGAGCGCTGCACGGCCATGGCGCTGAAGCTCTACCCGCGCGTGAAGGGGACGACCTCCGCGGCGAACGTCGCCAGCACCGGCCTCTCCTGCGCCACCTCCGGCAAAGACGCAACCGCCGTGACGACGCTCGAGAAAGCGACCCGCGAAGTTTTCGACAACGCAAAAGCAGATCTCTCCGGCGACGATCGCTCCGGCCTTTACATCGCCCTCATCGACGCCCGCGATTACGCGAAGGACGAAGCCGGCTCGCGGAAATTGAAGGAGGAGTGGGCGTCGTTCCTCGAGTCCGCCGCCGCGGGAGCGAAGACGGCCGAACAGCGCGCCGTCTACGACCCCCACCGCCTGTCCGCGTATCTGGAGCTCGGCACGCCGGAGAAAGCCCTCCCGATGCTCGAACAGACGGAGCGCGACTTCCCCGACGACTACAACCCGCCCGCCCGTCTCGCCGCCGCCTACCGCGCCCTGAAGCGCTACGACGAAGCCCTGGCCGCTTCGGACCGCGCCATGGCCCGCATCTACGGCCCCCGCAAGCTGAGCGTGATGACGACGCGTGCGGACATCTATCTTGAGAAGGGCGACAAAGACGGCGCCCGGAAGACCCTGACGGAGGCAATTGCGTACGCCAAGTCACTCCCCGCACAGCAACGCAGCGAGAGACGCATCGCCAACCTGCAGAAGAAGCTGGACGAGATTCAGTAACCCAGTCTCGGGGTGGGGGGGGGGGGG
>DASWMP010000323.1:0-8164 GCA_036399695.1 Thermoanaerobaculia bacterium | reverse complement strand
ATTCGGCGGAATCTGAATGTGGGACAGACACTCCTGTCTGTCCGCGCCCGCAGGCGCCGGTTCATCGACGGCAGAACCAAGGGAGTAGATCGAGGCGCACCGTTTTGAGACACCCTCCGTTCGCCACCGCACTCCGAGACTGGCGTTACACGACGGCTCTGGTATACGTGTAGAAGAGCGGTGGCGTTCGCCACCGCACTCCGAGACTGGGCGGCTACACGACTTCGACGATCATGGCCGCGGCTTCGCCGCCGCCGATGCAGATGGCGGCCATGCCGCGCTTGAGGTTGCGCGCTTTGAGGGCGTGGATCAGTGTGACGAGGATGCGGGCGCCGCTGGCGCCGATCGGGTGGCCGAGGGCCACCGCGCCGCCGTTTACGTTCAGCTTGTCGTGCGGGATGTTCGCGTCCTTCATGGCCGCGAGGGCGACGGCGGCGAACGCTTCGTTGATCTCGAAGAGATCGATGTCGTCCACCTTCAGGCCCGAGCGCTTCAGCACGACCTCGATGGCCTTGCCGGGCGCCGTGGTGAACCACTCCGGCTCGTGGGCCGCGGTCGACTGCGAGATGATGCGGGCCAGCGGCGTCAGGCCGTGCTGCGACGCGTACTCGGCGGACGTGACGACCAGTGCCGCTGCGCCGTCGTTGATCTTCGAGGAGTTCGCGGCCGTGACCGTGCCGCCGTCCTTCATGAACGCCGGCTTGAGCGTGCCCATCTTGTCGAGCGGTGCGGTGAACGGCTCCTCGTCGTCGACCACGACCGACTTGCCCTTCTTCCCTTCGATCTCGACGACGGCGATCTCCTTCTTGAAAGCGCCGCTCTTCGTCGCTTCCTGCGCGCGGCGGTACGACTCACGGGAGAAGTCGTCCTGCTGCTCGCGGGTGAAGGTGTACTTCGAGACGCAGGTCTCGGCGCAGTTGCCCATGTGCTTGTCGCCGTACGGGTCCCAGAGGCCGTCGTGGATCATCAGGTCGACGATCTTGCCGTTGCCCATGCGGAAGCCGCCGCGCGCCTGCGGCATGGCGTACGGCGCGTTGGACATCGACTCCATGCCGCCGGCGACGGCAATGTCGTACTCGCCGCAGCGGATGTCGTTGGCGGCGTACATCAGCGCCTTCATGCCGGAGCCGCAGACCTTGTTGATCGTGACGGCGGGGGCGGTGTTCGGGATACCGGCGTAGATGCCGGCCTGGCGGGCCGGAGCCTGGCCGACGCCGGCCTGCAGCACGTTGCCCATGATGACCTGTTCGATCTGGTCGGCCGAGACGCCGGAGTTCTCGAGCGCGCACTTGATGGCGATGGCGCCGAGGCGGGGGGCCGGGAGCGAAGAGAGGGTGCCGAGGAACGAGCCGATCGGCGTGCGAGCGCCGCCGAGAATGACGATTTCCTTCATGAAGAGGACTCCTTGAGAGGTGGTCGGTGGTTGGTTGTCAGTGGTCAGTCATGCGGCTAGAATGCCCGGCCACTGCCCACTGATATCATCCCTGTCAATCGCACTTCAACAGGAGTCCTCTGATGTCCCTTTCAGCTATCACCGACCGCCGGATCCACGTCCAGCCGTCCGAGGTTCACAACGTCCTTTCCCGGCGCATGCTGGCGGACGGCTACGAAATCGTCATGGATCTGCGCAAGTCCAAGGGCTCGTGGGTGTTCGACGCGCGCCGCGGCCGGCCGGTGCTCGATTTCTTCACCAACTTCGCGTCCGTGCCGGTCGGCTACAACCACCCGCGGATGGACAACCCTGAATTCCGCGACCGTCTCGCGGACGCGGCGCTCAACAAGCCGGCCAATTCCGACATCTACACCACCTACATGGCGGAGTTCGTCGAGACGTTTGCCCGTCTCGCCGTGCCGCCGTCGCTGAACCGTCACATGTTCTTCATCGAAGGCGGCTCCCTCGGCATCGAGAACGCCGTCAAGACTGCCTTCGACTGGAAGATCCGCAAGAACATGAAGAAGGGCGTGCAGGGGGAGAAGGGAACGCAGATCATGCATCTGCGCGAAGCCTTCCACGGCCGCACCGGCTACACCCTGTCGCTGACGAACACCGCCGACCCGCGCAAGACGCAGTACTTCCCGAAGTTCGACTGGCCGCGCGTCGAGAACCCGAAGCTGACGTTCCCGCTGACGCCGGAGAACCTCGCCGACGCCGAGCGCCGCGAGCAGCTCGCCCTCGAGCAGGCCAAGCAGTTCCTGGCCGAGCGGCCGGACGAGATCGCCGCCTTCATCATGGAGCCGATCCAGGGTGAGGGTGGGGACAACCACTTCCGCCCCGAGTTCTTCCGCGCCATCCGCCAGCTCTGCGACGAGAACGACATGCTGCTCATCTTCGACGAGGTGCAGTCGGGCGTCGGCATCACCGGCAAGATGTGGTCGTTCCAGCACTTCGGTGTCGAGCCGGATCTCTTCTGCTTCGGCAAGAAGACGCAGGTCTGCGGCTTTGCCTCGAACGACCGGATCTTCGAGCTGGCCGAGAACGTCTTCACCGTCTCCTCGCGTATCAATTCGACGTGGGGCGGCAACCTCGTGGACATGGTCCGCGCGCAGCGTTACTTCGAGATCATCGACGAGGAGAACCTGGTCGAGAACACGGCCACGGTCGGGGCCTACTTCATGGGCGAGCTCGACCGGCTGGCGCAGGAGATGCCGGACCTCGTCAGCAACGTCCGCGGCCGCGGCCTCATGTGCGCGTTCGACCTGCCGAGCGGCGACGTCCGGGACCAGGCGCTGCAGGCGTTCCTCGACAACGACGTGATGGTGCTGTCGTCGGGCCACCGTTCGGCACGGTTCCGTCCGCCGCTGAACCTGACGAGGGACGAGGCCGCCGAGGGTATCCGGCGGATGGAGAAGACGCTGAAGGCGCTGGCGTAGAGGGGGCGAGCGATTTCGTACAGGCGCACAGAGTGCGCCTGTACCACACGTACGCCGGAGGCGTGTCGTAAGGTAGCCGGTGGCAAGCGCCGCAGGCGAGCCGCCACCGGTTTCGGTTGGAAATGAAGGTTTGCACCCTGGAAAGGGTGCCGGAGCGAGGCCGCGACCCTGCCGGGGTCGTGGGGAGCGCGAATATTGTTCCGGTGGCGGCGTGCCTTCGGCACTTGCCACCGGCTACCTTACGCCACGCCTCCGGCGTGCAACACCCCCGAGGCCGAGCCCGGAAATCGGAAATCGCCCCTCCGAAACGGCAATCCGCTTCCATTTCTGTCGAGAAACAGAGGCTGGCGCTGCTGCCGGCCCTTTTTCCCTCTTCTTTACCGGAATTCAGACTCGGAAGAGGCTATTATTACAACTACCCCTCGCCGGGGTTCCCCCCAACTAACGAACGAACACGCTAGGAGCACGTCTCGATGATGGTTCGCCGGTTCTCCGCAGTGCTACTGCTTTGCTTCTTATCGATCGCGGGGGTGGCCAGCGCCGCCTCGCCGAACGTGGTCATCAGTCAGGTTTACGGTGGAGGCGGGGCAACGACCGGCACTCCGGCGTACCTCAACGACTACGTCGAGCTCTTCAACACGAGCAACGCTGCCGTCCCGATCGGCGGCTGGTCGCTGCAGTACGGCTCCGCGACGGGGAACTTCGCCTCCTCCTCGAACAACCTTTACGCCTTTCCTGCCGGCACCACCATCGGCGCGGGAAAGTACCTCGTCGTGAAGCTCGGCTCGGCCGGCACGCTCGGCGGGACGTTCACCGCCGACCTGACGACGCCCAACCTCACGATGTCGGCCTCGGCTGGCAAGGTGGCGCTCGTCAACGGTAACGCCGTCCTCGGCTGCGGTGCCACGGCCACGCCATGCGCGCTGCCCGACGCCCGCATCGTCGACCTCGTGGCGTACGGCAATGCCAACAACGCCGAGACGACGGCCGTGAACAACGGCGTCGGCCTCAACTCCGGCAACGGTGCCCTTCGCAAGAGCGCCGGCTGCCAGGACACGGACAACAACAACAGCGACTTCACGGTCGCCACGACGGCGAGCGGTCTGATCCCGCGGAACGGCTTCTCGGCCGCGAATCCCTGCGGCACCTTCAACCAGCCGCCGGTCATCGCCGCCACGGCCAACCCGGTCGCCACCGTCGCCCCCGGCTCCGCCTTCAACGTGAGCGTCAACGGCACCGATGACAACAACACCTTCCACTGGTCGGTCGCGCCGGGCACGGGCATCTCGAACGTCATCGTCTCCGCCGGTCAGTCGACCGCGACCGGGACGTTCACCGTCTCGATCGCTTCCGGCTTCAGCGGCACCGCGACCTTCACGGTCTTCCTCAGCGACACCATCAACCCGGCCGTCTCGCGCGCGTTGAACGTCGAAGTGACGGCAGGCCCGGTGAACGCCGCCCCCTCGATCGCCAACCCGGCGAACCCGATCGCCACGGTGGCGCAGAACGCGGCGCCGTTCACCGTCTCCCTCACCGGCACCGATGACGGCGGCGTCTACAACTGGTCCGCCTTCACCGGCACGGGCGTCTCGTCCGTCGTCGTGACGAACGGCCAGGGCACGAACGCCGTGACGTACACCGTCACGCTGAATGCCGGCTTCAACGGCACCGCGAGCTTCACCGCCTTCCTCTCCGACAACTTCAATCCCGCCACGTCGCGCACGGTCAACATCGGCGTCACGGCTCCGCCGCCGCCGGCCCCGGACCACATCGTCATCAGCCAGGTCTACGGTGGCGGCGGCAACGCCTCGGCCACCTGGAACCGTGACTACGTCGAGCTCTTCAACCCGACCACCAGCACCATCGACGTGACGGGCTGGTCGATCCAGTACGCCTCCTCCACCGGCAGCGGCTGGGCCGGCACCACCGCCGCGATCTCCGGCCCGATCGGCCCCGGCGAGTACTACCTGATCCAGCTCTCGGGCGGCGCCGTAGGCAGCGCGCTCCCGGTCCTGCCGAACATCACGGGCGACATCAACATGAGCGGCACCACCGGCAAGATCGCCCTCGTCAAGAACGGCGACGCGCTCTCCGGCAACTGCCCGCTCAGCGATCCGGACCTCGTCGACTTCGTCGGCTTCGGCTCGGCCGACTGCCGCGAAGGGGCGACCAACGCCACGGCCCCGGCGAACAACACCCAGTCCATGTACCGCAAGGGCTCGGGCACGATCGACACGAACCAGAACGGCAGCGATTTCGAGCGCCTCTCGGCGTTCCCCCGCCGCACGGCCGTGATCTCGGAAGCCGGCCCGTCGATCTCGAACACGGAGCCGTTCACGAACGGCTCGAACGCCCCGCGCGACGCCAACATCGTCGTCGACTTCAACGAGGCCGTGACGGTCTCGGGCAACTGGTTCGCCATCTCCTGCGTCACGACCGGCGCGCACAACGACGCCACGGTCGGCGCGAACGCGAACGGCAAGAGCTTCACGATCATCCCGAACACGCCGTTCATCAACGGCGAGCAGTGCACGGTCACGATCTTCGCGAACGGCGTCAGCGACGCCGACCTCGAGGACAGCGGCCCGAACAGCGATCACCTGGCCGCCGATTACACCTGGTCCTTCTCGACCTCGACCGGCACGGCTCCGCCGTTCCCGTCGTACATCCACACGCTCATGGGCAACCCCACGGGCGCGGTGGCGGACGTCAACCAGCCGAACAACTATCTGATGGAGAAGGGTGAGTTCGCCCTCTCGTACAACCGCGACCGCGGCACCCCGAACTGGGTGAGCTGGCACCTCAGCAACGACTGGGTGGGCACGCTCTCCCGCGTCGACACGTTCCGCGGCGACTCGGCGGTCCCGGCCGACTGGTACCGCGTCCTCGGCAGCGACTACTCCGGCTCCGGCTTCGACCGCGGCCACATGGTCCCGAACGCGGACCGCGACAAGGAAACGTCGATGCCGATCAACCAGGCGACGTTCCTGATGTCCAACATGATCCCGCAGGCCCCGGACAACAATCAGGGTCCGTGGGCGGACATGGAGAACTACCTGCGCACGCTGACGGGCTCGAACGAGCTCTTCATCGTGGCGGGCGGCCACGGCACGGGCGGCATCGGCAGCAACGGCGCCGCGACGACCGTCGCCAACGGCCACGTGGCGGTTCCGGCGCAGACGTGGAAAGTCGTCCTGGTCGTCCCGGCCGGTACCACGCCGAACAACGTGCAGGCCTCGGCGCGCACGATCGCCGTGATCCTGCCGAACGTGCAGGGCATCCGTAACAACGACTGGACGACGTACCTCACGACGGTCGACGCGGTCGAAGCCCTCACCGGCTATGACTTCTTCGCCAACGTGCCGGACGCGGTCGAGAACGCCATCGAAGCAGGCTTCAACGGCACGAACCCGCCGGGCGTGGCGAACCAGTCGGTCAATACCGACGAAGACGTCGCCAAGTCGTTCACCCTCCAGGCGGCGAACCCGGGCAGCGGCACGCTCACATACACGATCCTCTCGCAGCCGTCGCACGGCACGCTGAGCGGCTCGGGTGCGAACCAGACGTACACCCCGGCGCCCGAGTTCTCCGGCAGCGACAGCTTCACCTTCCGCGCCTCCAGCGGCTCGGCCAACTCGGCCACGGCCACGGTCTCGATCACCGTCTTCGAAGTGAACGACGCCCCGACGGCCAACGCCGACGCGTACGCCATCGACGAGGATTCGTCGCTGACGATCAACGCGGCCGAACTGACGGCGAACGACAACGCCGGCGAGCCGGGGCAGACGCTCACGGTCACGACGGTGAACGGCGCGACGCTGAACAACGGCGTCGTCACCTACACCCCGGCCGCGAACTTCAACGGCAACGCGAGCTTCACGTACACGGTCTGCGACAACGGCTCCGCTTCGGAGTGCGCCACCGGCACGGTCAACGTGACGGTGAACGCCGTCAACGACGCGCCGGCGGTCTCGCTCTCCGCTCCGGCGGCCGGCGTCGAAGGCTCGGCCATCACGGCCAGCGCCAGCAGCAACGACCAGGACGGCGACACGCTGACGACCACCTGGACGGTGACGAAGAACGGCGCGCCGTACGGCTCCTCGCCGAGCTTCACGCCGGACGACAACGGCACGTACACCGTGACCGTGACGGTCACGGACGGCACCGCCAGCGCCAGCGATTCGGCCAGCATCACGGTCTCGAACGTGGCCCCGGCCATCACGGCCGCGACGGTCTCGGCCGCCGCGATCAATGAGAACGGCAGCGTCACGGTGACCGGCGCCCTCAGCGATCCGGGCAGCGCCGACACGCACGTCGTCACGGTCAACTGGGGTGACGGCAGCGTCGCGTCGGCCGTCACGCTGGCGGCAGGCGCGAACGCCTTCTCGTTCAGCCACCAGTACCTCGACAACGGCAACGCCACGATCTCGATCGCGGTCGCGGACGATGACGCCGGCACCGCTTCGGCCGGCCTCGCCGTCGCCGTCGCGAACGTTGCCCCGGTCATCACCGCCACGAACGGTCCGGCGTCCGCGCTGAACCTCGGCGGCACCGCCACGGTCAGCGTCAGCTTCACCGACGCCGGCACGCTCGACACCCACACCGCTCTCTTCACCTGGGATGACGGCTCCACGTCGACCGCCACCTGCGCCGCCGGCACCTGCACGGCGTCCCGCACGTACGCGGCGGCCGGCACGTACGGCGTCGCCATCACCGTGACGGACGACGACGGCGGCTCCGCCTCGACGTCGTTCAACTACGTGGTCGTCGTCGACGCCACGTCGGGCTTCATGACCGCCGGCGGCTTCATCGACACCCCGGCCGGCAAGGGCCACTTCAACGTCAACGCAAAGTACAAGAAGGGCGGCTCGGCTCCTGAAGGCAAGACGTCGTTCAAGCTCAGCGGCTCCGACTTCGACAGCACGAACCTCCAGTGGCTCGTCGTCAACGGCGCCAACGCCCAGCTCAAAGGCACCGGCACGATCAACGGCACCGGCAACTACACGTTCCTCCTGACCGCCACCGACGCCACCCCCGACAAGTTCCGCATCCGCATCTGGAACACGTCGACCGGTGTCACGGTCTACGACAACGTGCCGGCCGGCTCCGACGACATGGACGCGGCCAACCCGCAGCCCATCTCCGGCGGCAGCATCCAGTTGCACTGACCGTTAACTACAGCGCAGTAACGAAGGGCCGGCACGCAAGTGCCGGCCCTTTGTGTTTGATCTCGGAGTGCGGTGGCGAACGCCACCGCTCTGCTACACGTGTAAAAGAGCGGTGGCGTTCGCCA
>DASWMP010000322.1:0-76038 GCA_036399695.1 Thermoanaerobaculia bacterium | reverse complement strand
CCTCACGAGGTAGGCGGGGGTACCTCACGAGGTAGGCGGGGGTACCTCACGAGGTAGGCGGGGGTACCTCACGAGGTAGGCGGGGGTACCTCACGAGGTAGGCGGGGGTACCTCACGAGGTAGGCGGGGGTACCTCGCGAGGCACCCCCCTCCGCCCCAACAGCCCTCTACAACGCCGCGATCTCCTCCAGCGCCGTCGGCGGCACCGCCCGCCGCTCCACCATCCGCACCTCCCCCAGCTCTTCGAGCGCGGCCAGCTCGTACGCGCGCATCGACTGGTCGCATTCATCCCCCTCGGCCGGCGTGACGTAGTTCGCCACCACCCCACCCACGGCAATCCCGCGCGCCTGCAGCGCCTGCAGCAGCCGCTTCGTCTCGGCGACGACGATCCGCTCCGGCCGCGTCACCACGACCACGGCCGTCTCCTCCGAATGGAGGGTGGCGTCGAGCTGCTTGAGGGACCGGGACGCCTGGATCAACTCCTCGCCGAGGGAGCCGGGGAGGATCAGTTCTTTGTAGCGGAGGAGGAGGCGCATGAACTCGCGCACCCACTCGCCGGCCGTCTTCGGGAGATCGAGCAGACGGAGAAAATGGCCGGTCGGCGCCGTGTCGACCACGATCGCCGCCTGCGACCCGTCCGCCGCCAGCTTCGCCAGCCGGGTGATGGCGAACAGCTCGTCCGCCCCCGGCGGGGCCATGGCCACGAGCTGCTTCATCGCCTCCGTGTCGTACGCCACGCTCACCCCGCGCGGCGTCAGCGACTCCATGGCCCGCTCGATCTCGTCCCCCAGCGTCTCCCGGAACCGCCGCCACTTGGCCCGCGTATCGATGATCTCCACCGCCAGATTCTCCGGTGGAGCCTCCTGCGCAAACACATCCCGCAGCGCATGCGCCGGATCGACGGAGAGGATGGTGTAGCGCTGCTCCGGATTCTCCCGCGCCAGCCGGAGCGCCGTCGCCGAGGCGAGGGTGGTCTTGCCGACGCCTCCCTTGCCGGCGAAGAAGGTGAGACGGTGGACGACGCGATTTCCGATTTCCGATTTCCGATTTCCGGAAAGGCCGCCGAGCGCAGCCCGGAAATCGGAAATCGGAAATCCGAAATCGCCCCCACGGCTCCACTCCCCCAGCCTCTCCGCCGAATCCAACGGCATGCACGCACGCGGCGCCACGACCAGCCGTTCGTCGAAGGCGATCGGTTCCCGCGCCCGATTCAGCACCACGAACGGCACCTCCAGCCCGTCTTCCCGCACCTCGGCGATGAGGCGCTTCGTCTGCTCGATGACCCAGGGCTCGGGCAGCATCACCGGGACGAAGGCCGTGGCGGCGGAGGTCAGCAGGTCCCGCCGCTTTGCCGCGCGCGAGGCAAAGTCGTCGATGAACTCGTCCATCGCGTCGCGCACCTCGCGGCGGGTGAACTGCCAGACCAGGCCGCGATGCTTCTCCTGCATCGCGTCGAGGGCGTGCGCGAGCTGCTCGAAATGCGTGGACGACGACAGCATCCGCACCGTGTGCCCTGTCGGCGCCGTGTCGACGACGATCATCGCCTCCGGCCGCTCCTCCGCCAGCTCCCCGATGCGCATCCAGGCCATCAGCTCGTCCACGCCCGGCAGCGCCAGCTCGAAGAACCGCCGCATCTCGTCCCGCTCCAGATAGGTGCCGCGGTCGGCGATCTCCAGGAACGGCTCGAGGTGCGTCGAGAGGAACCGCGCGTACAGCGCATCGGCATCGACGGCTTCGAGGATCAGTTGGCGGTTCGCGGTTGGCGATTGGCCGAAGAGATCGGCGAGGTTCGACGCGGGGTCGGTGGTGAAAAGCACCACGTCGCGCGTTTGCGCGAGGTGCAGCGCGGCAGCCGAGGCGACGGTCGTCTTCCCCACCCCACCCTTCCCGCCGAACAGCACGACCCGCCGGTTGCCGAGCGTGTCGAAGGCCGCGGCGAGAGAGCTCACTTGCCGTATCCGGTGTAGATCCCGATCCCGCCGTCGTCGTGTTCTTCACCGCGGGCGCGGGCAGCCTCGCGCGCCATTTCCTCGCGGCGCGCACGGATGTCGCGCAAAGCCTGAAAGACCACCTTCTCCTCGACCACGTAATCCTCTTCGCTGATCTCGCCGAGCTCCAGCCGCATCTGCAGCTCGATCAGCCGCTCCTTCCACGGCTGGTCGTTGAGCAACTCCTCATCCGCCAGCTTCTGCACCGTGCGCATGATCCACTTGAAGCCGGAGATCGGCCCCGTAAGGGGGAGGAGGAGGAGGTCGTCGAGGAGGAAAGCCATACTCGTTGTCCGTTAGCGTGTCGTTCGTGTTCGTTGGCCGGTACGGTTGTTGGTTTTTGGTTGTTGGTTTTTGGTGGCGAGCGAAACCTGGCTCCCGAAAACCGAAACTGCACGGACAACGGACAACGGGAAACGGACAACGCGGGCCTCCGGCCCGCTAGCGCTCCGCCCGCTCCAGCTTCAACCGAATGTTGACGAAGTTGTACGGCGGCCACGGCCCCGTGTAGAGGAACGACAGCTTGTTTTCGTACTTTTTGGCGATCTCGGAGATCTGGTCGTCGAAGGTTTTGGTCTTATCGCGCTCCACCAGGAACGCGGCGTTCATGATCATCTTGTCGCCGATCGGCTTGTTCGAGCGGGAGGCGATGGCGGCGTCGCGCAGCGCTTCGTAGATCTCCGTCACGTACGCGTCGGCCTTGGCCTGCAGCGCCGATTCGACGACGCGGCCGAGCTGCATGCGCGAAAAGTAGGTCGAGGTCGAGGTCGACGACTGAATCTCGTCCTTGAGGCGGCGGATCTCCTCGTTCTCGTTCTCGATCTCCTTGATGACCTGGTCCTTGTCCCAGTTCACCTTCAGGCCGAATTCGATCTTCCCTTCCATCTTCTGGAGGACGTCGCTCAGCGCCTCGTACGTGCCCTTGAGGAACTCCTTGATGTCGTTCTCGGTGCGGAAGACGGTGCCGAAGCTCATCGGCAGGACGGTGAAATCCTTCATCACGAGCTCGTTCACATGCTCGTGGGCCAGCGCGTTCTCGCGGGTCGGGTCGAAGACGATCAGCGGGCAGTTCGATACGACCGCGCCAAATTCTTTGTAATGGACGGTATAGACGCGGTCGCCGCGGCCGCCGATGCCGACCGAGCCGAAGTCCTTCGGCTGTTCCGTCTTGATGATGCAGTACACGTACTTGCCCTGCTCTGCATCCGAGTGGGTGGATTGGACCTGTTCGCTCACATCGGCTCCTCGACTGACCCGAAAGCATACAATACAAGCTGGTTGCCAGCTCCCGACCTCAGTTCCATTGCCCGCAACATCGAATCGTGGTTCGCTCGCCACCAGCGTTCCCTCCCCTGGCGCAACACGTACGATCCGTACCACGTCTGGGTCTCCGAGGTCATGGCCCAGCAGACCAGGCTCGAGGTCGTGCTCGGCTACTTCGGGCGCTTCATCGAGCGCTTCCCCACTCTCACCGCCCTCGCCGCCGCTTCCGAAGACGACGTCACCTCCGCCTGGTCCGGCCTCGGCTACTACCGCCGCGCACGCATGCTCCGCGAGGGAGCGATCGACGTCCAGCAACGCTTCGGCGGACGCGTTCCCTCGACCGTCGAGGAGCTGCTGACCATACCCGGCATCGGCCGCTACACCGCCGGCGCCGTCGCCTCCATCGCCTATGGGACCAAAGCGCCGATCGTCGACGGCAACGTCACGCGCATCGTGGCCCGCCTCTTCGGCGTCGACGCCCCCGTCGGCTCGCCGCGGTTCTGGACGCACGCCGACGCCCTCGTGCAGGCCTCCAACGAACCGCGCAACTTCAACCAGGGGCTGATGGAAACCGGCGCGCTGATCTGCAAGCCGCGCAATCCCCTCTGCCCCATGTGCCCCGTGAACGACGTCTGCGTCGCCCGCGCCACCCGCCGCATCGACGAGCTCCCCGTGAAAAAAGAAAAGCAGGAGACGCGCAGCCTGCGCATCCCCCTCTACGTCATCCGCGACGCCACCGGCCGCGTGCTGCTCCGCCGCGAATCCGGCCCGCTGATGACGTCGATGTTCCACCTGCCCCACGGCGATACGTCCCTGCTCTCCGGCCGCCCGTTGCGCGTGCTCTCGAAGGAGCTCCTCGGCACGTTCAAGCACGCCGTGACCACGCGGAAGATCGAGTTCGAGGTCTACGCGGCCACCATTGCTAAAGTCATTCGCGATGGAGATGGCGAGTACGCGTGGGTGGATGTGGCGCGGCTCGGAGATGTGCCGCATCCGAGTTACGTGAGGAAGGCGCTGGCAGTGTTAATGAGTGTCGTTAGAGAGTGAACGATCTACCCGGCACCTCGTACCCGAATGCACAACGCAGAACGCAAAATGGAGAAAGGAGACCGGTCATTCATTCGTCGTTCTGCGTTCTGCGTTCTGCATTCGGGTCTGATCACCCCTACGCCACCGCCCCTTCCCTCATCATCTAAAATGCTCCCCATGCGCGGGCGTGTGACAGCGGTCTCCCTTCTCCTTCTCCTCTCTCTCGTCTCGACGGCCAAGGCGGCCTGCACCTGGTCCCCGAAGGCGTCTGTCCAGTTCCGCTCCACCGTCTACGACCTTCTGGTCGAGGCAGACCTCTGGACGGCGACCAACTACGGCGTCAATCTCTACGACCGCACCGTCGACCCGCCGGCCCTCATCGACAGCATCGCCATCCCCGGCTCCACCCGCGTGATCCGCGTCCGCGGGGGCATCGCCTACATCGGGAGCGGCTCGACGATCAGCATCGTCCGCTACAACGGCCGGGCCCTGGAGCGGCTCGGCGGCTTCGACGCCGGCGGCACCGTCAACGACCTGCTCATCCTCGACAACTACCTCTTCGCCGCCACGTCGAACGGCATCGCCCACTTCGCCATCTTCTCGCCGGTGAGCGCCACGCGAACGAACGTCACGCTCGCCACCAGCCGCGCCGACGTCACCGCCTTCGCCCTCGACGGCATCACCCTCTACACCGCTGACGGCGACGCCTCGGTCGAGGTCTTCAACGTCAGCAGCCCCGCGCTCCCGCAGAAGACCGGCACCATCGCCTCGCTGGCGCGCCCGAGCGCCGTCGCCGCCGCCAACGGCCGCCTCTACGTCTCCGACGGCCAGTCCACCGACATCTTCTTCAACGCCTCCACCAAAGCCGGCACCGTCCCTCTCGGCTCCACCGCCTTCGCCTCCCTCGGCGGGGACGTGCACTTCGTCGCCGGCACCGACCGCCGCTTTCAGGCCGTCGACCTCACGCTCCCCGGCAACCCGGTGGAGCTGTTCGAAGCGGAGCTGATTCCGAGCGGCGGCACGCTGAACCGCGTCCTGGCGATGCAGCTCGCCGCCGGCCGCCTCTACGTCGCCGCCGGCGATGCGGGCCTGCTCACCTACGACGTCAGCCGCTTCACGCAGCCTTACCCGCTGCACGGTTACGCAATCGGCAGCGCAGGCAGCGTCGTCACGCTGCAGACGCACACCTACGTCACGAGCTCCTCCGGCACCATCACCGAGCTCTCGATCAACTCCAGCGGCGCGCTCGGCTTCACCCGCGACTGGACGCCGAACGGCACGCACACCGTCCGCGACACCATCACCGGCTTCCTGCTCACGTCGTCCGGCAACACGCTCACCCACTGGACACTCGTCTCCACGACCCCCACGGCCATCTGGAGCGCCACCTTCCCCGATGCCATCCAGGCAGCGGCGATCGTCGGGACGACCGCGTACGCGCTCCTCGCCGACCGCACGCTCTGGTCCGCGAGCCTTTCCGCGCAAGCCCCGGCCCCCGTGAAGATCAACGTGCCGCCGGCGGACGAGATGGCGCGCTTCGGCACGCTCATCACGCTCGCCGAAGAGACGCCGGACGGAAAAACGATCCTGCGCGAGTTCGGTGGTGTGGCGGAGTTCACGAGACCGACCGGCGAGCTGACCATCGACGGCGTGCCGACGAACGGCATCGCCGCGGGCGATGGCACCGCCGCCGTCTTCACCTTCCGCGGCATCAACTTCGTCGATTTCGCGGCCAACACCGTGACGGTCTTTCCGCAGTCGAATGCCGTCCTCGCACGCAAGCTGGCTATCGCCGGGCGGCGCGTGCTCGAAGTCACGGACCGCTCGCTGCTGATCTGGGACGTGGCCACGCAGCGCGTCGTCCGCGAGCTGCCGGTGGCCGAGGGGAGCTTCGTCGCCGCGACACCTGACAACAAGCTCGCGGTAATCGGGACGACCGAAGGCGTGACCTCCGCGCTGCTCGATTCGGCGACGCAGCCGCCGACCGTCACCGCCTCGATCAACGGCAACGCGTACTATCGGAAGCTCGCGGCGAACGGGAATCGCGCCTATCTCTTCGACAATCGCGGCATCGACGTCTTCGACCTGACGCTGGACACGCCGCAGCTCATCAACTCCATTCGCAGCGCCACCGGGTTCGTCGATCTGGCCGCCGGCAGCGACCGGCTCTTCACCCTCTCGGGCAACGGCCGCGTCGTGGCCTACTCCCGCGACGGCTACGCCCTGGGCGAGACGACGATCAACGATGGCCCCGACACCCAGCCCCTCGCCATCCACACCGCCGGCAACGCCGTCTGGGTCTCGATCTCCCGCGGTTGCCTCTCCGCCGGCTGCGAGAAGAAGACGTTGGTCCTCGATCCCCGCACCCTCGCCACGACCGCTACGCTCACCGGCGGCGTGATCGACGTCGTGACCAGCGGTAGCCGCGCCTACGCCCTCTTCGACCAGCCGGCCGAAGCACGCGTGCTCAACATCGCCGACCCGCTGCATCCAGCCGCGACCGCCACGCGCCCGACGACGGCCAACTCCATCGCCTTCCGCAACGGCACCGTCTACATCCTCGGGCAGGAGCTCGCCGTCTTCAACGAACAGCTCCAACCCGTCGGCTCGATGTTCACCGCGATCCCGACCCCCGACCCCACCCAGCGGGTCCGTCTCGACGGTGACTGCGCCATCATCACCGGCCGCGGCTTCAACCCCGCCACCTACACGCCGTCACTCCCCGAATGGAGCAACCGCTCCGAGCTCGAAGTGCCGGCCGCCGTGCGCGCGATGGTGGTGCAACCGGGCCGGGTGCTCGTGCTGACGGACCACTCGCTGGAGATCTGGGCCAGCACCGCGGCACAGCCGCCCGCGCGGAGGCGCACGACACGGTAGGCACAGGGAACGAAGCCCATCGGACCCAGCACCTGACCCCCTCCGGGCTCCGGGCTCAGGGCCCCGAGCCCCGAACGCCATACAATCCGCCGTCATGCCCAAGATCGACCTCAGGACCGAGCCGCACGCGTACCGCCTCACCCTCAGCGATCCGCCGCTGCACATCCTGGATCTCCAGATGCTCACCGAGCTGCGCGACGCCATCGCCACGATCGAGAACGACCGTCACCTCCTGATCATCGACGCCTCCGGCGAAAAGGCCTTCTCCGCCGGCGCGAGCGTGCAGGATCACCTCGGGGACCGCGTCGTGACGATGCTCTCCGTCTTCCACGACTGCTTCCGCGCGCTCGCGAAGCTCGATCTCGTGACCGTCGCTCTCGTGCGCGGCGCAGCCCTCGGCGGCGGCTGCGAGCTGGCGCTCGCCTGCGATTTCATCCTCGCCTCCGACCGCGCCCGCTTCGGCCAGCCGGAGATCAACCTCGGCGTCTTCCCGCCCGTCGCCGCCTACCAGCTCTCACGGCAGCTCGCGCCGCGACGCGGTCTCGAGCTCCTGCTCACCGGCGAGCCCATCGACGCCGCCACCGCCGAGCGTCTCGGCCTCGTCAACGCCGTCTTCCCCGCGGCCGAGTTCGACGCACGAGCCGCCGAATGGCTCCAGCGCATCACGAAGCAGAGCGCCTCCACGATCCGCTTCGCGAAGAAGGCGTTCCGCATCGCGCAGAGCGCGGACTTCGAGCAACGGCTCGCCGACGTCGAGCGGCTCTACCTCGAGGAGTTGATGCAGACCAGCGACGCGTCCGAGGGATTGAACGCGTTCATCGAGAAACGGAAGCCCGAGTGGCAGGGGCGGTGAAGACGACAGCTAGTCGGTCTGCTCGTCGAAGACGACGGTCGTGTTCGCGTCGAGCTTGATGTGCATCTTCTTCGACGGCGTCGCACCGGTGGCAAACACCACCGTGGCCACCACGCCCGACGTCTTCCCGTCGCATCCGACCGGCATCGGCCGCACGACCTTCAGCTCGCCGAACTGACGGGCGATGGTCTTCCCCTTGTCGTCCACCCATTCGATGGGCGGCGCCGTACGGGCCGAGATCTGCTGGCTCAACGCGGTCGCTTCCTGAAACGTCAGCTTCCCGGAGAGCAACGTCACGACCTGACGCGTCCCTTCAGCCCGGCGCAGGAACTTGTTCACACAAACCGCCGCGTCCGCCGGAACGGCCGAGAGCGCAAGCACAGCAAGAGAAACCGCGGACGACAAAACCAAACGACTTTTCATGATCGGGACCCTGGGAGGACGAATTCTGTCTCCATTATGAACGCGTAGACCAGCGCTGTCACGCCCGCCGTGGACGAGAACGGCAGGCGTCACGGAAAGGCATTCCCCTACGAAAATATTCTGGCGGCCGCCGTTGACGCGAGCCACATCGCACCAATAGAGTCTTTCATCCGTAAAGAATCCGGAGGGAACGGTGAAACGATTCGTCCTCCTCATGCTCCTCATCGCGTCCCCGGCAGGCGCCGCATCGATCACCCTCTGCGGCGACTCGAACCAATGCACCTGCATCACCTGGATCTCAGGCGCGAGCGCCACGGTGGAAATACGCTGCCCTACCGGTCAGGCTCCCTCCGGCACCCCGACGACCGGCACGATGCCGCCGACGTGGGGCGGGACGGGTACGCCGCAGATGGGACCCACGAGTCCGGCGCCCGGCAATGCACTGGACGTGGCGAATGGCGCAGCCGTCGGTCGCGCGACCACCGCGGCCAAGAACTTGCTGCTCGGCGAGTACGACACGGAACTGCATCGCTACACAGACAATGAGTGTACGAACCTCTTCGACGGCTCGAAGCTCGGCAAATCAGGCCACGGACTGCTCACGTCCTACATCGTGTTCCGGTCAGGAGACGGAGTGCGCGATGCCGCTCAGAACATACCCTGCGCAGGTAATGTCGCGGCGTGGACGCGGTGCTGCAGCCACTCGCCGTATGTCTTCATCTGTCCACAGTTCACGAACCTCACGAGCGAGCAGCAAACCGCGACGCTCATCCATGAAGCCATGCACGTGGCGGGGCAGAAGGAAGACACGAACACGACCGTGGGGGCGGGAGACCCACCCAGCTCCGCCAATATCACGAACGTAGTCAACCGAGCCTGCGGTTTGAATGGATACTAGGAGACGCGCATGAGACCCACATTCATCCTCGCCGTCATTCTCGTAGCGGCACCGCTCATGACGCTGCATGCTGAGGAGCCGGCCGCAAAGAAGTGCTCCCGGCTGATCGATGAAGGGAAGAAGCTGCTCATCCTCGTCCAGGATGATTCGACGAGAGCTCCCGAGTTGAAGCAGAACATCCGTTCCGCGTTCGAAGTCTGCCGCGGCGATGGTGTTCCGGCAGAGCTGGTATCGCGCAGCTATATCCTCTGGGCGAACGATCAACCGCACGACCGTCGGGAGAATCGTGCAACGATCCTCCGGGAAGGTCTCGAAAGGCTCGAGCGCTCAGAAGGTCTGGACAGCCCAGCCATTCTCCAATTACTCGACCACCTGGCCAGCGAATACGCTGCTCACGGCGAGACTCGCGCGGAGGGACGCGCCATGTTCGAGCGCGGTCTTACCATTCGCAGAAGATCCTACGGGGAGTTCTCCGAGGAGGCAGCCATCGGAGTGTTCTATCTCGGCAGCGTCGACCAAGCTGTCGGCAGCGACGCGTTAGCTGAAAAACGCTACCGCGAGGCAGCCGCGATTGCGGCCAAGGCGTGTGGCGACAGACGGCCGTGCGAGACGCTCGGGTGGGTACTGTCAACCACCGCAACCCTCATCCGGAACACGCCGGGCCGCCTCACCGAAGCCGAGGCTCTCGAAGAGAGGGCAGCGGAAGCATCCCGCGATCCTCAGCGCAAGAAGAAGAAACGCTGACGCCCAACTCACCGGCGCCGCGTAGTCCCATAGGTCCCATAGGTCCCATTCGTCCCATGGGTCCTATCGGCGCCCCGCTCCCTGGATGAACCGCTCCCGCAGAAAATCCACCGGGACTCGTGATGCCTTACCGTCCTGCACCACCACGGCCTGGGCCTCCATGAAGCCGAATGCCGCCACTGAAAGCGTCAGGATGAGAGCCGCGGCGACGAAAATCGTCGTGTTCCCCGGCATCTCCGGCTCCGTGACCTGCTCGAAGCGGGTGCGCGCCGGGAGGAGGTCCATGAGCAGGGTGACACCCAGGAGCACGGCCATGAGCACGGGGTGGAACCAGGCGAAGAGGGCGCCTACCGGGAGCATCCGCACGGCCCAGAGGGCCAGGCGTCCGCCGAAGCCGAGGTCGTAGACGTTACCGAGCAGGGCCAGGGAGCGGGACTCGGCGAGGATCACCACGATTACCGCCAGGCCGAGCGCGCCGAGGAGCGGGAGGTCGTCGCCGAGATCGCCGCGGAGGCCGAAGCGGATCGCGCCGAAGACGGCCACGCTGTGTGCCAGCACGAAATGGAAGTGGCGTCCGCGGAGCGTGCGGCCGCTCGACCACAATAAGAGCAGCACGAGCGCAAACGCGCAGAAGGCGTACGCCACCCAGGCGGCGATGCCGGCGTCCTCCCGATGCAGCGTGTCCCACGGCGCGGCGTACAGCACTGTCCCGCCGTCGTACGCGCGCACCAGGATCGAGTCGATCGTCCCGATGACCAGCGCCACGAGCCAGGTGGCGATCACGAATTGCGAGAAACTGACGAGCGCCAGACGGACGTACGACGGACGCGGACGGTACTCGAGCATCGACGCGATCTTACGCCGCCCGCAACCCGGGACCGTTCTGTGACGTAGTTCACAGGAGGGCCCGGGGATCGGCGCCCGGGGCGCAGGGCCAGCGGTCAGGTTCCCGGGGACCCGGGCCCCGGCCCCCATCCGGGCCCTGAGCCCCAAGCCCCGATCCCCAAGCCTCGAGCCTATGTCATCATGAGCGGAACGATGGAGCAGGAGAAGCGTCCCCGGCGCATTGCAGCGGCCCCCGTCGTCTGGGCGGCCGGGATCGTCGGCATCATCATCCTCAGCTATCTGGACCGGCTCTTCCAGCGCTTCGACCTCAGCCTCCCGTTCCTCGACTTCTTCTCCTTCCTCCTCTGGCTCATCGTCATCGGGCTGACGCTGTACGGCGTGGCGCTGGCGATCCGCTGGCTGCTGCGCGCGCTCTTCTGGACGGTCGGACGAAGGCTCCTCCTGAGCTACGTCATGATCGGGGTCTTCCCTTTCTTCCTCTTCGCCGTCCTCCTGGCCGCGATCCTTTACGTCGTGGCCGGCGTGGCCACGCAGGCCAACTTCCGCGCGGAGCGCCAGGCCGCGATCGGGCAGCTCGAGTCACTCAACTCGGAGTACGCGCTGCAGCGCCGCCGGCCGCGCATCGACTCGGTCGAGATCTACGACAGCGAAGAGCCGAGCGGCGGTCAGATCCCGAAGTGGCTGCACGACACGAACTTCAGCGGCATGGCTCTTCGCGGCGCGCAGGACCCGCTCTTCGTCGTGGCCCGGCAGTACCCGTCGGAAGACGGCGAGCCGCGCACGGTGGTCCTGGCACGGCCGATCGATAAAAAGTGGGCGGCCGAGCTCGAAGAGCGCAGCGGCATGGTGGTCTGGCCGCAGATCGCCTCGCGCGAACGGGACAGCTTCACCGCCGGCAGCGAAGGAGGCGACGACTTCAGCGCCCGCGCGTTCGCCTGGGGACGCGTCCTCTGGTTCGAGATCACGGAAGAAGGAGGCCTGATCGACTGGACCTCCGGCGCTCCTCGCCCCGGAAAACGCCTGCTGACGGCCATCTCGAACCCGACGTCGAACCTGCTGCAGTTCTACTTCGGCGGCGCCACCAGCTCGAGCATCATGCGCGCGGTCTTCACCGCCATCGCCGGCCTGGCGACGCTGCTGATGCTGATCTACTTCGTGGCCACGGCCTTCGCGGTGGTGCTGATCTTCTCGATCTCCCGCGCGGTGAACCGCATCGCCAAGGGCACGAAAGCGGTCGAGCGGGGGGACTTCTCCTACCGCATCCGGATGAAGCCGCACAACCAGCTCGGCGAGATGGCGCAGTCGTTCGACCGGATGACGGAATCGATCGCCTCGCTCCTCACGACGGTCGCGGAAAAGGAGCGCATGCAGAGCGAGATCGAGATCGCCGCCTCGATCCAGCGCAATCTCCTGCCGAAAGACGGCCCGCAGTTCCGCGGAGTCTCGTTCTCCGCCCATTTCGAGCCGACCGCCGCGATCGGCGGCGATTACTACGACGTCTTCAACATCGACAAGACACGCCTGGCCGTCGCCATCGGCGACGTCTCGGGCCACGGCCTCTCGACGGGCCTGGTGATGGCGATGGTGAAAGCCGCGATCACGACGCTCGTGGAGGAAGGGGCCGAAGAGTCCTCGCTCTTCCGCCGCCTGAACGAGCTGGTGTTCCGCTCGACGGAACGCCGCGCCTTCATGACGCTGGCCTTCACGATCTTCGACCTGGAGCGCGGCACGATCCGCCATACGAACGCGGGCCATCTCTTCCCCTACCTCCTACGCAAGGACGCCCCACACCCGATCTCGATCGAATCCCCCTCCCTCCCCCTCGGCGTCCGCCACGAGCTGGTGACGCACACGGTGGAGATGGACCTGCAGGAAGGGGACGCGATCGTCTATCTGTCGGACGGCATCATCGAAGCGCAGGACGTCGCCGGCGACCCGTTCGGCTTCGAACAGCTCGAAGCCCTGCTGGCCACACAGACGGACAGAGCCCCCTCGAACATCCGCGACGAGATCCTCCGCGCCATCGCCCGCCACTCGGGCGGCCGCGTCGCCGACGACGACCGCACGGTCATGGTCCTCCGCTTCGACAACCTCAAGTCGTCGCAACCCGCCGAGCTCCCCCCCGCCGACGTGCCGGCTCTCGTCTCGTAGGTTTGGCGGGGGAAGACGACCGAGGGGCCTCCGGCGGGCGGCCACGGGCCGCAGCGCTTGTTGCCATAGGCTGCGCGGTGGTTGTCGCGGTCAACACCTTAGTAAGTAGGGTCGACTGCGGCTCGGCCAACCAGCGCTGCGGCCCGTGGCCGCCCGCCGGAGGCCCCTGGTCGGTCCTCTCCCCGTAAAACGCCTACGCGACGACAGTCAGCGCGCGGCGGAGGCGATCTGGCGGGTTTCGAGGGCTTTGCGGATGTGTTTGGCGATGCGGTTGATGTAGGTGACGGTCTCGCGGAACGGGGGGACGCCTTTGTACTTCCAGACGTTGCCTTCGCCCGCGTTGTAGGCCGCGACCGCATGGTCCGCGTTGCCTTCGAACTTATCCAGGAGCCAGCGGAGATAGCGCGTGCCCGCGTAGATATTTTCCGTCGGGTCGAACGAGTTCGTCACACCGAAGCGCTTCGCCGTTGCCGGCATGAGCTGCATCAGGCCGCGGGCGCCTTTATGCGACACCGTTTGCGGGTTGTAGTCCGACTCCGCCTTGATCACCGCTGACACCAGGGCGGCGTCCACGTCGTACTTCATTGCCGCGGCGACGATGATCTCGTTGAACTGCGACTTGAAGAGCGGCTGGCTCTCTTGCGTGAAGCGCCAGGAGCGGGCGGGGAACACGCCCCCTTCCTCCACGATCTTCTTCACCTCGGCCACGACCTCGGGGGCGACGTACTCATCGTCCACGATCCGCTCGATCCGGTTGATCGGCAGCGTCATACGGCCGCCGCCGAAGATCAGGTGAACCGTGTCGTCAGTGACCTCATAGCTCGTGATCTTCATGTTCCGGCCGTCCGTGAAGACGGCAATGCTCGCGTTCGCCACGGCAGACGTGGCAAGCATGAGCACGGCGGCAAGAAGAACGATCGATTTGGACACGGACACGTTAAAACCCACTGGCAGCACCTGATTATGCCCGAGGGTGATAGGTCTCATACATCTTCTGCAGCCGTGCCCGCGAGACGTGCGTGTAAATCTGAGTCGTGGAGATGTCGGAGTGGCCAAGCATCATTTGGACGGATCTGAGGTCCGCACCGTTCTCCAGCAGGTGTGTGGCAAAAGAGTGACGGAGCACGTGAGGCGAGATGTGCGTGGCGATTCCGGCCTCCCGGGCGTAGCGGACGATCTTCATCCAGAACGACTGGCGGGTCATCGGACGGCCGAGGCGTGAGAGGAAGATGTGCGGATCGCCGTGCTTGTCCAGCTCGCGGCGCCCAGTCTCGATGAACTGCACCATCACGTCCCGGGCCGTATCGCCGAATGGGACGATGCGCTCCTTCGAGCCCTTGCCGATCGTGCGCAGGAAACCGGCGTCCATCACCAGCTCATCGATGCGTACCTTGATCAGTTCGCTCACCCGCAGACCCGTCGCGTAGAGCAGCTCGAGCATCGCCGCGTCGCGGAGGCCGTCGGGGGTGGAGCGGTCTGGAGCGCCGAGGAGCGCTTCGACCTCGTGTGGCTGGAGCGACTTCGGAAGGTTGGTCCAGAGCTTCGGATTCTCCAGGTTTTCCGTAGGGTCGCGCTTCAGGTGGCGCTCGATGACGAGGAAGCGGAACATGCCGCGGATCGCCGCCAGGGCGCGGGCCACCGAGCGGGCCGAGATGCCGGCCGTGCGGAGCGCCTGAAAGTATTTGACGATATCGATCCGCTCGACGCGCTCGAGCTCCAGCCCCTGATCCTTCAGCCAGTGGCCGAAGTGGCGCAGGTCGGTCTGGTAGGCGCTGAGGGAGTTGCGGGCCAGCCCTTTTTCCACGGCGAGGTAATCGAGAAAGATCGGCAGGTAGGTGACAAAGTACGGGCCGGTGTCCTTCTTTTCGGGGTCGATGGATCTGGGCTTTTTCATTCGGCAGTGGCAGTGAACCCTGAGCGCCGCGAAGGGTCTATGGAGCCTCAGCTATGAAGCTCAGATCGTCGCTGAGGCTCCATTGATCCTTCGATCGCTTCGCTCCTCAGGATTGGAGTGCGCGGCAACCACGTCCGCCATGTACGAGCTGCGGACGAACGGCCCGGAGAACACCGCCCGGAAACCGAGCGACTCACCGATCTCCCGGTACTCCTCGAAGACCGTCGGATGCACGTACTCCACGACGTCGAGCTTGTGCCGTTTCGGCTGCAGGTACTGGCCGATCGTGACGATCGCCACCTCCGACTCCTTGAGCCGGTGCAGCACCTCGACGACCTCCTCGCGTGTTTCGCCGAGGCCGAGCATGAGGCCGGACTTTGTGACCGTGCCGGCGGTCTTCTTCGCCTCGCGCAACACTTCCAGGGAGCGTTCGAAGCGGGAACCGGGACGGACGTGACGATACAGGCGAGGGACCGTCTCGACGTTGTGGTTGTAGTAATCGGGACGGGCGGCGGCGACGGTGCGGACCGCTTCGAGATTGCCGCGGAAGTCGGGGGTCAGCACCTCGACGGCGACGTGGGGCAGCAACTTGCGCAGCTCGCGGATCGTTTCGGCGAACTGCTGCGCGCCGCCGTCCGGCAGATCGTCGCGCGTCACCGAGGTCACGACCACATGCCGCAGCCCCATGCGTTGCGCCGTCTCCGCGACCGCGCGCGGCTCGCCCGGCGACGGCGGCGCGTACGGCAGCCCCGTGGTCACGTTGCAGAAGCCGCAGGCGCGCGTACAGACATCGCCGAGGATCATGAACGTCGCGGTGCCGCGGGAGAAACATTCGGAGCGGTTCGGGCAGGCCAGCGACTCACACACCGAGTGCAGATCGCGCTCCCGGAACATCGTCTTGATGTCCCGAAGCTGCGAGAGATTGAGTTTCTTTTCGCGGATCCACTCGGGGAGGCGGGGGGCAGTCATGGGGTGAATCTTATGGGAAGGCGTTGTCCGTTGCACGTTGCACGTTGCACGTTGTCCGTTGTCCGTTGGGGCCGGTTTTTGGTTGTTGGTTGTTGGTTGTTGGTAAAACCGAGCGGAGCACCAACAACCAACAACCGAAAACCAACAACCTGAAACACGGGCAACGGGCAACGGGCAACGAACAACGCGCCACAAACAAAAGTGCCGCCCCCTTCAGAGCGGCACTCCATGCAAACCACAAATTTTGATCGCGGGAACTAGTGTCCGCCGAGAGCCTTTTCCAGGCTCTTGATGATCACTTTCTCCGCCTCGGGCTCCGGCATGTTCTTGACGATCGCCACCTCGGACACAATCAGGTACTTGGCGCGGTCGTACATTTTCTTCTCGCGGAACGAGAGGCTCTTCTTTTTCTGAACCTCGTGGAGGTTCTTGAGGACTTCGGCGACGTCTTCGAGGCGGCCCGTCTTCATCCGCTCGAGGTTGTCGCGGTATCGGCCCTTCCAGTCGGAGTGCGTCTTCACCGGCTTTTCTTCGAGCAGGCCCATGAGGCCTTTGATCTCTTTCTGCTGGTAAAGACGGCGCAGACCGACGCGGTCCGTATTTGTGATCGGCACCATCAGGCGCGAATTGGTCGCGAGCAGCCTGAGGTGGTAATAGCTGTCTCCGGTCGGCATGATCGGCGACTCGCCGATGTGCTCAACCACGGTTACTCCGTGGTTCGGGTAAACGAGCTTATCCCCGACCTTGAAACTAAGTTTGACTGACGACAAGTGAGGCTCCTTTCGGAAAGCGCTTGAAGAACTACGCGAAGGGACCGGCATTCTACGTCACACACCCGGTCCGGTCAAACCATCAAAAGACGAAACCTGCGCGCGACGGACGCAACAAATGGGCAAAATCGCGCGCGCCGAGGCACTGCAAGTTTCGGGCGCGCACCGTTCAGCGAGGGCGCAGTTTCCGTAGCAGTTGGTGCAGCCTGTCGAGCCCTTCCCTTTTTTCGTCAGCATTTCCCGTCAGCAGATCCTCGATGAGCTGCAACTCCGTATAAGTTTCGATCGGCGGCTGCGCGTCATCACGCGACGCCGTCACTTCGATCGTGCGCGTAGCGGGCTGCGCCTGGAGCTGCGAGGCGGCCTGCGTGGACGGTGCACCATCCTGCGCCCCCGGCGCACGGAGTTGCTGCCGGATGCGCGACGCCAGCGATCGCACCGAGCCGACATCGTTATTGTCGAGCGACTTCACCAGCGACTTCGCACTCGCCACCGCATCCGCGTACGGGCTCTCCGGATTGTCGACCACGCGCGCCTGGATCAGCGTCGCCGTCAGGTTCGCGTAACCCTGCTCCTCGTCCGCGCGGGCGAAGATCCGTACCGTCGCCTGCCGTGCGATGTCCGGCAGATCGACCGCCCGCACCTCGCCGGGATTCAGGTTCGCCTCGATGCTGATCGTCTCCCGCTTCGTCGCCGACGCGCCCTGCGGGACGTACTCCACTTCGACCCGCTCGATGAACACCGGACGGTTTCGCGTGACGAGCATCCGCCGCGACGGCGAGTCGAGGATGAGCCGGTAAGCGAGCGGCGCCGACACTTCGAGCACGCGCGTCTCGCTCTTCTTGTCCGGCGGCTGCACCGAGCTTGCGCGCGACACGCGTCCGCCCTCGATGCGCTCGTACCGGGCATACTGATACAGCCCGTTCGCGCTCCGCCCGCGCAGCAGCTCGATGTCCTCATTGACGATGCGCTTCAACAAGTCCACCGGCAGATCGCGCTTACTCGCCTCGGCCACCCGGTCGACGACCATGGCGTCATTCGCCACGCGCGTCGCATCCACCTGCGCCAACGCACTCCCGGCGATCAGCACCGCACACACCACGAACGACGGAAAACGGACAACCGACAACACCTTCAAAAGCATCAACGTAACTCCGGCAGGGCACTCGTGCCCGGCAGACCTTCGCGGGAAAGCTCGAGGAATTCAGAGACCGTGGCGCCGAGGTCGGCGAACGTGTCCCGGGTACCGAGGGGACGGCCGCCGCTGATCGACGGGCCGGCGATGACGAGCGGGACGTACTCCCGCGTGTGATCGGTGGAGACGTCGCAGGGATCGCAGCCGTGATCGGCGGTGATGAAGACGAGATCGTTCGGCCGCAGCGCTTCGAGCAGCCCGGCCAGTTCGCTGTCGAACGTCTCCAGCGCCTTCGCATAACCGACCGGATCGTTGCGGTGGCCGTACTTGGAGTCGAAGTCGACGAGGTTCGTGTAGATCAGGTCCGCATTCGATTCGCGGACGAGGTCGAGCGTCTTGCGCATGCCGTCGGAGTTGGACTCGGTGCGGATCTCGGTACCGATGCCGACACGGTCGAAGATGTCCGCGATCTTGCCGAGCCCGAGGACTTCGCGGCCGGCTTTGTGGGCCCGCTCGACGACGGTCTCGCCGGTCGGCCGGACGGAAAAGTCCTTCCGGTTCGCCGTGCGCTTGAAGTGCCCCTTGCCCGATCCGACGAATGGGCGCGCGATGATGCGCCCGATGTTGTGCTCGCCGCGCATGAGCTCCCGCGCGACGGCGCAGATGCGCCACAGCTCGTCCGGCGGGATGACGTCTTCATGCGCGGCGACCTGGAACACGGAGTCGCCCGAGGTGTAGACGATGGGCGCCCCGCCGCGCATGTGCTCTTCGCCCAGCTCGTCGAGGATCACGGTCCCGGACGCCGGCTTGTTGCCCAACGTCTTCCGCCCGATGCGCTTCTCGTATTCGTCGATGATTTCCGGCGGGAAGCCATCGGGGTAGGTGCGGAACGGGTCCTGGACGATGAGCCCCATCATTTCCCAGTGCCCGGTGGTGGTGTCTTTCCCGGCGCTGATTTCATTCATCCGCCCGAATGCCGCCATGGGGGTGACGTCGGTAGCGGGCGTCGGCAAGGTGTGCAGGAGCCCGAGTTTGCTCAAGGTCGGCAAGGACGGCCGCTGCGAGTCGAGCACATGCCCAAGGGTATTCGCCCCCTCATCCCCAAAGTCTTTCGCGTCCGGCAACTCCCCGACTCCGAGGGAGTCACAGACGATGACAATCGCACGATTCTTCATGCAGGAAGTGTAACGGGTTCAACGGGGAGCCGACGAGAGCGCCTCCGGCGGGCGGGCACGGCCCGCGGCGCTGGTTGGCCAAGCCGCAGTCGACCCTACTTACGAACGTGTTGATCGCGACGCGGTACGCCGAGCCTGAGGCAACAAACGCCGCGGGCCGTGCCCGCCCGCCGGAGGCGCCCCGGTCGTCTCCTCCCGGTGCACCGAGTCACACACCGTGGACGTCGGCGCCCCAGATGTGTTTGTGGAGCTGGGTCTGGAATCTTGCGGGTAGGCGGTCCTGGAGCATCCACTCCACCAGCGGCTTCATCTCCATCTCGCCCCAGACCGGGGAGATGAGCAGCGTCCAGCGGGAGAGATGGCGGTCGGCGATCAGGGTGCGGGCCCATTCGTAATCCGTGCGGTCGGCGATCACGAACTTCAGTTCGTCGTGGGGGCGGAGGTGGTCGAGGTTCGACCAGCGGTTCTTCGACACCTCACCCGAGCCGGGGCATTTGAGGTCCAGGATCAGCTTCGCGCGCGGGTCGACGGGGGTGATGTCGATCGAGCCGGAGGTTTCGATCAGCACCTCGTAGCCGGCGTCGCAGAGCCGGGCGATCAGCGGGAAGGCTTCGGCCTGGGCCAGCGGCTCGCCGCCCGTGATCTCGACCAGGTTGCAGCCGTAGGCGTCCACCTTCGCGATCACCTCGTCGAGCGTCAGCCGTTCGCCGCCGGTGAACGTGTATTCCGAGTCGCACCAGCGGCAGCGGAGATTGCAGCCCGTCAGACGGACGAAGGTGCAGGGGCGGCCGGCGTGGGACGACTCCCCCTGAATCGAGTGGAAGATCTCAGTGATTCGCATGGCTGTTCAGTCCGTAGACCGTCGGGTCAGGAACGCCTGCCTCCTCGAAACCCTTCCGGCGCAGGAGGCAGGAGTCGCAGTGGCCGCAGGCGTGGCCGTGCGGGCCGGGGTCGTAGCAGGAGTGCGTGAGGCCGTAATCGACGCCCAGCTCGACGCCGCGGCGGATGATGTCCGCCTTCGTCATCGACAGCAGCGGGGCGACGATGCGGGGCTCCTGCTTCTCGACGCCGCTGCGGGTGCCTTCGAAGATCACCTGCTGGAAGGCGTCGATGAAGTCGGGGCGGCAGTCGGGGTAGCCGCTGAAGTCGACGGCGTTGACGCCGAGCCAGATCTCCTGCGCTTCGAGCGCTTCGGCGAACCCCAGCGCCAGCGAGAGAAAGATCGTGTTGCGAGCCGGGACGTAGGTGATGGGGATGCCGGGGGCACCGACGGCATCTTTCGGCACCTCCAGGTCACTCGTGAGAGCGCTGGCGCCGAAGACGCGCAGGTCGAGGGGGAAGACGACGTGCGAGGAGACGCCGATGGCCTCGGCAACGCGACGCGCGGCGTGCAGTTCGACGTCGTGACGCTGTCCGTAGACGATGGACATGGCGTGGCACTCACGCTCCTGATTTCTGGCGATGGCGAGCACGGTCGCGGAGTCGAGTCCGCCCGACAGGAGGATGACGGCTTTCATGGCGGCGGGAGTTTAGCTGGGGTAGGTCGTGGCCGGTGGTGAGTGATTTTCGGTGATCGATCACTGATTTTCCGTGATCGATGACTGATTTTCCGTGATCGACGAGTGATTTTCGGGGGCCAGCGACCGATTTCCCGACGCCGGCCACCGAATTTCGGTCACGCGTGACTGAATTTCGGTGACGCGCGACTGAATTCCGGTCACGATCCGTGGGAAATCAGTCATCGATGCCCGATTTTCGGCGATCGGCCACCGATTCCCGGTGATCGATGACTGATTCCTGGTGACGGGCCACCGATCGCGGGTGCTCGTCGAGCGATTTCGGCCGATCGATGGCCGGACGTCAGGCACCGCCACTGACCACCAGCCACCATTCCGGCCCCATCCACCGTAGAATCACGCGCCTATGGCTGCGTACAGCGTTTATGAGCTTCTCAACCGCAAGCGTCGCGGCGCGCCGCTCGAGAGCCGCGAGCTGGAGTTCTTCGTCGAGGGCTACACCCGCGGCGACATCCCCGACTACCAGATGAGCGCCCTCCTGATGGCCATCGCCATCAACGGCATGACCTCGGAGGAGATGGCCACCCTGACGCAGGCCATGCTCCGCTCCGGCGAGCAGTGGCACCTGCGCAACACGTACGAGTTCATCGCCGACAAGCACTCCACCGGCGGCGTCGGCGACAAGGTTTCGCTGATCCTCTCCCCCTGGGTGGCCGCCTGCGGCATCCGCATCGGCATGCTCTCGGGCCGCGGCCTTGGCCACACAGGCGGGACGCTCGACAAGCTCGAAGCCATCCCACGCTTCAACGCCCGCCTCTCACGCGCCGAGTTCGAGAAAAGCGTCGCCGACGCCGGTTGCGTGATCTCCACGTCGACCGAAGGCATCGCCCCCGCCGACCGGAAGATCTACGCGCTGCGCGACGTCACCGGCACGGTCGAATCGCTCCCGCTGATCACCGCCTCGATCATGTCGAAGAAGCTGGCCATGGGAGCCTCCGCCCTGATCCTCGACGTGAAGACGGGCAGCGGCGCTTTCATGCGCCTCTACCAGGATTCGAAAGCCCTCGCGCAGAGCCTCATCGCCGCGGCCGCCGGCTCGGGGACGAAGGTCGAGGCGATCATCACGGACATGGACCGGCCTCTCGGTATTGCCGCCGGCAACGCCAACGAGATCGTCGAGACGATCGAAGTGCTGAAAGGCAAAGGCCCGGAGGACGTCCTCGAGGTCACGCGAGCCCAGGCCGAGCGCATCCTGGTGATGTCGGGCCGCTTCGACACGGCCAGCGCCCGCAAGGAGCTGGACGACGCCCTCACCTCCGGCCGCGCCCTCGAGCAGACCCGCAAGTGGATCACCGCGCAGGGCGGCGACGCGAACGTCATCGACGATTACTCCCTCCTCGCGCAGCCAACCGAAACGATCGAAGTCAAAGCTCCCCGCAGCGGCTTCATCACGAAGATGGATACCTACAAAGCTGGCATGTTCACGGTGGACCTCGGCGCCGGCCGCAAGAAAGCGGACGACGAGATCGACTACGCCGCCGGCGTCATGTTCGACCGCCGCACCGGCGACGAAGTCAAAGCCGGCGAGACCATCGCCCGCATCCAGTTAGGCCGCGCCGGCCGCGACGCCGCCGAGCTCCGCGCCCGCTACCTCGAATTCGTGGAGATCGGCGACGACCAGCCGCCGGCGAAGCCGCTGATTCATGAGCATTTGAGTTAATCCTGAGGAGCGAAGCGACGAAGGATCAATGGAGCCTCAGCTACGACCCTCGCCATGCAATGCGCCGGTGGTTGACCACCTCGCTGAGGCTCCATTGACCCTTCGCTTCGCTCAGGGTTGAAAATCATGCAGAAACCCACCCTCGACCACATCGGCATCGCCGTCCGCTCCCTCGACGTGGCGAAGATCTACCAGTCCCTCGGCCTGGAGATCGAGCACGTCGAGACCGTGGAGACGCAGGGCGTGAAGACGGCCTTTCTCTCCGTCGGCGACTCCAACCTCGAGCTCCTCGAGCCCACCAGCCCCGATTCCCCGATCGCGAAGTACATCGAGAAGCGGGGCGAAGGCATCCACCACCTCTGCTTCCGCGTCGATGACATCGAAGCCCATCTCGCGCGCCTGAAAGCCGAGGGCTACCGCCTCATCAACGAGACCCCCGTCCCCGGGGCCCACGGCTGCCGCGTCGCGTTCCTGCACCCCGCGGCGGGGAACGGCGTGCTGATTGAATTGAGCGAAAAGGTTTAATCCTGAGCGAAGCGAAGGATCAATGGAGCCTCAGCGACGGCCTCTGCCACGCAATGCGTCGATGGTCTGCGCCGTCGCTGAGGCTCCATTGACCCTTCGCTTCGCTCAGGGTTAACTGCACCCACGCAAATGATCGAAGGCTTCGAGAAAAACGCTCCCGTCATCGTCAACCTCGTCAATCCGAAGGAGAAGTTCTTCGGGTTGCTGAGCTCACTTTCGCCGGCGGGGGTGACGATGCGGGCCATCAATCTCGATTCGTTCGATGACTGGCTGCGGCAGATTGCGCGGGGAGACGAGCCGAGCATCGATCTCGTGACGATGTTCGTGCCGCTGTTCAGGGTCGAGCGGATTTTCCTCGACGAGGCGGCCGGGGCTATCCGGTCGTATACGGAGCGTTTTTCCGAGGTCACGGGCAGCAGCGTCGTCGACTACATCAACGGGAATGGCCCCCGCTCCGTATAATCCGCGCCGCAAAGGCTGTTGGCAGTTGGCGGTTGGCAGTTGGCGGGAGTCAACCATCGTCAAGGCCACCGCCAACTGCCAACCGCCAACTGAACTGCCCATAGAGAGAAACCCATTCATGCGTACGAAATTGAGAGTCATTCTGGCCGCGCTGCTCGTGCTCGCCGCGCTGGCTGCCTGCAACAAGGAAGAGGAGTACGCGGAGCCCGAAGCCTTCAGCTTCGTGGTCTACCCCGGCGCGCGCTACCTCGGCCAGTTGACCGAGGCGACGAAGAACGCACATAAGACGATGGCCCCGAACCAGGAGCCGCCTCCGACCGCCATCTACGACACTGAAGCCTCGGTCGAGGAAGTGGCGCAGTTCTACGCCAAATCCTATGGGTACAGCGGCGTGGCCCCGGACGCCACGAACAACCTGAGCGCCGCGAAGCCGCCGGCCTACTACCGCACGGGCGACCTCGCCGGCGACGTGAAGGCCATCGAGCCGATCACAAAGCAGCTCGGCCTGAATACGGACGTGACGAAAGCCGTCGGCAGCTACCGCGCCGCCGACATCACCCCACGCCCGAACCGCCCCCGCGTGACGATCCAGCGTCCGTATTTTGACGTGACGACGTCCCAGGTGGTGGATCGCACGCTCGTGCTGATGACGCGCTGATGCCATGCCCCGCGTCCTCATCGCCGGCCTCGGCCTGATCGGCGGCTCGATCGGCATCCGCCTCCGCGCAAGCGGCTGGCGGGTGGCGTTCGTGGACCCGCAGGTGAGCCCGGAGGCCGCGCGGGGGGCGGAGGCGGCGGATGAGCGGTGGTCCACAAGGGACGATGGGACCTATGGGACAGATGGGACCAATGGGAGCCCACCCGAAGGCATTAGTCCCATCGGTCCTATTGGTCCCATTGGTCCCATCGTCTCCCCCGGTCCCCCACCGGATCTGATCATCCTGGCCACCCCGGTGGATATCGCGGTGCGCATCCTGCGCACCCTGCGCACCCCCGCCACCGTGACCTCCGTGTGCAGCGTCATGGCCCCGCTGCGCGACGCCGCCACCACACGCTTCATCGCCGGTCACCCGATGGCCGGCTCGCAGGAGCGCGGCCTCGCGGCGGCGCGCGCAGATCTGTTCGAGAACCACCGCTGGTTCGTCGACGCCGACGACCCGCTCGTCGACTCGATGATCGACGCGTGCGGCGCGATCCGCGACCGCGTCGACGCGCGCGAGCACGACGCCGGCGTCGCCCTGACGAGCCATCTGCCGCAGATCCTCTCCACCGCCCTCGCCGCTTACCTCGACGAGGACCAGCTCCGGTTCGCCGGCAGCGGCCTGCGCACGTTCCTCCGCCTGGCCGGCAGCGACGGCAGCGTCTGGGCCCCGATCGTCGCCGCGAACCGCGAGCAACTCGCGCGGCACGCGGAAGAACTGGCCAAGCTCGTCCGCGCCATCATCGACGGCGACGTCGCCGCCTACGACCAGGCCCGCAAACTCTACGACGCCCTATGAACCTCGCGTGGCTGCTGGTGCTCGTGGTGTACGGGATCGTCGTTGCCCGTTGTTCGTTTTCCGTTGTCCGCGCTGCGCTCCGCCGTGACCATCGTGCAGCGGAGCACGGACAACGGACAACGGACAACGAACAACGTCCTCTCGTTCCCTGGCGCATCGCCGCCCTCTTCTACCTGCTGGTGCTGGCGTTCCTCTGGCGTCCGCTGGTGGCGAACGTCGTCAACTATCCGGTGGACGTGATCCGGCTGCTGCCGCCCTGGTCGGCGTATGGGGCGCTGGATAAGTTCGGGGTTTCGAACTTCGAGATCCACGATCTGCCGATGCAGACGGTGCCGTGGGCGCATCAGGTGCGGGAGTCGTGGCGCGCGCTGGACGTGCCGCTCTGGAACGAGCGCGCCGGGCTCGGGTATCCGCTGTTGGCGAACGCGCAGAGTGCCGCGCTCTCGCCGTTCCGGCTGCTCGCGCTGCCGCTGCCCCTCGGGCCGTCCATCGCCGCCGAAGCCGCGATGAAGCTGCTCGTGGCGTTGACGGGGATGTATCTGTTCTGCCGTCGCCGCGGGTACGGGGAGCTGCCGAGCGTGGCCGGCGCGGTGGCGTTCGGGTTCTGCTCGTTCGTGGTCGTGTGGCTGCACTTCGCCATTGCCAGCACGGTGTGCTGGCTGCCGGTGGTGCTGCTGGCAGTCGATTCGGTGGCGGGGGGCGGCTCCCGCCGCAAGGCCATCGCCCTGAGCGCCATCCTCGGCGCGCTGATCGCCTTTGGCGGTCACCCGGAAAGCCTCACGCTCATCGCACTCGGCGCGGGCGCGTACGCGCTGTGGCTGATCATCACGGTTCCTGATCTTCAGCGCGGGCGGTTCGTTGCGTCGATCCTCCTCGCAATGATCGGCGCGGCGCTGCTCGCGGCGCCGCTGCTGCTCCCTTTCTACGAAGCCGCCACACGCTCGCATCGCTTCGCCGAGTTGCAGGGGCACGCGTACCTCGGCATGCCGTACTCCGATCTCCGCTCGCTCGCGCCGATGCTTCATCCGCGCTACTTCGGGCGAGGGCTGGGGATGCCGGCGGAGACGCTCGGCGGCTTCGCCGGCGTGCTGGCCATCGCCGCCTGGGCCGGGGTGCTCGTGGACGTCATCCGCCGCCGGGCCTGGCGTTCCGTGGAGCTGTTCTTCGTCGTGGCCATGGCCGTCACGTTCGCGTTTCTCAACGGCTCGGCGCCGGGAGAGCCGCCGTATGCCGGCATCGTCGGCGCCATCATGAACCCGCGCCTGCGGCTGCTGTTCTGCTTCTTCGGGGCGATGCAGATCGCCGCCCTGCTGCATTACCGGAGCCGCTTGGGCAGCGGCGTCGGTGTGCTGTTCGCGGCGGCGGTCGGGGCGTTCGTCGTGCTGCAGGTGCCGCCGATGGATGTGCGCGTGCTGGTGCCGAGCGGCGTCGTGCTGCTCGTGGCTTTGATCGGCGGACAGACAAGAGTGTCTGTCCCACATCAGAAGCAGACCGTCTTCCCGGTGTTTCTCATCGCGGCCATGCTCTTCGAGCTCTGGTTCGCCATGCGCGACTGGAACCCCGTCGTCCCGGCGTCCGAGGCTTATCCCGGCACGCTCATGACGGGCGCGCTGCAGAAGCTCGTGGACGAGGCTCCCGGCCCGTATCGCGTCGTCGGCCTCGGGCCGGTGCTGTTCCCGAACGCGCACGTCCTCTTCGGCGTCGACGACCTCCGCCAGCACGACCCGATGGCCAGCGCCGCCGCCATCGCCTGGCTGCGCGCCCATTCGTCGTACGAAACGAAGGAGTACTTCGCCAAGTGGAATGAGCCCGATTCGCCCGCGCTCGACCGCCTCAACGTCCGCTGGATCCTCACCGAACCGGCCCGCGACCTGCCGAAACACCGCCTCCTCTACGACGGCCCCGACGGCCGCATCTACGAAAACGCCACCGCCAAACCGCGGTTCTTCTCCGATGACGCGAACGTGCGCATCATCGCCAAGCGCGGCACCCGCTACCGCCTCCGCATCGACGCCTCGAAACCGGCGCGTATCGTCAGCAGCATCCCCTTCTACCCCGGCTGGCGCGCGAAGGGCTTTGACGTGGTGAAAGTGGACGGCGCGTTCGTGGGCTTCGACGTGCCGGCCGGGAGCCGGGAGGTGGTGGTGGATTACGCGCCCTGGAGCTTCCGGGTCGGCGTGTTGATCGGCTTTCTAACGGCTGTCGCCGTCGCCGCTCAACTCAGGGCGCGCCAGGAGACGGTATGAAGCATTCCGGCTTGTACGTTCGGCAGTTCCTGGAGAAGCCGCGGAACCAGCTCGCGAAGGTGCTGGAGACGCGACGTCCGGCCTTGCAGCACGACGACGGCGAGACCAAAGCTCAGGACGTTCTGTTGAAACGACAGATTCTTGTCGGTCGTGATCAGCGCTTCGAATTCGGCTTCGGCCGAGCGCAGCAGGTCCCCATCCATCGATGAGAGCCACCCCATCTGCCGAACGGTTCTCACTTCATGGCCAGCTAGATCACGGAGCAGCCGCCAGTCGACGCACTCGTCGAGCAGAATTCTCATCCGACTTCAGCGAGCACGCGCGCTTTCGTCTCCTCCAGAAAGGCGATCACCTGCTCGCGCGTGACCGAGGGGAAGCCTTCAAGGAACTCGTCGATCGAATCGCCGCCCTCGAGGTAATCGAGCAGGGTCTCTACTGGTACACGTGTCCCGGCAAAGACGGGGGTCCCGCCCATGACATCGGGCGAAGAGGTGACGACGCGGCTTTTCATCCTGTTGAAAGTATCGTTGCTTTTCGGCCGCGATGCCAGTTCGGCTGCGCCACGCTGCCGGGTATCATGCGCCCCCTGTGTTGAACCCCACCTGGATCTACGTCGGGCTCGTCTATGCAGCGGCCGTCTGGTTGCTGCGGCGCGGGGGCGTGGAGTTGCGGCGCCGGGTTGCGTCTTTTTTCTATCTGCTCGTGCTGCTGTTTCTCTTCCGGCCGATGGTCACGGACGCGGTCAATCTGCCGGTCGATTTCGTGCAGACGCTGCCGCCCTGGGCGTACCTGGCGCGGCATGCGCCGGAAACGCAGAACTCGCAGCTCAATGACCTGGCGCTGCAGCTCGTGCCGTGGGCGCATCAGGTTCGGGAGAGCTGGTCTTCGGGCTCCGCGCCGCTCTGGAACGCCGCTTCTGGTGCAGGATATCCGCTCCTGGCAGCGGGTCAGAGCTCCGCTTTGTCGCCGTTACGTATCCTCGCACTCCCCCTCGATCTAGGGCACGCCATGACGGCCGAGGCCGCGTGGAAGCTGTTGATCGGCATGACGCTTACGTTTCTCTTCTGCCGGAGGCGGTACTCGGAGATCGCCAGCGTCATCGGCGGGATGTGTTACGGATTCTGCACATTCCTGGTCGTCTGGCTGCACTTTCCGCTGGCGACCGTGGCGGCGTTCATCCCCGGGGTCCTCTGGCTCATGGATCTGCTGGCGGAGAGGGTCACGTACGCGCGGTTCGCCGGCGCGGCGGCGTTGTGGGCGGCGATGCTGTTCGGGGGGCATCCGGAGACGGTCTCGCACACCTTCTTCCTGGCGATGATGTTCCTGCTCTGGCTGCTGTTCGTGGAGCGGCCGTTTCCGGCGTGGCGCGACGGGCTGCGCTACGTCCTGGTGCTCGGCGGGGCCATGACGGTGGCGGCGCTGCTGGCGGCGCCGTTTCTCATCCCCTTCGCCGAGTCGGTGACGAAGTCGAAGCGCTACCACGAGCTGAAGGCGAACCCGCCCGGGATCATGACGCCGTTCTCCGACTGGCCGTCGTTCATCGCCACGGTGCAGCCGCACTTTTTCGGGGAAGTGCCGTTCGAGCAGGCGTGGGGACCGTCGCACGCCGAGGCCATCAGCGGCTTCGCCGGCTACCTCGGCATCGCCGGCTTCTTCGCGCTCGTGGCGCACATCGTCGCCACACGGCGCTGGCGCTCGCGCGAGACCCTGTTCGTGCTCATCACGCTGATTTCGGTCGGCATCATCATGGTCTGGCCGGTCATCAGCGACGTGTTCCATTTCTTCTTCCGGCTCGCCGCGAACATGCGCATGCGCGGGCTGTTCGCGCTGATGGTGGCGGTGATGGCCGCGGCGCTCATCGACCTGCTGCAGCGCGGCCATACGCGCGCCTACCTGCTCGGCATCCTCGGCGCCGCGATCTCGGTAGCGTGGATGTTCTTCTACGTCGATTACGAGAAGGTGGCCTGGATGCAGGGGACGGTCGCGGCGCTGCTGCCGACGATCGTCGTGCTGGCGCTGGCCGCACTCGCGCCGCTGCTGCGCGGCCGCTCCCGCGATTTCGCCGTGCTGTTCGTGCTCGTGGCCGTGATCGCGGAGTTGTGGGCCGTGGGGCGCTCGTGGAACCCGGTGCTGCCAGAGCGGATGATGTATCCGAAGACGCCGCTGATCGCGAAGCTGCTCGAGCTGAAGGCACAGGAGCGGGCGCCGTTCCGCATCGTCGGCACCGGTCCGATCTTCTTCCCGAACGTCTCGGCGATCTACGGCCTCGAAGACGTCCGCGCGCACGATCCGATGGCCAACGGCCGTTACCTCGGCGTGCTGCGGGTAGCGACGGGCTACGACACGTCCGACTACTTCGCGAAGTGGACGAATCTCGACACGCGGCTGCTCGATTACCTCGGCGTGAAGTACGTCATCACGCCGCCGCAGTACGAGCCGAGCGACCGCGATCGCTATCGCCTCGTTTACGACGGCCGCGATGGCCGCATCTATCAGAACCACGACGTGCTGCCGCGCTTTTACGTGGCGCAGAACGTGGTGCCGGAGTTCCGCGACGCGGAGTTCATCGAGAAGCTGACGAAGCACACCGATTACGCCGTGACCGCGCTCGTCGACGAGCTGAAAGTCGAGGACGACGCCATCCGCACCGACTTTTTCGTCCCTCGCCCGCCCGGGTCCCCGAACGCCACCCTCGCGCTCACGCGTTTCTCCACGGCCGATTACACGATGCGCGTGAACGCACCACGCTGGACGCTCATCGTGAGCTCGATCCCCTGGTGGCCCGGCTGGCAGGTCACGCGCAACGGCGAGTCCGCCCCGATGATCCGCGTGAACGGCGCGTTTCTCGGCTACGCCGTGCCGCCCGGGACGACGGAAGTGCGCGTGCGCTACGCGCCCTGGTCGTGGCGGGTGGGGGTGGGGGTGTTCGTGCTGACGGTGGTGGGGTTGATCGTGGCGCCGCGGATTGCCGCGAGGAAACGATAGCGCGCGGGGCGGTTTTTGGGGTTTGGTTTTCGGTTTTTGGTGTGACCCGCGGCGGAAACCGGCGGATCCCACCGAACAGCGGAGCCCACCAAAAACCAACAACCAAAAACCGACAACTGCCCCTACCGAAACTTCCGATTCAACCGTTCGCGCGCCAACTGATCCACGCGCGTCAGAATCGGCGCCAGCACTTCCTTCTGCTTCTCCACGAGCTGGGCGATGCCGCCTTTGGCCAGGGTGACCATCGACGTCATTTCCTCGTCGCTGAAGGTGGCTCCTTCGGCGGTGCCCTGGAGCTCGACGAAGCGCCCCTTGCCGGTGGCCACGACGTTCATGTCGACGCCGGCTTTCGAATCCTCGGCGTAGTTCAGATCGAGCGACGGCACGCCGCCGACGATCCCGACCGAGATCGCGGCCACGAAGTCCACGACCGGCCAGCTCTGCAGGTTGCCGTCGACGTACAGCCGCCCGAGCGCGGTCACGAGCGCCACATAGGCGCCGGTGATCGACGCGGTGCGGGTGCCGCCGTCGGCCTGGATGACGTCGCAGTCGAGCCAGATCGTCCGTTCGCCGAGCATCTCCGGGTTGACGGCGGTTCGGAGGGAGCGGCCGATGAGGCGCTGGATCTCCATCGTGCGGCCGCCCTGCTTGCCGCGCGCGGCTTCGCGCTCGACGCGGTCCGTCGTGGCGCGCGGGAGCATGCCGTATTCGGCCGTGACCCAGCCCTTGCCGCTGCGGTAGAGGAACGGCGGCACCTTCTCCTGCACGGAGGCGGTGCAGAGGACCTTCGTGTCCCCCATCTCGATCAGCACCGACCCTTCGGCGTGCTTGGTGAAGTTCGTACGGAACACGACGGGACGCAGCTCGTCGGCTGCGCGTCCGTCCGGGCGGGGCTTACTCATGCGTTGACTCGTTCCTCGATCAGCGAGCCTTTCGGGACGACCACGATCCCGGACTCGGTGACGGTGAAGCGCTGGCGGTCGGCTTCCAGGTCGTAGCCGATGGTGGTGTGCGGCGGGATCTTCACGCCCTTGTCGACGATCGTGCGGCGGATCTTCGAATGGCGGCCGACCTCGACGCCGTCCATGAGGATCGACTCGTCGATGTCGGCGTACGAATTGACGCGCACGCGCGGATGCAGCACGCAGCGGTTGATCGTGCCGCCCGAGATGATCGACCCGTCGGAGACGAGCGAATCGGTGGCGATGCCGATGCGCTGCGAGGCCGAATCGGCGAAGACGAACTTGCCGGGCGGCAGGTGCAGCGGCGCGGAGATGATCGGCCAGCTCGGGTTGTACAGGTTGAACGCCGGCGTGACCGAGACGAGGTCGAGCGCCGCCGCGAAATACGAATCGATGGTCCCGACGTCGCGCCAGTAGCCCTGGTTGTGCGCCTCTTCGCCCGGGATGCGGTTCGCGCCGAAGTCGTACGCGAACACCTTCATCCGCGGGTACATCGCCGGGATGATCTCCTTGCCGAAGTCGTGCGCCGAGTTGCGCAGCGCGTTCCGCTGCAGCACGTCGATCATCACGCTGGCCTTGAAGATGTAGTTGCCCATCGACGCCAGGATCATGTTCGGCCGGTCGGGGATGGTCTTGGCCCCCTCCTTTGGCTTCTCCACGAACCCGGTGACGCGGTAGTCGGAATCGATCTCCACGACGCCGAAGTGCACCGACTCCTCGACCGGCACCGGCACGGTGGCGATCGTGAGGTCGGCGTCGTTGTTGATGTGCTCCTGCAGCATCTGGTTCACATCCATTTTGTAGATGTGATCGCCGCCGAAGACGCAGACGTATTCGGGCTTCTCGTCGAAGATCAGCTCGAGGTTCTGGAAGACGGCGTCCGCGGTGCCACGGAACCAGAATGGCCCCTTGCGCATCTGCGCCGGCACGACGTCCACGTACTGCCCGATCTCCGGCACGAGCCGCCAGGTGCGCGTGATGTGCTCGATCAGCGAGTTCGATTTGAACTGCGTCAGCACCTTGATCTTGAAGAAGCCGGAGTTGATGAAGTTGTTGATCGCGAAGTCGATGATCCGATAGCGGCCGCCAAACGGCACCGCCGGCTTCGCACGGTCCCGCGTGAGCGGAAACAACCGCTCACCCATACCGCCCGCCAGGATCATCGTCAATACATTGCGACGCGCGAGTAATCCGTACATGCACCGTCCATCGTTCGTTGATTCAACACGATCCGTGGACTCGAAAGCAATTCCTTCTCCATCGCCGCCCCTCCCGGGGCCTGTTGGCAGTTGGCGGTTGGCTGTGGATGAGGCGCCGGCACCGGCCGAGCACCGGTTCCTTGCTTTGTCCACTGCCAACCGCCAACTGCCAACCGCCAACTGCCTCCGCTGGTACACTTCGGCGCGGGATGGCCGAAAAGGACTACTACGAGCTCCTGGGTGTAAAGAAAACCGCCTCCGAGGACGAGATCAAGAAGGCGTACCGGAACCTGGCAAAGAAGTTCCACCCCGACAAAAACAAGGGGAACAAGGACGCCGAGAGCAAGTTCAAGGAGATCTCCGAGGCCTACGCGGTGCTGAGCGACAAGGACAAGCGCGCTCAGTACGACCGTCTCGGGCGCGAAGCATTCGGTCCGGGCGGACAGAATCCCTTCGCCGGCTTCGACTTCTCGGACGTCTTCGGCGGCGCCGCCGGCCCACGCGGCAAGCGTGGCGGCGGACGGCGGCAGACGGTCGACTTCACCGACATTTTCGGAGACCTGTTCGGGGGCGGTGGTGCTCCGGGCGGCGGCACGGGTGGCTTCGGCGGCTTCCAGCAGGCGCCCTCGCGCGGCGCGGACGCCCAGGCCGAAACGACCATCGATTTCCGCGACGCCGTCCTCGGCACGACGCTCGACTTCCGGGTCAACGGCGAACGGATGAAGGTGAAGATCCCGCCGGGCATGCGCGATGGCGGCACGCTCCGTCTCCGCGGCAAAGGCTCGCCGGGCGGCGGCGGCGCACCGGCCGGTGACCTGAATCTCATCGTGCACGTCCGTCCCCATCCGTTCTTCCAGCGCGACGGCGACGACATCTACACGGACCTGCCGATCACGGTCGGCGAAGCGGTGCGCGGCGTGGAGCTCGAGGCTCCGACGATTCACGGACCGATCCGCGTGCGCATCCCCGCCGGAACGCAGTCCGGCCGCAAACTCCGCATTTCAGGCAAGGGAGTGGCAAAGAAGGAGGGCGGAGCCGGCGATCACTACTGCCGGATTCAGATCGTCATCCCACCCGATCCGCCACCGGAAGCGGTGGAACAAATCGAGGCCGCGTACCCGGAGAATCCGCGCGCGAACCTCAAGAGTGCGTTATAAAACTGCCGGGTACCGGCCGACCGTTCATGAAGATCCAACTCATCCGCGCGGACATCTCTTCGATCAAGGTCGATGCGATCGTGAATCCGACGAATCCGCAGGTTCAGCAGGCGGGTGGCGCGGGGCGGCTGGCGATGTCCGCCCGCAAGGCCGACGTCGAAGAGGTGGGCCTGCCGGTCGGGACCGCCGCGGTGACGTCGGGCGGCAATCTGCTGGCGAAGTTCGTCATCCACGCGTCGATCCCTCGCGTCGGTGACGGAGACGAGGACGCGAAGCTCCGCGCCGCGACCTGGTCGGCGCTCGAACGTGCCGAGGAGCTGGCGGTCGAATCGGTGGGGCTGCCGGCGATGGGCACGGGCTCGTACGGCTTCGATCTCGACCGCGCCGCTCACGTGATGCTCGGCGCGACGATCGACTTCCGCCGCCGCGCCCGCTCGCTGCAGCGCGCCGTCTTCTGCCTGTTCGGCAAGGAGCCGTTCGACGCCTTCGACCGGGCGCTCAAGGAGCTGGAGACGTGATCCCTCCCGGGCGGATCTTCGTCATCGGCGATTCGCACATAGGGCTCTCCGATGGCAGCGAGCAACCGGTCAACGGCTGGCTGGAACGCCTGAAGGCGCTGCGTCCCCACTCGCTCTACCTGAACGGCGATCTCTTCCACTACCTGATCGCGCACAAGAAGTTCTTCACGCACTCGGTCGGCGAGGTGTTCCGCAAGTTCCGCGAGGTGCGGGATGCCGGCATCCCGATCCACTACGTGGAAGGGAACCGCGATTTCTTCCTCAAGGGCTCCTTTGTGGAAGAGGCGGTGACGAGCGTGGGGATGGAGTACGCAATCACCGCAGGCAAGCGGAAGTACCTGATCGTGCACGGCGATATGATCAACGACAGCGACTGGCCGTATCGCTTCTGGCGCCGCGCCTCGAAGAATCCGCTGACGAAGCTGGGCGTCTCGCTGATCCCGGGCAAGATGGCCCGCAAGTTCGTGAATGACGTGGAGGCACGCCTGTCGAAGTCGAACTTCAAGCACAAGTCGCGGCTGCCGGTGGAGTTGATGGAAGCGTACGGCCAGAAGCGCGGCACGGAAGGCTTTACGGATGTGGTCTTCGGCCACTTTCACCAGAAGCTGGTGCTCCCGACAGCCGGCGCCACGATCGAGATTCTGCCCCCCTGGTACGAGTCAGGCGAGGCCATGGTGATCGACCCCCTAACGGGCGAGTTCGAATTCGCTGCTGTGTAGGTATCCGAAGAGAAACCACGGGGGCGCCTCCGGCGGGCGGCCACGGGCCGCAGCGCTTGTTGCCTCAGGCTCGGCGCACGGCATCGCAGTTAACACGTTAGCAAGTAGGGTCGACGGCGGCTTCGCCAACCAGCGCTGCGGCCCGTGGCCGCCCGCCGGAGGCGCCCCCGTCCGGTCTCTCTTCGGGATACCTACACAGCAGCGTATAGAATCGGCGCCGGATGAAAGTCACGTTTCTGGGGACCGGGACTTCCACCGGCGTGCCGGTGGTGGGGTGCCATTGCGCGGTCTGCACCTCCGCCAGCCCCAAGAACCAGCGCTTACGGCAGTCGGTGAAGATCGAGGCCAAAGGGAAGCACTTCCTCATCGACACCACGCCTGACCTGCGATTGCAGTTGCTGCGGTTTCCGATTCCGCGCCTCGACTTCGTCCTCTTCACCCACTCGCACTCCGACCATTTGATGGGACTGGACGACATCCGTCCCTTCAACTTCCGGCAGCGCGAGCCGGTGCATGCGTACGCCAATCCGTTCACCGCCAAAGCCATCCGCCGCGCGTTCAGCTACATCTGGGACGAGAGCACGCAGATCGGCGGCGGCAAGCCGCAGCTCGAGCTGCACGAGGTCGAATCGGCGTTCATGCACGAAGAGGTCGAGATCATCCCCATCCCCGTTTCCCACGGCGACTGGACAATCCTCGGCTACCGCATCGGCAACTTCGCCTACATCACCGACACCAACGGCGTGCCGGCGTCGTCCATCGAGCTGCTGCGCGGCATCGAGGTGCTGGCGCTCGATGGCCTGCGTCCTTCGCCGCGGCATTCCACGCACTTCACCATCGAGCAGGCCGTCACCTGCGCGGCCGAGATCGGCGCCCGTGAGACGTATCTGATCCATCTGGCGCACGAGGTGGATCATGAGACGGTGGAGGCGACGCTGCCCGAAGGGGTGAAGCTCGCGTACGACGGACTCGTGCTGGAGGTGGGGTGATGGGAGCACAGAAACCCGAAGTCAGAACGCGGAACGCAGAACGCAGAATGCAGAACTCTAACGACGGCTCAGCTCCTCATTCAACGTTCTGCGTTCTGCGTTCTGCGTTCTGACTTCATCACCATGAAAGCCATCCCCAAGCTCACCCATCTCGACGGCACCGCCACCGCCCCGCCGTCCAAGTCCTACTCCGTGCGCGCGCTCCTGCTCGCGGCCATGTCCGAGGGCTCGACCACCGTCACGAACTGCCTCGATGCCGACGACACGCGCTACGCGCTCGAAGCATTGCGCACCATCGGCTACGACGTGCGGGGGACCATCGCCCGGGACGTCACCATTGGCGAGCGGCTGAGCATGTCGTCGAACGAGGTGCCGATCTTCATCGGCAACGCCGGCACCGCCATGCGCTTCTTCACCGGGTGGCTGGCGTTCACGCCCGGCCGGTTCGAGCTGCGTGGCGAAGAGCGGATGCACCAGCGTCCCATCGGCGATCTCGTCGACGTGCTGCTCGCCATCGGCGCCGAAGTGGAGTACGTGGCGCAGGAAGGCTTCCCGCCGCTGCGCATCCGCGGCAAGAAGATGCGCGGCGGCTTCGACGTCACGATCTCCGCCGAGACCTCGAGCCAGTTCGTCTCCGCGCTCATGCTCGGCGGCGCCACGCTGCCATACGGACTCACGCTGCACATCTCCAAGATGGCTTCCGGTCCCTACATCGACATCACCGCCGACATCCTGCGCACATTCGGCGCGCGGGTGGAGCGGGCGGATAACTCCATTCACGTCCGCGCCGGGAAGCTGCAGCGCGAGACATACCGCGTCGAAGGGGACTACTCCTCCGCCTCCTACTGGTTCGCCGCGGCGGCCGCCACGGGCGGCACGATGCGCGTGCGCAACCTGGCCACCGAGTCGGCGCAGGGCGATGCCGCCTTCCTGGACATCCTCAAAGCCATGGGTTGCCGCGTGGAAGTGTCGGAGGAGGAGATCACGGTCCACGGTCCGGAGAAACTGCACGGCGGTACGTTCGACTGCAACGCTACGCCGGACATCGTCCCGACCCTCGCCGCCATCGCGCCGCTCGCCGATTCGCCGGTGGAGATCGTCAACGTGGCCAACCTGCGGGTGAAGGAGTCGGACCGCCTCGCCACCGTCACCTCGGAGCTGCGCCGCCTCGGCGCGACCGTCGACGAGCGCCCCGGCTCGCTCCTCATCCAGCCCGGCTGGAGTAGCGAGCCGGCCGTCATCGAGACGCACAACGACCATCGCATCGCCATGGCCTTCGCCATCGCCGGGCTCGCGCGCGGCGGCGTCACGATCGGTGAGGAACGCGTCGTCACCAAGTCGTATCCACGCTTCTGGCGGACGCTCGACGAGGTGATCGCGTAAACTTCGCGCGCGCCATATGGGCTTCTGGCTTCTCCTTCTTGCATTCATCTTCGTGCTGGCGAACGGCTTTTTCGTCGCGGCCGAGTTCGCGATCGTCAAGGTCCGTGCGACGCAGCTCGCGGAGCTGGCGGATCAGGGCAGCATCCGCGCGCGCATGGCGCGCAGGCTGACGAAGAATCTCGACGCCTATCTTTCGGCCACGCAGCTCGGCATCACCCTGGCCTCGCTGGCCCTCGGCTGGATCGGCGAGCCTGCTTTCGCCGACATCCTCGTGCCGCTGCTCGAGCGTTTCGGCGGTTTCGCGACACCACTCGCGCACACGATCTCCACAACGGTCGCCTTCACCATCATCTCGGTGCTGCACATCGTCCTCGGCGAGCTGGCCCCGAAATCGATCGCCATCCAGAAGCCGGTCGAGACCTCGCTCTGGGTCGCGCACCTGCTGCGCGCGTTCTACGTCATCGCCTTCCCGGCGATCTGGCTGCTCAACGGTGTTTCGCGGATGATCCTGCGCGCCATCGGCATCCAGCCGGCGCATGACGTGGAGATGGCGCACTCGCCCGAAGAGCTGCGCATGATCCTGGCGAGCTCCGAGAAGGCCGGCATCCTCTCGGAAGAAAACCGCGAGATCATCGAAGGCGTCTTCCAGTTCTCCAAGCGCACGGCGCGGCAGATCATGGTGCCGCGCACGGACGTGGTCATCCTCTCGACGACGAAGTCGATCGAGGAGAACCTGGAGACGATCCGCACGACACGCCACACCCGCTATCCCCTCTGCGACGGCACGCTCGACCAGACCGTCGGCCTGATCCATGTGAAGGACCTGATGCTCGCGCAGCTCAAAGGACCCGGCCGCCGTCTGGAGGACCTCAAGCGCGACCTGCTCTTCATCCCCGAGAACAGCACCGTCGAGACGCTGCTCCAGCAGTTCATCGAGAGCAAGACGCACATGGCGGTCGTGCTCGACGAGTACGGCGGCGCGTCCGGCATCGTGTCGCTCGAGAACATCACCGAGGAGCTGTTCGGCCAGATTCAGGACGAGTTCGACCGCGAACGTCCGGAGATCGAGCCTCTCGGCAACGGCCGGTACCGTGTCCGCGGCGACTATCTCATCGAGGATCTCGCCGACCGGCTGAAGATCGACCTCGGCGAGCCGGATGAAGAGACGGTCGGCGGCTACGTGGCCGCGCGTCTGGGCCGAGAAGTGAGCCCCGGCGACCGCGTGGAGATGGGTGAGCTGTCTCTCTCGGTCCTGGAAGCGGAGCGTTTCCGCGTGCGCTGGGTGCTGGCGACGACGAAGATGCCGCCCACCGAGATCGACGAAGAGGGCGAGTAGCCGCGGCGCTGCGCGGTTGATTGGTTGTTGGTTGTTAAACAAAAGAGGCGCCTCGCGGCGCCTCTTTTGTTTGTCGTCGCCGGATACGCCGGCAGCGATCGGTGGATTATCGTTTGTGGAACATCCCAGTCAGTTTCGTCGGGAGGCCGGAGATCATCCTCCAGGCGCGCGTCATCATGCCCTCGTGCTCTTCCTGCATGGTGGAACCGTGACGCGTGTAACGCGACTCTTTCAGAATTTCATTCGTTTCCTGAATGCGCATCAGATCTCCTTTCAATACAGTTATTAATTGCAATGGAGATGCCGGAAAGCAGTTGGCGGCAGGCAGTTGGCGGTAGGCAGGAGAACCCGCCGGCGCCACATACCTACCGCCAATCTTTACTGCCAACCGCCAACTGCCAACCGCCAACTACGTTACTGGCGCAGCCTGATCACGGCCGTCTCAACGAGCTTGTCGCCGGGGAGGCCGGACTGCCAGGCCGTGGCGCGGACGCTGCCGCTCTCGCGATAGGTACCGAAGGCGGTACGGACGCGGAAGCGGATGGTCGCGGTTTCGGCCGGCTGCACGTTGCCGAACGTGAAGTGGTACACGTTGGTGCCCGGGTCATGCGTCACGTTGATGCCACGGGGGTTGGTCTGGTCGAGGACCACGAGCTGCGGCGGCAGCTCGACGTCGAGCATGATGTCCTGGATGTTGTTGACGCCGCGATTGGCGACGACGATGTCGAGGTTGTCTTCACCCGCTTCCGGGAGTTCGTTGGGGTGCTCGATGCTCAGCTTGAGGAACTGACCGCGACTCGTCACGGCCATACCGCTCGACTTACAGGCGCTCATTGCGAGAAGACCGACTGCCATGATGGCAAGCATCACGATCGTGAGATTCCGATTGCGTTTCATACGCATTCACTCCTTCTGTTAGTGTTCATTCGCGGCTGCATATGCCGCGGCAGCATGGGTTATTTGCAAGGCTCGGACCGGTATTGACGACAGCCTCCGGCACCGACGTTGCTCCAGCACCGGGCGCATGCGTTATTTCATCGGCCTCGACGGTGGGGCCTCCAAAACCGCCGCGCTCGTCGTCGATGAAGATGGGCAGCCCCTCGGCCGCGGTCTCGCCGGCGGCTCGAACCACCTTCGCGTCGGCCTCGAAGAGGCCACCCGCAACATCGAACGAGCCGTCAACATCGCCCTCGTCGAAGCCGGCATCGCCATCCGCAACGTCGAGTACGCCTACTGCGGCGTCGCCGGCGCCGATCATCCGGCCCATCACCAGAGGGTCGTCGACGCCCTGCGCATCTTCTTCCCGCAGGGCAACTTCATCGTCGACACCGACGCCCGCGTCGCGCTGACCGGCGCCGTCGGCTTCGGCCCCGGCATCGTCATCATCGCCGGCACCGGCTCGGTCGCCTTCGGCCGCAACGTCGATGGCGAGGAGGCGCGCTCCGGCGGCTGGGGCCCGACGCTCGGCGACGAAGGCAGCGGCTACTGGATCGCCAACGAAGGGCTCTCCGCGATCGTGCGCGCCCACGACGGCCGCGGCCTGGCCACGAAGATGACGGACCTCCTCTGCAGCGACTACGACATGTGCCGCCCGGAGGACCTGCCGAAGTTCGTCTATGCGACGACGACGCACGCCGACGACATCGCCCGCTACGGCAAGCTCGTCATCGCCGCGGCGATGGAAGGGGATCCGGTCGCGCGCGACATCCTGGCGAGAGGCGGCATCGAGCTCGCGGAGTGCGTGCTCGCGGTTGCGCGGCGCCTGCACATGACCGATCAGGAGTTCCCGGTGGCGCATGTCGGCGGCGCGTTCCACGCCGGAGAACTGCTGCTCGATCCGATGCGCCTGCGCATCCTGCGCGACGCGCCGGGAGTCACGCTGATCCCGCCGCAGCACTCCCCCACCGAGGGCGCCGCCATGCTGGCCATGCGCGCCGCCCGGCAGCCACGGCCCGATCGGGCGAGGGTGTAGAGGCGCTGCTGCGATTTCAGCCCGCCTCCGGCGCGCGCCAACGTCGTAGCCCCGGGCGAAAGCCGCTAATGCCGTTGACTTAGATGTGGGACAGACACTCTTGTCTGTCCGGTGCACCCGAACGGCCGCTTGTCTGGAGGACCTCGGGGGTGGGCCGGACAGACAGGAGTGTCTGTCCCACATGAGGCAACCTCTAGGTCAACGCCATCGGGGCTTTCGCCCGGGGCTACGAAGCTGCCGCCCGCGGAGCGGGCTGAAGGCTGCATTTGGAAGGATCGTGCAAAACCCTGGAAGGATAGGTCAACGATTGCACTCCTCAGCGACGTTACGTTGGGTGTGGCGACGGTTGCGGAGCTCTTCGAGATCGTACGAACGGGACTCGGGGAAGGAATGAACACGCATCCGCGCGTCAAAACAGTCCAGGACGGCAAGTGCTCGACCGTTGCAGTCCGTGGGCCGCTCAGAACGAATCGGTGGTCGAGCATGGAGGAAAAGTCATGAAGAAGAAGAAGATCTGGTTCATCACGGGCGCCGGCCGCGGCATGGGCCTCGATTTCGCGCGAGCCGTCCTGGCGGCGGGTCACGCCGTCGTCGCCACCGGCCGGGACGCCGAGCGCGTTTCCAGGGCCGTGGGAGAGTCGGAGAACGTGCTGGCGGTGAAGCTCGACGTCACCAGCCGAGCCGATGCTGAGGCGGCTGTGCAGGCAGCGGTCACCCGGTTCGGGCGCATCGACGTCCTGGTCAACAACGCCGCGAGCTTTTACGCCGGCTACTTCGAGGAGCTGACGCCCGACCAGATCGAGCGGCAGTTGGCCACGAGCCTTTTCGGCCCGATGAACGTCACCCGCGCCGTCCTGCCGGTGATGCGCAAGCAGCGCTCCGGGCACGTCATCACGATCTCCTCGTCCGCCGGTCTCGGCGCTGGCTACGATTTCGTGAGCGCCTACGCGGCGTCCAAGTTCGGCCTCGAGGGCTGGATGGAGTCCCTCGGCGCCGAGGTTGCGCCGTTCGGCATCGCCACCACGATCGTGAATCCAGGGTTCTTCCGCACGGAACTGCTCACGGATCAATCGACAAATTACGCGGAGCCGTCGATCGCCGACTATGACGAGCGCCGAGCGCCGCTCATCGAGTCGTGGAAAGCGATGAACGGCAAACAGTCCGGCGATCCGGCGAAGCTCGCACGCGCTCTGATCACCATCGCCGAAGAGGAAACTCCGCCGCAGCGCTTCATCGCCGGCGCCGACGCGATCGCCACCGCGGAGCAGAAGATCGCCACGCTTCAACAGCAGGCGAACGCGTACCGGGAGTTGTCGTCCTCGCTCGCGGTCGATGATCCGGCGGAGGTCCGCTGACTCACGCCCCGTAGCTGATGCCCCTCGCGAGGGTCTTGGGTGGAGAAATGATGCGCGCAAGAGAAATTACTGGCATCGCGGCGCTGGCCAAGTCGATCGGCGCGATCGTCCCCAACGACGCAACGGTCGACCTTCCGATGCCCGGTGTCCATGCAGCCAGAGTGTCGCGGCCGAATCGGGAGCCGGTGCACTACGTACAGCAATCGTCGTTGTGCGTCGCCGCGCAGGGCGCGAAGATCGCGATGATCGGCGGAGACACCTACAGTTACGAGGCCGGGCAGATGGCGCTGTACTCGGTCGACGTTCCGATCGCCGGCCGCGTCACGCGCGCGAGTTACGCCGAGCCGTACCTGGTGCTGATGATCGATCTCGATGCGGAGAAGATCGCCGGGCTCGTGCCGAAAGTGTTTCCGGAGGGCGTGCCGAAACCGCGAGAGACCCGCGCGCTCTACGTCGGCGACGCCGATGCGCACATCATCGATGCGGCAGCGCGATTGGTCGAGCTGATCGAGCAGCCGGTCGACGCCGAGCTCCTCGCGCCGCTCGTGCTGGATGAGATTCTGATCCGGCTGCTTCGCAGTCCGATGGGGAGTCGCGTTGCGCAGATCGGGCAAGCCGGATCGAGCATGCAACGCATCGCCAACGCGGTGTCATGGCTGCGGACGAATTTCGACCAGCCCGCGGACATCGGCGAGCTGGCGAAGCTGGTGAACATGAGCGTCACGTCGTTTCATCGGCAATTCAAGGCCGTCACCGGCATGAGCCCTCTGCAATACCAGAAAACGCTTCGGCTGCAGGAGGCCAGGCGGCTGATGCTGACGGCAACGACGGACGTGGGAGCTGCAGGCCGCCGCGTCGGCTACATGAGCGCGGCACAGTTCAGCCGCGAGTACAGCCGCTTCTTCGGAAGCGCGCCGACGAGAGACATCAGCCGCTTGCGCGGAGAAGGTCTTCCGGCGGCAGACACGCCGACGTGAGCGTCGTCGGCGCCTTCATGGAACGAGCCGCGACGGAGTACCGGCAAGCACCGGCAAAAGGCGGGCGCGCCCTTGCGGACGCGCCCGCCTTCATCTACTGCACTTCAGTCGTTACGGCTGCTGCTGCGATGCCGGCGGTTCGCTCGTGGCCTTCGGCGCCGGCTTGGGCTCGACCTTCTCCGCCGAAGCCTTCCGCACCCGGCCAAGGGCACGGCGCATGTCGTCGACGTACGGCACCAGATGGCCGTTCTCCGGCCGTTTCGCCAGACGCTGCGCGACCGCGTAGGTCGTCAGCGACTCGCTTCCCGCCTTGTTCCGCGCCACCGTGACGCTGTAACGGACGAACTGCGCCAGTGCCTCCAGTTCGTCCGCCAACGGCGCGAAAGCGTCCGCATAGCTGACCAGGTCAAAGACCTCGGCCGGGCTCGCGCCATCGACGCGCGCCAGGCCTTTCTGATTAGCCAGCGCCACCGTGACCAATTCGACGAACTCCGACGGGATCGAGGCGGCCGGGCTCAGACGTCTCTTGGATTCGCGGGTCTCCGGGATGGTGAAGTGGGGAAGCGAGTCGCGGAAGAGACGAATTTCCTGCATGCGCACCTGCGCCTCTTGTCTGTAGTTGATGGCAACCGGGTCGAGCTCAACCGCGGACACAGCTTTATTGTTAGCGCTCATTGAGAGCCTCCTAATTTTTCGCAGACTGCAATGGATGGATCAGAGCAGGCAGAGCGAAAGCGGAGGCGCGCGCCCCTGAGAGGCGCGACGTGGAACGCTGACGGCTGCCGGGCGGTTCGCCCTTCGCCGTCGTTTGAGCGCGATGGAAATGCGGTCGGCGGCCCGGCTCAGCCGGACCGAGAGCGAGACACGAATGGGAGCGGGACGCGGCGTCAGGAGGATCCGGAGCGGGCTGCCCGGGACGCGCTCGGCCACCAGCTCGCCCGAGGCCAGCCCGGCGAGCATGTTTTCATGCAGCGCGAAGACGGTCGACGAGACCTGACCGAGCGAGAGGCTCATGACCATCCAGCGCTGCATGATGGCCATGAACTGCTCCGGCGCACCTGCGCCGGTTTCGGGCTCGCGCTCGAGGCAGGCCGTGATCTCGGCCAGTTCCTTGGCCACCTGGCCCAGACGGGAAGCGGCCATCGACAGACGGGTCTCGGCATGCTCGAGGTTCTGCGAGCTGCGGATCGGCCGCCACTGGGCCGCACGCTCCGAGCGCGCGGCCACCGTCACACCGGAAGCCATCAGACGAGCCGACCGGTCGAGCGCACGCTGCGCCCGGCGAAGCGGACGCACCCATGCCGGACCGGCCGCCTGCCCGCTCTGCGGGTGGCGCCGTTCCCGGCATGCTGTCGTGGCGCTCTTGGGCGCCCGCTCGTCGTTCGTCATTTAACCGTCTCAGCCTCCTGGCGACAAAGATAGGTCGCCGACCGCCGGGTGTCAAGGTGCGGTGGAACATCTTTCGGGCGGCCCGCCCCGATGACCCCGCTACACGGCGCCGCATCACTTCGCTCGTTCGCGAGCGGCGGCAACGCCTCCGTGGGCACCGGACCGTCTGCGGCCAAGCTGAGTTCAGCGATGTCAAAACAAGGTGCGACGACCTCGAATTGAGGTGCGGCGACCTGAAATTGAGGCGCGGCGCCCTCGAAACTGAGGCGCGGCGATCTCGAAGCTGAGGTGCGGCGGCCTCAAATCGAGATGAGGCGGCCTCAAACTGAGCTGGGGCGGCCTTAAATTGCGGCGCGGCGACCTCAAAACTGGGGTGCGGCGGCCTCGAAACTGAAGTTCGGTGGCGTCAAATTGAGGTGCGGCGACCTCGAAGCTGAGGTGCGGCGGCCTCAAACTGAGATGCGGCGGCCTCAAAACTGAGGTGCGGCGGCCTCGAACTGAGGTGCGGCGTCCTCAAAACTGAGGTGCGGCGGCCTCAAACTGAGATGCGGCGTCCTCAAAACTGAGGTGCGGCGGTCTCAAACTGAGATGCGGCGGCCTCAAACTGAGATGCGGCGGCCTCAAAACTGAGATGCGGCGACCTCAAAACTGAGATGCGGCGGCCTCAAACAGAGATGCGGCGGCCTCAAACAGAAGTTCCGCGACCTCGAACTTAGGTGTGACGGCCTCAGACTGAAGTCTGGCACGTCTGTCGGGACAGATGAGACCTATGGGACCGAGAGGACCAATGAGACTCTCATCTGTCCCATTGGTCCCATCTGTCCCATAGGTCCCGTCGTTCTCCGCAAAAACTAGAACCGCAGCGTGAGTCCTGCCGAGAAGATCACGGGGTTGATGTCCACCGTGGTCTCGGTGTCCGGGCCGGTCACGAACACGGCGCGGGCCGAGGACTCCAGCGGCACGTACTTGGCGTCGAGCGTGATGCCGAGGCGCGGCGTGATGCGGATGCCCAGGCCGGCGTTCAGCGCCAGGCCGACATCGTCCTGCAGCTCGATGCGCTCGAAGTCGATGTCGTCGAGATCGTCCGGATCCTCGAGGTCGTCGAACAGCACGTACGCGGCGCCGACGCCGACATACGGATCGATCCTCCCGTTCGGGATGAAATGGAACTGCAGCACGGCCGTGATGGGCATCATCTCGAGATCAGCGCCGGCATTGCCGACAGCGCGGCGCCGCACCGTGGCTTCGGTGTCGACGCGCGAGATTGCGAGCTCGGTCGAGATGCGATCGCCCCAGAAAATGTTCGCCGCGAGGCCGTAGCCCATCGTGCCGTCGAACTCGATGTCGGCGGCGTCACCGTCGAAATCGTCGAACGTCCCTTCGCTGCTGGGGTCGACCCACACGACGTTGCCCGTCAGATCGAACGCGCGGCTCTGTCCGAACGCGGGCGCGACCGCGAGAAGAGAGAGAAGAACTACCGGGATTGCCAACTTCATCAGATCCTCCAGAGACCGGAAAAACGGGGTCATGGAGCAGCACTTAGCAGCACCGATACCAGACGGCCCGCCGGTGTAATACTGCGCGCCGATGATCGCTGCCCTCATCGCGGCCGTGCTCGCCGCGATCTTCCTCATTACACGGCGCGTAACACCGCAAGCCGCTTTTTCCACGATCGACCTCGATCTGCTGCTCGTGCTTTTCGCGTTGCTCGTCACCGTGGAGATCCTCCGCGCTTCAGGCTGGCTCGATCGCGCCGTCGCCGCGACCGTGGCCCGCTTCCGCACCACGCGGCCGTTCGCGATCGCCCTGATCGTCTTCACCGGCGCGCTGTCGGCGCTCGTGACGAACGACGTAGCCCTCTTCGTCGTCATCCCGTTCACGGTCATCGCCAGCAGGCTCTCCGACTTCGACGTCGAGGACGCCGTTGTGCTCGAAGTGATCGCCGCGAATCTCCTCGGCTGTCTCACGCCGCTGGGCAATCCGCAGAACCTCTTCGTCTTTCACAAGTCGGGGATGAGCGCGGCGACGTTCGTGGCGACGATGGCCCCGTTCGTCGCCTGGTGCGCCGCCGGCCTGCTCTTCGCCACGTTCCTCCTCGGCCGCTCGCGCGTGCTGACGAAGACCACGATCGAGCTGCCGCCGCGACGGAATCACCTCGCGCTCGCGGGCCTCGCCTGCTTCGCACTCGTGCTGCTCGAGATCGCCCGCGTCGTGAACGCCTGGCCCGCCGCCATCGCCGCGCTCCTCGCCGGCGCCTTCTTCCTCCGGCGGCGCCTGCTGCAGATCGACTTTTCGATCGTGCCGCTCTTCTTCTTCGCCTTCATCGTCGTCGAAGGGCTGCGCGGGTTCGACTGGCGCTTTCCGGCCGATACCTACTGGTCGGCCATCGCGCTCTCGCAGGTGATCTCGAACGTTCCGGCGACGGTGCTGCTCGCGCCCTTCGCGAACGACTGGCGTGAGCTGCTCTACGGCGCGAACGCCGGCGGCTGCGGCACGATCATCGCCTCGCTCGCCAACCTCCTCGGCTGGCGGATTTACGTGCGTGAGTCGGGCCGCGACCGCCGCTTCTTCTGGCGCCTCACCGCGATCAACGTTCTTTTTCTTGTCTGGGCCGCGGCTGGGGGCTGGTTGCTCCGCTAGCGCCCGCGCCGCTGCTCGACGTCATGCCCTGGCTGCGGTCGCGAATGGCGCGGAACTCGTCGCCCGCGTTCCAGTTCGGCATCTCCGCCGCGTTGGCCGCCTCGTAGCCGAGCCAGAACGCGAGCTGCCCCACCTGCTCGGCCGACGACCAGTCCCATGTCGGATCGACCTCGTCGCTCGGCTGGTGGTAGTGCTTCGTGCGGTACTCGTTGGAGCGCTGCTTGCCGTACTCGGCGTCCTTGCCGACGATCTCATTACCCTGCTTGATGGAGAAGGCCGGGACGCCGGCCTTGGCGAGGCTGAAGTGGTCGGAGCGGTAGTACGAGCCCTGCTCCGGCGCCGGATCGGGGACGATCGTCAGGCCGAGGCCTTCGGCGATGCGGCGCGTCGCCGGCTCGAACGACATCCGCTCGGCGCCGAGCATCGTCACGCCGCTGACTTTGCCGAAGAGGTAGATCGCGTCCATGTTGATGCCGAGGGCGATGTTGCCCGCCGGGATGACGGGATTCCGGCCGAAGAACTCCGAGCCGAGGAGGCCCTGCTCTTCCGCGGCGACGGCGGCGAAGATGAGGCTGCGCTTCGGACGGGTGGCCGCTTCGGACCAGACGCGGGCCAGTTCGAGCAGCAGCCCGCAACCGGAAGCGTTGTCGATGGCGCCGTTGTAGATGCGGTCGCCGGCCTCGTTCGGCGTGCCGACGCCGAGGTGATCGTGATGCGCGGAGTAGAGGACCGCCTGGTTCTTCAGTTGCGGGTCGGTGCCCTCGAGGCGCGCCACGACGTTGTTCGTGACGAACGGCCGGATCGTGCTGGCGACGTTCCCCTGCATCCGGTAGCCGCCGAGCGGGACCGGCTTGAAGTCGCGCGAGCCGGCGGCCTTCGTCAGCGTGTCGAGGTCATAGCCGGCGGCGGCGAACAGGCGCTTGGCCACCGACTCCGTCATCCAGCCGGCGAACGTCAGCGCATGCTTGCCGGGCTCGTTCTTCACGGCCCCCTGCTCGCCGCTCCATGAGTTCCGGACGACGTTCCAGCCGTAGCCGGCGGCGTCGTTCGTGTGGATCAGGATGACGCTCTTCGCCTGCTTCGCCGCGCCGATCTCCAGCTTGTAGGTCCAGCGGCCGTAGTAGGTGCGCGCCCGTCCTTTGAAGAGATTCGGCTCCGCGGCCGTGGCCGGCGGGTCGTTGACGAGCATGACCAGCGTCTTGCCGCGGGTGTCGAGACCTTTGTAATCGTCCCAGTTCTCTTCCGGGGCGACGACGCCGTGGCCGACGAAGACGATCTCGGAATCGAAGGTGTTGGTCTCGGTCTGCGAGAGGTCGGCGCCGACGAATTCATCGAGGAACTTTAGGGGGCCGAGCGTCGGCCCGTCCTGCTTGACGAAGGAGACGGAGGTTTTCGCCGGGATGGTCGTCACGCCGAGGAGCGAGACCTTCTGGAAGTAGGAGCCGCCGTCCCCGGCCGGCAGCAGCCCCATCTCCTCGAACTGGGAGGCGATGTACTGCGTCGCCAGGGCGTCGCCGCGGGTACCGGGACCGCGTCCTTCGAGGAGGTCGCTGGCCAGGAACTTCACGTGCGCCTTCACGGCATTGCCGCTGATCGCATTCAGGGAGCGCTGAACGGCTTCCGGCGGAGCGGCGGCGAGCGTAGCGGACGATACGGTGAGCAGCAGTGCGAGGAGGGAAAGTCGCGGAAAACGCATGTCGCGCATTCTCGCTCGCACGAGGCGTGCCCTCACCGTGAACAACCGGCAAACACTGTTACAAAAAATTATCAGGGCACAAAGATGAAATGGAGGGTAGGGATATAGGGAGATAAATCACTCCTAGGAAGAGTGCACAAAACAATCCTCCAGTTCGACCCGATGACTGCCATTCAGCTCCCACTGTCGGAGCGCGTCCTCGACCGGCTTGCCGACATCCTGTTCGCCACGGACGAGATCCTGGACATGATCCACATGGATGAAGTGCTGCCAGACTCGACCACGCAGGAAGTCGAAGCATCAGTCCGCCACGTCTACGATCGCGTGAACGAGCTGATGAAGAAGCTGGCCGACTAGGCCGCGGCCGCTGCCGCCCCCCCACGAGTCGCGGGCGCCTGAAGGCGCCGCACCGAATCCCCGTCACTTTCTCCCTGCTCTTTCGAAGCGGGAAAGAGACAGACAAGAGTGTCTGTCCCACATTGGGCCCCCTTCACCGAAGAGCGATCTGTCTCATTGATCGATCGTTCCCCTTGACAATCAGAACGTCGCAACCTAACTTAACGCTGTTAAGTATCGGAGGCGCGGTTTGGGACCAAAGGAACGTCGAGAGCGAGAGCGTGAAGAGATCCGGGGCAAGATCCTGGATGCCGCCCGGGAGTTGTTCGCCTCCGAAGGCTACGAGGCCGTGACCATGCGCCGGATCGCCGACCGCATCGAGTACTCGGCCACCGCGATCTACTTTCACTTCAAAGACAAGGAAGCGCTGCTCAAAGAACTGTGCGAGCACGACTTTGCCCAGCTCGCCCACCAGTTCACGGCCATGGACGCGCTGCCCGACCCGCTCGAGAAGCTCCGCGTCACCGGCCTGGCCTACGTCCAGTTCGGCCTGCAGTCGCCGAATCATTACCGGCTGATGTTCATGACCCCCCATCCGCCGATCGCCGACACCGAGCTCCGGAAAGGCAACCCCGAAGAGGACGCCTACGCCTTCCTCAAAGAGATCGTCACGCAGTGCATCGCCCAGGGAAAGCTCCGGCCGGAGCTGACGGACGTCGACCTCGTCGCCCAGACGATGTGGGCCGGCGTCCACGGCGTCATCTCCCTGGACATCGCCAAGTGCAATGACGACTGGGTCGACTGGCGCCCGCTGATGGAGCGCGCCGAGTTCATGACCGCGACGCTGATCGAGGGGATCCGCGCCGAATCCCCACCGTAACGGACCCGCCGTCGTAACCCCGCTTGTACCTGAAACCCCACCGAGCCGCGGGCCCTGAGCCCCGAGCCCCAGGAGAGCCATGTCCGTCGATCTCGCAGTCCGCAGTCTTCTCCACGACAAGCTGCGCTTCTTCATCACCGTCTCCGGCGTCGCCTTCGCCGTGACGCTGGTCTTCGTCCAGGTCGGCCTCTTCCTCGGCCTGATGGACAACGCCTCGCTCACGATCGACCAGATCGACGCCGACCTCTGGGTGACGTCACGCAACACGCCGAACGTCGACTTTGCCCACACCTTCCCGGAGACGTACATCAAGCGCGTCCGGTCGATCGAAGGGGTGGAGCGCGCGGACAACCTGATCGTCTGGTTCATGAACGTGAACCTGCCGACCGGCGCCGTCGAGGGGACGGAGGTCTACGCGCTCGAAAACTTCGCCGCCTGGAGCTTTCCGGCCAACGTGACCGATGGCAATCTCGACGATCTCCGCCGCGGCCCTTACATGGTCCTCGACGATTCGGCGAAGAAGCGCTGGGGCGCGTTCGAGGTCGGCGAATACCGCGAAGTCCTCGGCCGCCGGTTGAAGATCATCGGCCGCACGGTCGACGCGAAGTCGTTCACGACGACGCCGCTCACCTTCCTCGACTTCCGCATGGCCCAGGCCCTCGCCGAAGACACGCTGCGCGGCAATACGACGTACATCCTCGTGAAGCTCGCACCGGGCACCGACGCCGAAGCGGTACGCGCCGAGATCCAGCGCCGCCTGCCGTTCAACGACGTCTATCTCCGCGACGAATGGGCCAGGCGCTCACGCAGCTACTGGATCGATTCGACAGGCCTCGGACTGAACATGTACATCACGGTCTTCCTCGGCTGCCTCGTCGGGATCGTGGTCGTCGCGCAGACGCTCTACACCTCCACGATGGAGCACATCAAGGAGTTCGGCACCGTCAAAGCGATCGGCGGAGGCAACGGCGAGATCTACAAGATCCTCGGCAAGCAGGCCACGATCGCCGCCGTCGCCGGCTTCGCCGTCGGCGCGCTGCAGGCGTTCGCCCTGCGCCCGGTCATGTCGAAGATCGACCTCAAGCTCATCATCCCCAACTCGCTCTTCATCGCCGTCTTCGCCGGCTCGATCCTCCTCTGCCTCACGGCCGCGGTGATCTCGTTCCGGAAAGTGGCGTCGATCGATCCGGCGCTGGTGTTTCGCGCATAGCGGCGCGAAACCAGCGCCGCCAGGAAATCGGAAATCGTGAATCGAAAATCGGAGCTCACATGATCCTCGAGACGCATAACGTCGTAAAAACCTTCACCGAGGGACGCGAGACGATCCCCGTGCTGAAGGGGATCGACTTCAGTGTCGAGCGTGGCGAGATCGTCTCGCTCGAAGGGCCCTCCGGCTCGGGAAAGACGACCTTCCTCTCGATCCTCGGCTGCATCCTCACGCCGTCGGAAGGCGAGGTCTTCATCGAAGGGCAGCAGGTCACCGAGCGGCGGCTCGCGGAGATCCGCAAACGTTCGCTCGGCTTCGTCTTCCAGCAGTTCAACCTCTTTCCTTCACTCACCGCCGCCGAGAACGTCGAGTACGCGCTCAACGTGAAGGGCGTGAAGGGCACCGCCGCGCAGACGGAAGCGAAGCGCGTCATCGATGCGGTCGGTCTGTCGGACCGCTCGCACTTTCTGCCGCGCGACCTGTCGGGCGGGCAGAAGCAGCGCGTGGCCATCGCCCGTGCGCTGGCCGGCAATGCGCCGATCCTCCTGGCCGACGAGCCGACGGCGAACCTCGACTCCGTCGTCGGCACGCAGGTCCTCGAAATGTTCCGCAACCTCGCCAAGCAGGAAAACCGCGCGCTGGTGATCGTCACGCACGATCCGAAGGTGCGCAGCATCGCCGATCGCGTCGTCAAGATTCACGATGGCCGCCTCGCGGCCTGAGGAGCAACGTCAATGAGAAAGTACCTCTACCCCACACTGGCCCTTCTGCTGATCATCGTCACGGTTGCGCAGGTGAAAGCAATGCGCAGCGCGCGCGGCAGCGTGCCGCCGAAGCAGCGCGCCGTGGTGAAGCCCGACGCGGCGAAAGTCGTCGCCGAAGGACGCCTCGTCGCGTATCCGGGCGCCGAGGTGACGATCGGCACCGACGTCGCCGGCACCATCGCCACGCTCACGGTCGACGAGAAAGACCACGTGCGCAAAGGACAGACGATCGCCACGATCAAGGCGGACGACACCCGCGCCGCCATCGCCGAGGCGCGGGCACGCGTCGGTGAAGCCGAAGCGGACATCCGGCTGTACGAGTCGGAGAGCGCGCGTGCGAAGAGCCTCTTCCAGGAAGACGTCGGCTCGCGCCAGGCGTGGGACAAGGCGGAGCGCGATCTCGACGCCGCCCGTGCGCGCCGCGCCTCGACCGTCGCCGAGCTGCGACGCCTCGAAGCGGTGCTGGCCAAGACCGTCATCACCGCGCCGATCGACGGCGTCGTCATCGCCCGTCACGTGCACGCCGGCGAGTCGGTCGAAAGCGGCGCGCAGCTCGTGACGGTTGCGAACCTCGACAAGACACGCGTCGAAGCGGAAGTCGATGAGTACGACGCCTCGCGCGTCCGCCTCGGCGGTGAAGCAACGATCCTCGCCGAAGGCTACGACCAGCCCTGGCAGGGCACGATCGAAGAGATCCCCGACGCCGTCGTGAACCGCCGCCTCAAGCCGCAGGATCCGGCCAAGCCGATCGACGCGCGCGTGCTGCTCGTGAAGATCGCCTTCGACGAGAAGACGCCGCTCAAGCTGGGGCAGCGGGTGGAAGTGCGGATCCGGTGAGGGAGGACGATTTCCGGTCTCCGAGATCCGGTTTCCGGTAAATCGGCACTCGGAGATCGGAATCGTCGTATCCTCGGGGGGTGAACTGGCGCCCATCCAGCCCGCGTCCGTCCTATAGGTCCCATGCGTCCTATAGGTCCCATTGGTCCCATCGTCTGCTCGGGGCATAACGGAAGCGATGAGTTTCGTGGAGCGACGTACGGGTCTCGGCTTTCATCACCCTCCGCCCGACCCGCGCGCGCAGCAGCTCGAGATCCTCAACGAAATCGGCCGCATCGCCACCTCGGATCTCGAGCTGCGCCCGATGATGCAGCGCATCACCGACGCGCTGGCGAACAAGTTCGACTGGCAGTTCGTCGCGCTTGTGCTCGTCGAACAGGAGCGCAACGTCTTCACCTGCGAAGCGGTGACGAGCGCCGTTGAGACGCACATTCACCCCGGCTACGCCCGCCCCATCGGCAGCGGCATCGTCGGTCAGGTCGCGCTCACCGGCGAGCCGATCCTCCTCGACGACGTCCGCGGTGTCGCCGGCTATGTCGAGACGATGCCGGACGCACGGTCGGAGCTCTGCGTCCCGGTGCGCCACAAGGGGGAGCTCGTCGCGGTGCTGAACCTCGAGAGCACGCGCCTCGCCGCATTTCATGGACAGCTCCCGCTGCTCACGACGGTCGCGGACCAGATCGCCGGCGCCATCGCCAACGCGCGGATGTACGACGAGCTGAAACAGCGCGCCGGCCTGATGCAGATGATGAGCGAGGTGTCGCGCACCGCGCTCGACGCCGAGACGCTCGACGACCTGCTCAATCGCGTCGTCAACTACATCCACGACCGCTTCCCTGTCGAGATCGTGACGATCCTGATCCACAACAGGGAGCAGGGGGAGCACGTCGAGCGGGCCGTCTCCGGCTCGATGGAGTTCGCCGGCCAGCGCTGGCCTGTCTCGCGCGGGATCGTCGGCCGCTGCATCCGTATGGCGCAGACGCAGTTCGTGCTCGACGTCACCCAGGACCCGGAGTACGTGGACGTGAACCCGAGCGTCGTGTCGGAGCTCGCCGTCCCGATCCGGTTCCGCGACGAAGTGCTCGGCGTGCTGAACCTCGAAAGCCGCACGTCCGACGTCTTCACCCCCGCGAACGTGCTGGCCTTCGAAGCCTTCGCCGATCAGGTCGCGGGCGCGATCAGTCTCTTCCAGGCGCGCGCGGATCTCGAGCAGAAACAGCTCGCCCTCGAAGAAGCGAACGCCCATCTCGCCCACGCCATCGAGACGCTGCACGAGATCTCGACCCAGGACGGCCTCACCGGCGTCTCCAACCGCCGGCACTTCGACGAGATGCTCGCCAGCGAATGGCGGCGCGGCGCCCGCACGCACGGACCACTGTCGCTGATGCTGATCGACATCGATTTCTTCAAAGCCTACAACGACGCCTGCGGCCACCAGGCCGGCGACGATTGCCTGCGCCGGGTGGCCAAGACGCTGCGCGACTCACTGCAACGCGCCGGCGATCTGGTCGCCCGCTACGGCGGCGAAGAGTTCGTGGTGCTGCTCTCCGATACCGGCGCCGAGCAGGCGCTGAAGCTGGCCGAAGCACTCCGCGAAAAGATCGCCGAGCTGGCCATCCCCCACCCCGCCGCCCCAATGCAACGCATCACCATCAGCACCGGCCTGGCCACCACGATCCCGGAGCGCGACAGCCACGGCGCCCTGACCGAGGCCTTCGTGCGCCGTGCCGATGTGGCGCTGTATGAGGCCAAGCGCAGCGGGCGAAACCGGGTGGTGGTGCACTAGAGACAGTTGGCGGTTGGCAGTTGGCGGTTGGCAGTGGAAATGGCTCCGCGATTTTGGTACTCCACTGCCAACTGCCAACCGCCAACTTGCTTCAAACCGGCCGCTGTTGATGAAAGTCCGTCCTCGACTGAAACAGCCGCGCCGCCGCCAGCACCGCGTTGTCATCCAGCGCCCGCCCCATGAACACCACGCCCATCGGCAGCCGGCGTGAGCTCAGCCCCGAGGGCACGCTGATGGCCGGCAGCCCGGCGAAGTTGCCGATGCCGCCCATCGGATCGGAGAAGGCAAAGTCGCTCTCGAGGTTCGTCTCCATGCGCGTGGCGGTGATCGGCAGCGTGGCGGAGGCCACCACGTCCACCTGCTCGAAGACCTTGTCGATCTCCCGCTGCAGCACCGTGCGGATGCGCTGGGCCCGCAGGTAGTCGGGGCCGGGGATGGTCATGTTGACGTAGCCGCCGATGCGGCTGCCGGGATCGCGCAGCTCCGAGACGCGGCCGGACTCGATGAGCGACTCGAACGCCGACGCCCCTTCCACCTGGATCGTCACGGCGGCGGCCATTTCCCACGGGCCGTCCGGCAGCTTCACGTCGACGATCGTGGCGCCGCCGGCGCGCAGCGTTTCGAACGCGGCGTTCGTCGCGGAGGCGATGTCTTCCGGCATGCTGCCCCAGGCATTCGTGACGCGGCCGACCCGCAGCTTCCGTGCGTCACGCTCGTAGGCGAAGAGCCCTTCCTCGTCCGGCAGTGAATGGCGGTCGTCCGGATCGTGGCCGGAGAGGGCCGCCAGGATCAGGCCGCAGTCGTCGGCACTGCGGGCCATCGGGCCGATCTTGTCCATCGAGTACGACAGCGCCATGGCCCCGCCGCGGCCGACACGTCCGAACGTCGGGCGCAGTCCCGACACGCCGCAGAAGGCCGACGGGCAGACGATCGAGCCCCACGTCTCGGTGCCGATGGCGAACGCCGCCAGCCCCGCCGCGACGATCGCGCCGGAGCCGCTCGACGAGCCGCACGTCCAACAGTTCTCGTTCCACGGGTTCTTCGTGCCGCCTGTGATCGACGCCGTGCCGTAGCGGTAACCCATCCCGCCGGCCAGCTCGATCATGGCCGCCTTCCCGACGAGCACCGCACCTGCGTTCTTCAGCTTGCGGATGACCGTGGCGTCGAAGTCGAAGCGCTGATTCGCATACGGCGGCGCACCCCACGACGTCGGATAGCCCTTCGCCGCCAGCAGATCCTTCGCCGCGTACGGGATGCCGTGCAGCGGCCCGCGATAGCGGCCGGCGGCAATCTCCCGTTCCGCTTCACGCGCTTCCGTCAGCGCCCGCTCACGCGTGATCGTGGCGTACGCGTTGAGACGCGCGCCGACCGACTCGCTCCGCTGCAGGTACGCCTCCGTCAGCTCGACCGGCGAGAGCGCCCGCGACTTGATGCGCGACGCCAGCTCCGTGACCGTGAGATAGAGGACGTCCTCGCCGATCACGACTTCTCCTTCCGCTCCACTTTCGGGACGAAGGCGCGCCGCGGCGCCGCGCGCCAGACGCGGAACACCGTCGACGGCTCCACGCTGTTGTCCAGCGGATACGCGCGCATCTGCTCGAAGCCGGCGTACGAGCCGGTGATCAGTCTGCGAATGTCCGCCTTCTGCGCGTCGTCGAGCCGCGCCCCATACTTGCCGAAGGTCCAGGCGATGCGCGCATCCACTTCCGCCTGCGCCGCCGCCGAGAGCTGCGACTGCTGCGGTTGCGCCGGCACTTCCTGCGCCGCTAATGTCGCAGGGAGCGCGGACGGCAACACCGCGGCAGCAGCGGCCGCGAGCTGCGCGAACCGCCTTCGCGTCACGCCGGAAATCGGATCCCGGGAGTCGAAAATCGGTTTCTCGCTCACTTCCCATTCCTCCGGTGCCCGGGCGGTCCGTGACGACGCGACGCCTCCTGCGGGCGGGGATGGGCGATGCGTTCCTCGCCGACGGCCGGCACGACTTCCACGCCTTGCTCGCCGCGGCGTCCGGCGCCGCCCCGCTTCGCCTTCTCGATCGTCATCAGAAAACCGAAAGCCGGGTCCTTGAACTGCAGATGACGCAGCATACCCCAGTGCTTCCGCACGTACTGCTGCAGGAAGTTCAGCACGTGCCCGAGGCTGATGATCCGGCACGGCGGGACCTGCGAGCCGGGGGGGAACGAGCCGAACGCGATCAGGCGCACCGTGTAATGCGGGGGGATCTGCGCGGTGCCGGTATTCAGCAACTCCTCGACGACCTTGTCGTAGTCGGCTCCTTCACCGAAGCGGCTGATGATCGCCTTGAGCACCAGCGGATCGCGCACGGCGGAGTTGATGCCGACGCGTCCTTCCTTCACCTCGCCGATGATCATGTCCACCGTATCGGGCGGCACGGCCAGACCGGCGTCGAGCTGCGTCATGTCGAGGGCGCGTGGCTCCCGCCGGCCGTGCACTTCCTCCATGCCGGTCGGGAAGCGGAACGCCAGGATGTCGATGTCCGTCACGGTACGGACGCCGTTGCGGCCCGCGCCCGCGAAGATCGGCGATTCCGCCGAGGTGAAGTAACCGTTGAGCTGCAGATAGGCCTGCACGAGACCGACGGCATGGTCCATAGGTTCCCCAGACTCCTCTAACGCCGCTCCACCGCAAGATTTACGCCGACGAGCTCGGCATTCCCCGGCTCCTCGAACCACGCCCGTGCACCCGGATCGCCGAGCAGATAGCCGCGCAGGAAGGCGATGACGAGGTCCGCGATGAGCTCATGGCGCGGATCGTCGAGCACGAAGCTGTCGTGATTCACCCTCTCGATCGTGACGAGGAACTGCCCGCGGCTCCGCTCGAACGGGATGCGGCGGTGACGGGGAAAGGTGCGGTAGATGATCGACGTGTCACACGTCCCCGTCACGTTCAGCACGGGGGTCGTGATGGTCGCGTAGCCTCCTTCCGGCACGATGTGATCCAGGCGCGGCATCGACATCGGCACTACCACCTTGACCCGCTCGTCCCGGAAGTTGCCGCCGTTCACGGTGCGCATCCCGGCGAGGGCGAAGGCGGTGAACGCGCCGGCTGAGTGACCGGCCACGGCGACGCGATCCATGTCCGCGTCCTTGCGCCGCGCGAGCTGGTCGAGGACGAAGCTGACGTCCAACGGACGGGCGATCCAGTTCTTCGGCTGCTTCACCTGCCGGTAGAGCGCGCGGTAGCCGTGCGCGAGCACCGCCTTGTCGGTCCCGGCGTGCGTGACGTGAACGGCGAGAAAGCCCGCCCGCGCCAGCGCCTGCCCCAGGTAGGCGTACGAGTCGCGGTTCTCCCCGATGCCGTGCGAGAAGACCACCACCGGATGCCTGTCGCTGGCCGTGGGGACATACAGCTTCACCGGCACGTCGCGGCTGCGCTTTTCATCGCGCCAGACGTAGCTCTCTTCCGTGACAGTCGAAGCGGACAGATGGGACTCATCGGACCTAAGGGATGCGTCCGCGCCCCCGCTTCCCAAAGGTCCCACGGGTCGCATCTGTCCCATCGCGTCGGCCGCGGGGAACGCCACGCCCTTCACCGCCTGCTTCGGCAAAGACGTACAGCAGGCACTCGTGATCAGACTTCCCAGCAGTGCGATCGCGCGTCCCATCATTCGTCTTGCTTCGCTTCCTCGTCCTTTTGCGCGTCGCGCAACTCGCGCTGCACCTCTTCCTCATCGCGCTTCGGCTTCATCGCCTCTTCGTACTCGTCCGTCCGGGTGTCGAGCTCTTTGTCGTATTTGGTCATGACGGTGATGGCGGAGCGAGGGCGATGCCATTACACTGGAACGCATCCATGTCCGACATGCCGACGATCGCCCCGCGCAAGTTCTACGACTGCCTCAAGTGCCCGGCGTACTGCTGCAGCTACGACCGGATCATCGTCACGAAGCGCGACCTCGGCCGGCTGGCGCGCCACTTCGGCATCGAGCTCGACGTCGCCGCGAAGCGCTTCACGAAAGTCGTCGAAGGCGAACAGGTCCTGCGGCATCAGAAGGACGAGATCTACGGCTCGATCTGTATGTTCATCGATCTCGAAACACGCCGCTGCTCGGTCTACACGGCCCGTCCCGGCGTCTGCCACGAGTACCCGGACCGCCCCACCTGCGGCTATTACGACTTCCTCCGCTGGGAGCGTAGACACCAGGAAGATCAGACGTTTATCCCTCTCAAACGCGGCTGAGGCCGGCGGGCCGCGCAAATATTGTCCCTAGGCAGCGCGACAGCTCAGGACCCAAATAACAGGTAGTGAAATCGCGCGGACGAAGTTATTTGTTGACATCGCGCATGAGACGGGCAGCCAGGTTTACGCTCTTTCTCCTGCTCGTCGCAGCCGGCGTCACCGCCCAGGTGACCGAGGAGCTGTCCGTCAGCTACGTGATGATCCCCTTCACGGTGCTCGGCTCCCGCGGCGTTCCCATCACCAACCTCGACGCCAAAGAAGTGTCGCTGATGATCGACGGCCGGCCCGTCCCGAGCGACATGTTCGAGAAGTCGATGAACGCCCCCGTCTCCTGGACGCTCCTCGTCGACGGCTCCGGCTCGATGGGGCTCGCCGGCAAGCTCGAGGCCGCGCGTGCGGCCGTCACGACGCTCATCTCCCGCCGCAAGACTGGGGACGACTTCAGCCTGTACGTCTTCGCTGAAGGGCAGGCACGCGAGATCGTCCCCTTCACCACAGACCCGGCCCCGATCCTGGTGGCCATGGACAAGCTCGAACCATACGGCAAGACGGCCTTCTTCGACGCCGTGGCCGACATCCCGGAGCGCAGCCAGCTCGGGACGAATCCGACGCGTGCCATCGTCCTGCTGAGCGACGGCATCGACAACAACTCGCAGCTCACCCGCCCGCAGATCGCGCGACTGCTCGAAGGCGTGGCGGTGCCGATCTACGCCGTCGGCCTCCGTGAGCCGGGCGAATTCACGAAAGAAACGAAGACTTCAGAGTCGTCGTCGGACCTTGCCCTGCTCGGCGATCTGGCGACGCTCACAGGAGGGAAGCTCTACGTCGGCAACCGGCCGGCGCAGCTCGGCAAAGCCCTCGATGGCATCGAACAAGAGCTCCGCGCGCAGTACCTCATCGGCTTTTCGCCGACGGGAAAAGGCGCCGTCAAGTACCGCCGCATCACCCTGAAGCTTGCGGGGCGCGTGCAATCCGTCAGGGTGCGCGCCGGGTACCGAGGCACCGAACCGCCGGTCATGAGTGCCGCCGCTTCGCGGAAAAAACCGCAGCAACGAAAGGAAGGGAAGTAATGAAGAAGGTAACGAACGCACTCTCGGTCACAGCCCTCGCCCTGCTCCTCGGCGCATGCGCCACCTCGAAGTCCGTCGATCGCAAGATCGCCGACGCCCAGGCCCAGTCGAACGAGAAGATCGAGTCCGTCGCCTCGCAGGTCGAAGACCTGCAGGAAAAGCAGAAGCAGACCGACGTCCGTCTCGCTGAGCTGAGCCGCGAAGCCCGCGAAGCACTGCAGCGCGCCCAGGAAGCCGGCGTGCTGGCCAAAGGCAACGTCGTTTTCGAGCAGTCGTTCTCCGAGGACCGCGTCAAGTTCAAGCTCGACTCGTACGACCTGAATGACCAGGCCCGCGCCGCCCTCGACGAATTCGCCTCGAAGGTGAAGGGAACGGAGTCGCAGTACTTCATCGAGATCCAGGGCCACACCGACGACACCGGCCCCACGCCCTACAACGACGAGCTCGGCCAGCGCCGCGCCGACTCCGTCCGCCGCTACCTCTCCCGCGAGCACAAACTCCCCCTCGCCCGCATGTCCACCATCTCCTACGGCGACACCCTCCCGGTCGAGTCGAACAAGACCCGCGACGGCCGCTCCGTGAACCGGCGGGTGGTGTTGGTGGTGTTGGAGTAAGCAAAACCGTTGTTGGTTGTTGGTTTTTGGTTGTTGGTGCCGCCGCCCTGGGCGGTACCAACAACCGCGCAGGTCCTCAGCCCCACCAAAAACCAACAACCAACAACCAACAACTAGCCCCTAACCAAACGTGGCCACCACCGGCGCGTGGTCGCTCGTCCCCACCTCGCGGTAACTCGGGCAGGAGACGGCCGTCTTCGCCAGGGACTCGCTGGCCAGGACGTAATCGAGGCGCCAGCCGATGTTGCGGTCGCGCATCTGGCGCCAGGGGGCCCACCAGGAGAAGTAGTTGTCGTCGTCGGGGTAGAGCATGCGGCCGACGTCCACCAGCCCCTGGTTCAGGAGCGTCTCGAACAGCTCGCGCTCCATCGGCAACTGGCCGATTGCGCGGGGCTTGCGCTCTTTCGGGTGGACGTCCTGCTCCGTCCGGGCAATGTTCATGTCGCCGCAAAGGACGAGCTTGAGACCCCGTTCATGCACCGAAGCGGCGTAGCCGATGAGCGAATTGATGAAGGCGATCTTCGCCTCGAAGTCCTTCCCACCGTTCGGAACGTACACACTGGTGAACACAGTGTCACCAATTTGGGCCTGTACGATCCGGGTCTCCACGTCGAAGGCCGGGTGGCTGTATTGAGCATCCGAGGCGAATTCGCGGCGCACGTGCAGGCCGACGCCCGAGTAGCCGGACGCGCCATGCCAGTAGCACGTATACCCTTCCAGGAAACAGGTTTGCGGGATTTGCTCGCGCTTCGCCTTGAGCTCCTGAAGGCAGATCACGTCCGGCTGTTCCTGCCCGACCCACTCGACGAATTGCTCGTGCCGAGCGCGGATTCCGTTCACGTTCCAGGTGGCGACTTTCATGGTCCGCGGATTGTAACGACCAGAGCGAACTTTTGACCGGAGGCCTCAATGCGTAAGTACCTTTTTCTGATTCTCCTGATTCTTCTTCCAACCACCTTGTTCGCTCAGAACCGCGACCGAAGCCGCTACTACGCCGGCCGTGACAACTCGTTCGAGATCACGCCGATGCTCGGCTATCGCTGGGGCGGCAGCGTGCCGATCGACGACTTCACCTTCTTCGGGCACCTTCAGGTGGAGAGCAGCCCGTCCTTCGGCGGCATCCTCTCGATCCCGGTCGGCGACAGCGGCTTCAAGATCGAGTTGCTGGCGAACCACCAGGCGTCCGAGCTGCAGGAAGAGGACGGTCTCTTCGATCCGGATGACAGCATCGCCGACTTCGACGTCACGTACGTCCACGCCGGCCTGCGCATCCCCGTCGGCACCTCGCAGAACTTCCAGCCGTTCTTCGTCGTCAGCGCCGGGATCGCCAATCTCGATCCTCAGATCGCCGGCTTCACGGACGAAACCCGTTTCTCCGCCTCGGCTGGCGGCGGCGTCAAGATCCCGGTGAGCCGCAACGTCGGCTTCCGCTTCGAAGGACGCGGCTACTTCACCGCGACGGACGAGAACCGCGACGACGACTGCGTCTTCTGCGACGACGAGACGGACGACTTTTTCCAGGGAGAGGCCAGCTTCGGCGTCGTATTCTCCTTCTGATGCCGTTTCCTCGAGTACGACGCGCCGCGCTGGCAGCCGCCGGCGCGGCGTTTTTTTCTGGCTGGGCACTCGGCGAGCGGGGTGAGCTCGGCTACGTGCAGTACGTCTTCCTGGTGACCATCCCTCTCGCCACCGCTGTGCTGGCGTGGTGGTCCGGCTCCCGCGCGGCCATGCTCGTCACGGGCGTCGCTGCCCTGTTTGGCCTCCTCGCCGGCCAGGCCTCGTGGCACCGCGCCTTCGCCGACTGCCTCCGGCGCGGCGAGGTCGTACGCGCCGCCCTCAACGACTTCCGCAAAACGCGCGGCCACTACCCCATCCACCTGCGCGATCTGTCAGTCGAGGACGAGCCCTGCCGCTGCACCATGCGCGGCACGATCCTGCACTACTCCAAAAACGAGTATGGCTACCGGATCTGGTTTACCGATCACGTGACCCGCTATGAGGCCACCAATGGCGCGGGGTTCGGGCGGCGGTAAACAAGCGGGACAGATGGGACCTATGGGACCAATAGGACCAATGAGAACCCCCCTTGGTTCCATCGTTCTCCGCTACTGCCACCGGAAAATCTTCAACCCCACCACGTACGTGATCACCGACCACACCAGCAGGTTGATCATCTGCGGCATCACCGCCATCAGGCCGGCGCCGTCGTTGATCACCGCGCGCAGGGCGTCGGTCAGCGCGGTCAGCGGCAGAGCCCGGATCAACGGCTTGATCGCGTCCGGGAACCGCTCGTACGAGAAGAACACGCCGGAGCAGAGCCACATCGGCATCATCACGAAGTTCATCAGACCGCTGACACCTTCCAGCGTCCGGGCGCGTGATGCGATCAGCAGCCCCAGCCCGGCGAAGGCCATCCCGCCCAGCAGGCAGACCACCGACAGCGCCAGGATCGGGCCGCGCACGGCCACGCCGAAGACCAGCCAGGCGAAGACCACCAGCACAGCCACCTCGATCACCAGAAAGACCAGCCGCGAGAGGAACTGCGCCAGCAGGTAGTGGCTCTTGCGCATCGGCGTCGCCACCAGGCGCTTGAGCAGCTTCTTGAGGCGCATGTTCACGACCGAGAAGCCGATGCCCCACAGGCCCGTGCCCATCAGATTCATCCCGAGGAGGCCCGGGACGAGGAAGTCGATGTAGCGCGAGCCCTGCTCCGTCACCTTCTCTTCGCGCGCGGCGAACGCATCGCGACGGCCGGCCGCGGCCTGCAGCGCGTCGTCTGCTTCCACACGCGCCGTGCGTGCGTCCGGACGCGTCGCGTCGAAGCGATACACCGGCGGCGTCCCCGCTTCCACCAGCAGCGAGATCTTCCCGCGGCGCAGCTCTTCGCGGCCCGTGTTCTCCGGATAGATGCGCGGCATCAGCGCGGGCGACTTCGCCAGCGCCGCGCGCATCGACTCCGCCTGTGCGCCCGCGACGACGCCGATCGGAATGCGATCGGGCGCCTTCTCCCGGAAGGCGAAACCGAGGGCCAGCGTCAGCACCAGCGGGAACCCGAAGACCCAGAACAGCGCCTCCGTCTCCCGCACGAACTCCTTGAGACGGACGATCGTCAGCTCGATGAGCGGAGCATGAATCGGTTTAGGCATCGCGCAACTCCCTGCCGGTCAGCGAGACGAACAGATCCTCCAGCGTCGCCGCGTGCGTCGACAGCGTCACGAGCTTCGAGCCGCGTGCCTCGATCACCCCGAGCACCTGCGGCACCGCCTCGGCCAGCGAATCGACGCGCAGCAGCCAGCCGTTGCCGCGCTGCGTCGCGCCGTGGCAGCCGGAGATCGCGTTGAACGCGTCGGGAGACAGCGTCGGCTCGCTCGTGAACTCGATGATGTTCGGCGCCTCCAGCTTCGCGATCAGCTCCTTCGGCGTGCCGAGGGCGATGAGCTGGCCGTGATCGACGATGGCGATGCGGTCGCAGAGGCGCTCCGCTTCGTCCATGTAATGCGTCGTCAGCAGGATCGTCCCCCCCTTCTCGCGGAAGCGGGCCACGACCTCCCACAACTGCAGGCGGCTCTGCGGATCCAGCCCCGTCGTCGGCTCGTCGAGGAACAGCAGGTCCGGCTCGCCGACCAGCGCGCAGGCCACGGCCAGCCGCTGCTTCTGCCCGCCCGACAGCTTCCCGACGCGCGCGTTCCGCTTTTCGTCGAGCGACAGATCGCGCAGCATCGCGTCCGGATCGTGTCCTTCGCGATAGAACGAGCGGAAGAGACGCAGCGTCTCGTAGACCGACAGCTTGTCGCTGAGCTGCGTCTCCTGGAGCGAGAGGCCGATGCGCTCCCGCAGCTCGCGCTCGTCGTCCTTCCAGGTGCGGCCGAGCACGCGCACGTCGCCCGAATCGGGCTCGTTCAGCCCCTCGAGAATCTCGATCGTCGTCGTTTTCCCCGCGCCGTTCGGCCCGAGGAGACCGAAGCACTCACCGCGCTCGACGTACAGATCGAGCCCGTCGACGGCTTTGACGTCGGCGTAGTACTTCTTCAAACCCTGACAGTAGATGGCGGTACCGTTCGACTCCATAAATGAGGCGACATAGTATCGCGGCCATGCGTGCAATCCTCTGTCGTGGCTTCGGCGACGAAGACGTTCTTTACCTCGGCGACACAACCGCTCCGTCGATGGGCCCCGACGACCTGCGCATCCGCGTCGCCGCGACGGCCGTGAACCGCGCCGATCTTTATCAGCGCGAAGGCTCCTATCCGCCCCCTCCGGGCGCCTCCGACATCCTCGGGCTCGAGTGCTCCGGCGTGGTGCTGAAAGCTGGCGCGAACGTCGAAGGCTGGCGGCCGGGCGACCGCGTCATGGCCCTGCTGCCGGGCGGCGGCTACGCCGAGGATGTCGTCGTGCACGCCGGCTCGGCGATGCACGTGCCCGATGCGCTCTCCGACGAAGAAGCGGCGGCGATGCCTGAGGTGTTCCTCACCGCCTTCCTCAACATCTTCGAACTGGCCCGTGCGCGCGAAGGGGAGTCGGTGCTGATCCACGGCGGCGGCAGCGGCGTCGGCACCGCTGCCACGACGCTCTGCAAGCGCGCCGGCATGCGCGTGCTCGTCACCGCGCGGTCCGACGAAAAGTGCCGCCGGTGCGTGGAGCACGGCGCGGATGCAGCGATCAACTACCGCACCGAGGATTTCGCCGAGCGCGCCCGCGGCGTCGACGTAATCCTCGATCACCTCGGCGCGACGTATCTGCCGCGCGATCTCGATGCCGTGGCCGTAGGCGGCAGGATCGTCCTGATCGGCTCGATGGGCGGCGAGCGCGAAGCAAGTGTGAATGTCGGCAAGCTGCTGATGAAACGCGTGCAGATCATCGGGTCGGTCCTGCGCGCGCGGCCAGCCGTAGAGAAAGGGGCGCTTGTGCGGTCGTTTCTCGCGAGGTTCGGCGATGACCTCGCAGCAGGGCGCATCCGCCCGGTGGTGCACACGGTACTCCCGCTGGAGCAAGCCGCCGACGCCCATCGCCTGATGGCCACCAGCGAGCATTTCGGCAAGATCGTGCTGCGCGTGAGCTGAGCTAAATCTCGGAGTGCGGTGGCGAACGGAGGGTGTCTCAAAACGGTGCGCCTCGATCTCTCCCTTGGTTCTGCCGCCGATGAACCGGCGCCTGCGGGCGCGGACAGACAGGAGTGTCTGTCCCACATTCAGATTCCGCCGAATATCGGGCACCCGCGGGCACACTGGCATTCAATGTGGGACAGACACTCTTGTCTGTCTGCGCCCGCAGGCGCCGGTTTCTAGGCCATCAGAGTGTGTGCGCTCCGTTTTGAGACACCCTCCGGAGGAGGCGGCATTTTGCCTCCGTAGCCACCGCTCTGTTACACCTGTAGCAGAGCGGTGGCTGGATGAAGCTCGCCACCGCACTCCGAGATTGCCTTCCGCAACGAAGCTACCGTTCTGCTCAGGTGCTCCCGCCGCGCGATCGCTGCAGCACGGCATGCAGTTCGCGCACGAAGTCGACGGGCTCGACCGGTTTTTTGAGATACCCGGTGAAGCCCGCGGCCAGGATCTTCTCCTGATCGCTCGGATGACCGAATGCGGTCATCGCGATCACCGGAGTAGCCAGCATCCGCGACTCGCGGATGTGCCGGATCAGCTCGAAACCATCGGCGTCCGGCATGGCGATGTCGCTGACGATGATGTCTGCCGCACCAGCCTCGAGGTGTTCGACCGCATCACGGACGGACGCTGCTGTCGTGACGTCCGCGCCGCAACGGGCCAGCACCGTCCTCACCAGCACGCGCGCATCGTCCTGATCGTCCACAACCAGCACCTGCACGCCCGCGAGGGAAGGGTACGCCGCGTCGGTTTGTGCGTTGCGACGCCGTTTGGCCGATGGTTCAAGGGACGCCGGCTGTGCGAGGTCGATGGTCCGCACCGCGCGAATCGGAAGCTCGATGACGAACGCAGCCCCTTTCCCTTCGCCGTCGCTTCGCGCGGAGATGTTGCCGCCATGCAGTTCCACGAGCTGGCGGGCGATGGCCAGCCCCAGCCCAAGGCCGCCATGGGTGCGGGTGGTGACGTTTTCCGCCTGGCGGAACGGCTCGAAAACGTGCGGCAGAAACTCCGGCCTGATTCCCTTTCCGCTGTCCCGCACCGTCAGCCGGACGAACGATCCTGATTGCTCGATCCGTGCGACCACCTCACCGCCTCGCGGCGTGAATTTGATCGCGTTCGACAGCAGGTTCCAGACGATCTGCTGGAGCCGGTTCGGGTCGCCGGTCACCAGCGACGCGCCGGGACGCCGCTGCGTCTCCAGGATCACGCCCTTCGCCTCGGCAGCGGGTTGCACGGTGCGGATGGCCGCCTGCACGACATCGGCGAGATCGACCGGCTGCGGATCCATCTGCATCTTGCCGGCGATGATCCGCGACATGTCCAGCACGTCCTCGATGAGCAGTGCCTGCGCCTGCGCGCTGTGGACGATCGACTCGATGGCGCTGCCGAACGTGTCGTCGTCCAGTCCTCCTTCTTCAAGGACGCGCGACCAGCCGAGAATGGCCGTCATCGGTGTCCGAAGCTCGTGCGAGAGAGTGGCGAGGAAGTCGTCCTTGGCCCGGTTGGCGTCCTGGGCGTCACGGTACAAGACCGCGTTCTCGATCGCCACGGCAGCCTGCCGCGCGAACTCTTCGGCATATGAGAGGTCCAGCTCGGTGAACAGCCGCATCGAGTCGGAAGAGGCGAAGGTGACGGCTCCGAGCGGTCCCCTTCGGCCGGGGAGAGGCACGACCATCCATGAGACGAGGCCGAGCTGCTTCATGCCCGCGTAGTGATCCTCCGAAGCGCTCATGTTTCGCAACATGTCGTCGTTGATCTCGCGCACCAGTTGCGACTTGCCCGAGCGGATGGCCTGTGCCACCGGATCGACAGGACGGTTGGGCGTGTACTTTTGATACATCTCCCACGCGAGGTCGGCCTTTTCGGCATCGAGATGAGCGATGGCGAGCCTCTCGTATGTGCCGTCCGCGCTCTTTGTCGCCATGTTGACGGTGCACCAGTCGGCGAGTGCCGGGACGGCCGTCTGCGCCAGATTGCGAAGCGTCGACTCGTAATCCAGCGACGACGCAAACAGCTCGTTGGCCCGCGCCAGGAAGCGCAGGTGCTCTTCGGTCGAGCGCCGCTGGTCGATGTCGCTCGTCGTGCCGATCCACTCACGCAACGTTCCGTCCTCGTCGTATACCGGCACGCCCTTCGACGCGAACCAGCGGTACGTGCGGTCGCTCATGCGCAGGCGAAACTCCATCAGATAGATGCGGCGAGCCGCGATCGCCGCGTCCAGCTCGCGTTCCGTTGCCTCGCGGAAATCGGGATGCACGGCATCCAACCACCCGCGGCCGCGCATCTGCTCGAACGTCTGACCGGTGAGCGCGCGCCACGAGGGGGAGTCCTCGACCACGTATCCCTCCGGGTTGCACGTGCCGACCGCCTGCGCGGTGGGACTGGACTCGACGAGGGTGCGGTAACGCGCTTCGCTGTGCCGGACGAGCGCACGGTCCGCCACGACGCGCTGATAGAGCCGCGCGTTGTCGAGCGTCACCGCCGCCTGCGCCGCCAGCCCTTCCACTACCTGCGCCGATTGCAGCGTGAATACGCCGGCGCGCGGATGGCCGAAAAACAGCCCTCCCAGAACCTCGCCGCTCCTCGACACCACCGGAACCGCGAGGTAGCTCACCACCGGCAGGTGACCTTCGGGCATGCCGTGGTACGGAGCGTTCTTTCCGAAGCGCGGGTCTTTGTGAACGTCGTCGATCACCACCGTCGCCTCGCCCGCGAACGTGGGGGCGAAGATGGCGGTGTTCCGGGGCATCGGGAACTTCTCGAAGTGCTCCCGTGCAACGCCGGAGATCGTGTAGAGCATGTACGCCTCTCCGGCTTCGTTGAGAACGTTGTAGAAGAACGCGCCGAAGTGCGCGCCGGACAGCTCGGTGGCAGCGTCGGTGACGGCCTGCAGCACGTTCTCCAACTCCAGATCGGCCGAGATCGTCCGTCCAACGTGGCTGAGCCGTTCCAGCATCCTCGCGTGGTGCCGGCGCTCGTCAATGTCGGTGTTGATCCCGATCCAGCGAAGAATCTCGCCGTCCGCGTCTCGCAAAGGGTTGACGCGTGTCAGAAACCAGCGGAATACACCGTCGTGGCGGCGGAGCGGGAACTCCATCTCGAACGGCGCGCCGCTCTCGAGCGAGCGCTGCCACTGCTCCGCCACCTTAGGGAGCATTTCGGGATCGTGAACCGCCTCCCACCCCCAGCCCTGCATCTGCTCGAACGTCGTGCCCGTGTACTCGTACCAGCCACGGTTGTAGAAGTCGATGTAGCCGTTCGGCCGTGCCGTCCAGCCGAGCTGCGGCATGAGGTCGAAAAGCAAGCGGAACTGTTCAGCGTCAGGCTCGGCGGGGGCATGTTCAGAGGGGGGCATTAAGCCGTCTCATGCAATCGGCAAACCGGGGCAGTGGCGACAGGTCAGGTCTCGTTCTATTGGCGCGAGGTTCGCTTGGTTGGCCGCAAGCAGGCTTGCGCGTCTCCGCAGCTCCACATCCATGAAGAAGCGTACAGGGGAAGTATCAAGTGCGCGCGATCTCGGCCGCGACCACCGCGGCCGAGATCGCGGCCTCTCGTCGGGTACGGCCGCGAGGCCGTTGCGCGTCCTCGTGGTAGACGATGACCGCGTCGACAGACTGGCTCTCATGCGTGCGCTGCAGCAGACCGAGTTCGACGTCACGATCGGAGAAGCAGACGGCGTCATCGCCGCCATCGACCTCCTCGCGTCCGAAGCGTTCGATTGCGTCCTGCTCGACTACAACCTCAGTGACGGCGACGGCCTGACGTTTCTGCGCGGGCTGCGCGGCGCAGGCATTTCGGCGACCGTCATCATGATCACCGGCCAGCCGGACAGCAGCGTCGCGGCCGAGCTGCTGGAGGCGGGCGCCGCGGAGTACATCCCGAAAGCGCTCTTCACCCCCGGGCTGCTCTCGCAAACGCTGCAACGCCTCTTCGGACACTCCTGATCGCACGAAGGAACATCGTCATGTCCACCCTTGAAACCGCCGCTCCGGGCACGCCCCTCGACTCCGACCACTACCGACGCCAGTTGCAGACCGTCGCCGAGAACGCGACTCTGGCTCTCTTCATCATGGACGATCAGCAGCGCTGCTCGTACATGAACCCGGCCGCCGAGCGGCTGACCGGCTTCACATTTGAAGAGTTGCAGGGGCAGCCGCTTCACTACTACATCCATCACAAACGGCCCGACGGATCGCATTACCCGCTCGAGGAGTGCCCGATCGACCGCGCCTTCCCGCAGAACATGCGAGAGCAGGGAGAAGAGACCTTCGTCGACAAGGACGGCCATCTCTACCCCGTCTTCTTCACTGCGAGCCCCATCCGGCAGGACGACCGGATCGTCGGCACGATCATTGAGGCCCGCGACATCACCGAAGACAAGCGCCAGGAGGCCGAGCGGCAGGAGCTGATCGAGGACCTCCGGCGCGAGCGAGGGCGCTTCGCGGAGGTGTTCCATCTCGCGCCGGCCTTCATCGCCACGCTCCGCGGCCCCGATCACGTCTTCGAGATGGCGAACGAGGCGTACATCCGGCTGGTCGGCGGCCGCAACGTGGCCGGCCTGCCGGTGCGCGAGGCGCTCCCGGAAGTGGTGGAGCAGGGATTCCTCGGACTGCTCGACAACGTTCGTAATACCGGCGAGCCGTTCATCGGGACCGAAGTGCCCGTTCTGCTACGCAGCGCCGAGGACGATCGCGACGAAGAGCATTACGTGAACTTCATCTACCAGCCGATGACCGGGCGTGACGGCGAGATCACCGGCATCTTCGTGCACGGTGTAGACGTGACCGAGCAGGTCTGCGCGCGCCGTGACGTCGAGCAACTGAAAGCCCGGCTGGATCTCGCCCTCGACGCCGCCCGCGTCGGTACGTGGGATCTCGACCTCGTCACCAATCAGCTCGTCTGGGACTCGCGCACGCGGGAGATCTTCGGCGTCGGCCCGGACGTTCCCATCGACTACGACTTTTTCGCGAATCGTCTGCATCCCGACGATCGCGACCCCGCCAACGCCGCCGTGCAGGAGGCGCTGAGCGGCGCGAACGACGGCTACTTCGAGGTCGAATACCGGGCCATGCTCGACGACGGCGCGTACCGCTGGATTCGCGCGTCCGGACAGGCGTTCTTCGAGGGGAGCGGCGCCGCCCGCAAGGCAGTGCGGTTTACCGGCACCGCCGCTGACGTCACCTCCCGCATCAACGCCGAGGCAGAGCGCGAGCGGCTGCTGCGCGAGACCGACAACCAGAAGGCGCGGCTGCAGCAGGTCTTCACCGAGGCGCCGGCCGTGATCGCGATGTACAGCGGCGATCAGCACGTCGTGACGATGGTCAACCCGATGTGGGAGAAGGTCCTCGGCCGCACGGACGCCATCGGACAGCCGATCGCCACGCTCTTCCCCGAGCTCGCCGGCACCGGAATGTTCGAGCTCCTCGACCAGGTCCACGGCAGCGGTCAGCCGTACGTCGGCAACGAGACGGAGATCCGCATCGACCGCCACGGCGACGGCAAGCTGGAGACCACCTGGTGGAACTTCGTCTTCCAGCCGATCGTCGACGACGAGCGGCAGACCACCGACATCTTCGTCCATGCCGTGGAGGTCACGGACCAGGTCCGCTCGCGCCACAGCGTCGAAGAGAAAGCGGAGGAGCTCGCGCGTGTCGCCCGGGCGCTCGAAGCGAGTAACCGGGAGCTCGACCAGTTCGCGTACGTGGCCAGCCACGACCTCAAGGCGCCGCTACGCGGCATCGCCAATCTCTCCCAATGGATCGAGGAAGACCTCGGCGCCCAGAACCTCTCCGCCGACACGCGCGAACACCTCTCGCTCCTCCGCGGACGCGTGCACCGGATGGAGGCGCTCATCGACGGCATCCTCGCGTATTCGCGGGCCGGGCGCGTGCGGGAGAAACCGGAGCGGGTCGAGGTCAGGAAGCTCGTCGAGGACGTTGTCGACCTGCTCGCGCCGCCACCGTCGGTGCGCATCGAGATCGCTCCTGACCTGCCGGTGCTGGTTGCCGAGAAGCTGCCGCTGCAGCAGGTGCTGCAGAATCTGATCGGCAACGCCATCAAGTACACGCGGCGTCCCGACCCGCACATCCGCGTCTCGGCCGCCGACGCCGGCGACATGATCGAATTCGCGGTCGCCGACAATGGCCCCGGCATTCCGGCCGAGTATCACGAGCGGATCTTCGGCCTGTTCCAGACCCTCGAAGCGCGCGACAAAGTCGAGGCCACCGGGATCGGCCTCTCGATCGTGCAGAAGACGGTCGACAGCCGCGGGGGACGCATCCGCATCGAATCCGAGGTAGGCAGCGGAACGACGTTTCGCTTCACCTGGCCCAAGACCGCGCAGGAGGAGGCGCACGCATGACCCAGAAGATCCTGAACATCCTGCTCGTCGAGGACGACGAGGTGGACGTGATGAACGTGAAGCGCGCGTTCGCGAAGGGAAACATCACCAACCCGCTCTTCGTGGCGGGGAACGGAATCGAGGCCCTCGAGCGGCTGCGCGGCGACGAGATCCCGAAGTCGCGCCGCCTCGTGCTGCTCGATCTGAACATGCCCAGGATGAACGGGATCGAGTTCCTGCGCGAGCTCCGCGCAGACCCCGAGCTGACGCTCACGCCGGTGGTGGTCCTCACCACCTCGGACGCGGAGCGCGACAAGGTCGAGGCCTACAACCTCCACGTCGCCGGCTATCTCCTCAAGCCGGTGACGTTCGCCAGCTTCTGCGAGACCATGGCCTCGCTCAACAAGTACTGGACGCTGGTCGAGCTGCCTTGAACGTGGATGGCCGCGGCCCGTCAAGAGTTCGATGAAGACGTGGCGTCCGCGCGGGACGCCACGTCGTTCGTCGCTGTGGAACCACGGCGCGGCCGAGGCTCTATGACAACTGCGTAGCGGAGAAGCTGATCGCGGTCGACGAGAGCTCCAGATAATCCTTCCCGCTCTCCTGTCCGACCCACTGTCCGTCGACGTAGAGCGAGAAGGGACCGGACGCGGGGATGGGAACGCCCTGCTGGCTGTTGTCGGCGTTGTTGTAGATCTGGAACTGCGCTCGGTCGTCGATTGCCGCGGTGAGCGCCCAGCGGAGCCACCCCTCCGGCGTCTTCACGAGATAGCGCGGCACCCCCTCGTTCGAGGATTCATGGATGTAGACGTCGTAGCCCGTGAGGACGTCGCCCGTCGAGGCCGCCCCTTCGATCTGCACGGCCAGGCCGGCGCTCCACAGCACCGCCCAGTCGCGCCCGATGTCGTTGCCGAGGCTCTTGCCTCCCGATTGAAAGGTATAGCTGTCGCCGTAGTTGAGGTTCGCGTCTGCCATGTCGATTCTCTTGCTCCTTCCAAAATGGTCGCGTTTGGTTCGCGACATGCTGCCGGACCAGATCAGGAAACGCAACGCGTTGACCCGCGGACGGTCCGTCCCGCGCGGCTATTGAACGCCGCCGCTATGGAAAGCGCTCGATGCGACGGCTACCGGGGGTCACACCTGGCCTCTTCGCCAGCGCCTGCCGGCGGTCGTGCGCCGCGAAGAACGAATGGGGCGGCTAGCAGAGCGGTTTCAGAACAGCTCGATCACGGCCGGGCAATCTCGGAGTGCGGTGGCGGAGGAGGCGGCTGTTTGCCTCCGTAGCTACCGCTCTTTTACACGTGTAGCAGAGCGGTAGCTACGGAGGGCCAAAGGCGCCTCCTCCGCCACCGCACTCCGAGATCACGGCCTCTGTTTCGTTGGTCTTGTGAGGGCGTTCTGCTGAGACAGGGGCCGAACCTCAACTGTACGTCAGTCGCATCTCTACTCACCGTAGATCGCGCTCTGGCAAGAGCAGACCAAAGGTCCGACCCCCACGATTCCAAATGGTTGATGACCTTCACCGCAATTCACCCGTTCTCCTCTTTCGGAACCGGCGAGGGACTCTATTGTCGAGCAGTCGACTCCGATCAGTCGCATGGCGCGCGCACGACGCGGCGCGGACGGCGACGCCGCCGGCCAGATCACGGCTCGCCGCGGCGCGAGCGCGGTTGCTTGACGAAGCAGAGCAACGCCTCACGCTTCGCCTTCGTGCGGCTGACACTCTGCTGAGCGCGGTCGTGGAGTGCAAACCAGTTGCTCGTCACGAGCAGCGAGCCTTCGCGCGTGCGGACGATCCGCGCGACCTGATCTGCCGCGGCTTCCACGTGTACCAGTGCAGACGCAATTCGCGCCGGGATTTCTCCGTGGGCTGCGAGACACCCACGCCGAATCGACGGCAGGTAGAAGCGCATGCCCGTGCGACCTTCCGCGCGGCATTCGAAGACGGCGAACTGCCGCGGCCTCTCGTCATCGCTGTAGCTGAACGGGAGCGGTGTCGAACTGAGGAAGTCGAACGCGGCGCGCCCATCGACGCTTTCATGCAGCGTCGCGATGACATCGGCAACCGAAGCAAGCCGCCACGCTCCGAAGTTGCCGCCGCGGGGGTCTGGACGGGTGACGTAAACGATGCTGAACTCCGGCCGATCCTCATGGGTAGCAAAGTCGCCGTGCCATCCGATTGGCTCCGGCCGGTCGAACGGTGCGGCGTGGCGCTTCCGCGTCGGCTCCGTACGAATCAACGGCGCGGCGGGGTCGCAATCAGGTGGCACGTACAGGTCGCCGAGTGAACGCGCGAGGTCCAGCACGAATTCGTCAGCGCTCTCTCCCTGCGGGGCGATACGCGAAACGTAGTAGCCGTCGCGCTCGACCGCGGCGCCGACCACGTCAACGACGACGCGTTCGATGTCGGCCCCGACGGTTGTCTCCACGTTTGGCTTCATCGGCGGGTATCGTAAACCGCGTCCGCATCGAAGTCGCAGCCGCTTCATCGAGCAGCGCGCGGGCATAGGCAGGATCGTACGGTTTGTCCTTCCTTAATACCATGCCTGCCCACGCGTATGCGTACTCGTCCGCGAGCGTCGTTGAGAACGTGATCGGGTCATCCGTGCTGATGGTCCACATCAGTGTCTCTTCGCCCTTTTGTTCGGCGGGACTGGTGGGCCGACGGTGGAGGAAATCCTGCGCCAACATCGATTCAAGACTTCCCACAACCAGATTTGAACTCGGGTTTGACTCGATGCAGACCTGCCATCTGGCAAGTTCGCGGATCAACTTCTTGCGTGCTTCGACCAGAAGATCCCGTTCATTGAAGTCACTCTCGATGAGAAGGTCTGCACGATCCGGCTCTAGACGCATCGGAATCTCCTCGTCACCTATGACGTGCAGGCGTCGAGTCCAAAGATACGTAAAGATCCACTGCTCGTGACGGCGCGCTGCATCGGCCGCGAACTTCGAAGTAGCCATCAGTCGCCGGGTCGTGGGTGTCCCGAGCGTTCGCCAGAGCCGCTTCGCCGTGTCTACTACATCTACATCAATCGCAACACTCGGCGGTTGTGCGAGCGCGGGCTCGAGCTTCATCTCCTGTACGACCTTAGTGATCTCGGCGCGGAGCCACTCGCGCTGGTCGCGCGTGGGCCGCTCGACGTAGTCGGCGAGAAACGCAAGATCAAGAAGTCGATCAAAGCGTTTTACGCGTACAACATCACGTGATTTCAGGCTCCACCACTTTTTCGGATCGAGGGTGATCGCTATGCCATGTCCGATGCGGTCACCGCGCTGTATCAGATTCCAGACGAATGGCTCCGCGACGGCACGCACGCCCGAAGTGAGCCAGCGGAAATCTTCTCCCGCGTGCAAGGTAAGTCGAAGCGGCTGGAGCCTCAGATGCGGGTTGCGCGCGGCCACACGTTGGGATCGGCTCCGCAACCGCCGTAGCGTATCGGCGACAACCCAACAAGGTTGTCTCTCTTCCACGCCGCATATGTCGATCCCTCGGAGTTGATTCAGCTGCTTTGGCTGCGCGTCTAGGAAGCGCGCAATCTGATCAGCTTCTGCCTCCATTTCCTTTACAGCCCCGATGTGCAACGGTGCTCGCTTCGCCGGCGATTGTCGCTTGAAGTGGATAAGCCAACCGGCTTCGGAAGGGCGCCTCGTGGCCCTGTGTTCACTCCGTTCGATTTCACTTCGCCGCCGCACTTTGAACCACGCGTCCGGCGCAACTCGGTACTCCGTCGCACCGACGACCAAGCCGGGTTCGTGTGGGGGCCGAGGAACGATCACATCAGCGTCAGGCGCATACACCTTAATCTGCAGGAAGTGGTCGAGGAAGTTGGCAAGACCGTGTTCACCCGGCGGGTGCACGAGCAAACCAAAGAGCGCCGCTTTCACGCGGAGGTACTGCACTAGCACTCGTTCATAAAGCGCATCGGCGGATTCGTCGGCCATCGGCGCCACGCGTTCGAATGCGCGCGCAAGTGCATGCCGCTCTGTCATCGACTGTCGTCCGATGAAGTCGCTCTCAGATGACATGGTTGATCCTCTCTCGTGCGGATCCTCTGCGCGCCGTTGGTCCCGTCTCAGCCGCACCATCTCGTCAGGCCAAGGGTAGGGCCGTGCCGCTTCACGATACGTACAAGTACTTCCGGCGATCAGGTGACGTATCTCAGCCCGCGCGCCCGCGCATCGTGAGCATGTTGTCAGTTCAGCGGCGTGTGAAGCATGTCGCGCCAGTAAGCCACCAGCAACAAATGCCTGACGCAGCATCGCACCCCATTCGAGCATGTGTTTGGTGCGAGCGAACGGATACCGCTTACCGAGAGCGCGCTCCTCCTCGTGTCGGCCGGCGATGCACGTACCGGTGTGTAGGCCTGGACACATTGCGCGGTCCGTCCGGAGGCCGCCCCAAAACGTCTCAGCATCCAGAAACGATCGGAGACGCAACGCCGACCAGAGATCGTCAAATGAAAGCATCGCCGCATGGTGCACGTGTTGATGCGCCACAGGCTGATCTGGAGCCATTGAAGGATGAAGCACCCGAACAGCGGCCGCAGGTGACATACCCCGTGGCGTTGCTGCGGCGATGAGGATTGAAGGAGGCATGGCGAGAGACACGAACCGCCAGCGAAGAACCTCGCGGCCGGGATC
>DASWMP010000321.1:0-8266 GCA_036399695.1 Thermoanaerobaculia bacterium | reverse complement strand
ATTGGGCGGAATCTGAATGTGGGACAGACACTCCTGTCTGTCCGCGCCCGCAGGCGCCGGTTCATCGACGGCAGAACCAAGGGAGTAGATCGAAACGCACCGTTTTGAGACACCCTCCGTTCGCCACCGCACTCCGAGATCGCTTCGCGTCAGGCCGTTTCCCATTTCCGGTCAGCCATCCGTCTACCTACGGACAACGGACAACGAGCAACGGACAACGCCCCTCAAAAAGGAGAACCATGGATCTCACGAAGATCAAGTACTGCAAAGTCCATCCGGCCATCGGCATCGCCCGTGTGGGCGGCAGCCCGGAGGGCTACTTCATTGGCCCCGAGGTGCCGAACTACGACGGCACGCCGCCGCCGGAGTACGGCGGGTGGAAAGACAAGGACGGCCAGCTCCTGCGCCAGGTGGCGCGCTTCCGCATCTACGGTTACGACGACAGCGGCAACGTCGTCGGCGAGGTCACGCCCGGCGACTCGGTCGAGCTCACCTGGCGCGTGCATGTCGCCAACCGTAAAGCGGCCTGGTACGACTTCGACGAAGCCATGGACATCCCTGCCTACGACGGCAGCCAGGGCACGCCGCCCAAGCAGAGCGGCCTGCGTAACTCCGCCGTCGTCGATCGCTCCACGCTCGTGAACGACCCCGGTCCGCGCGAGATCGCCGGCCGGAAGACGAAAGGGAAGAAATACGCCTTCACCGGCGGCACGGTCTTCGGCATCGAAGTCCCCCTCGGCGAGCTGCGCACCGACGACGACGGCCGCCTCCTCTTCTTCCCCGCGCACGGCCACTCCGCTTCGTCGACCAAAGATCCGGCCATCACCTTCGCCAACAACACCGGCTGGTACGACGACATCGCCGACGGTCCGGTGCAGGCCACCGTCACGATCGGCGGCAAACCCGTCACCGTGGAGCATGGTTGGGTCGTCGTCGCACCGCCCGACTACGCGCCCGGCGTCATGGCCGTCGTCACGATGTACGACGTCATCGCCGAGGCTTCGTCCCACGTCGATGCGTCGGTCAAACCGCGCGTGCCGTCGTTCACCAAGCACATCGCCCCGATCTTCACCCGCCTCGTGCAGAACCAGTGGGTGAACGCCGGCTTCGGAAAGCTCTTCGGCACCGGCTCCGTGCTCGACTTCGCCGACCTGATGCCGGCGCTCGGCGACAACAGCGAGTTCGCCCGGCCGCTGCGCCAGCAGCTCTTCGCGAAGTTCCGCGGCCCCGATTACCTGACGATGGAGCCGGACGCCATCCCGCCCGTGTACGGCGACAGCATGAACGTGCCGGCCACCGATCCGCGGCAGTGGTACGCCGTCACCCGCTACCAGTACGACATCCTGCGCCTCTGGGCCGACGGCGACTTTGCCGCCGACTGGACCGGCGCCGCGGCGCCGCAGCGGCTCGAGGACTACCCGGTCGCCGAGCAGCCCTGGGCGCTCGACTACTCCGCGCTCGAGAACACCATCGGCGGCCCGTTCCACCCCGGCTGCGAGATGACCTGGCCGATGCGGCAGCCCATCCTCTATCAGAGCGCGTTCCGCCTGAAGCTGCGCCGCGGCCCGGAGCCCGATTACGGTCCGTATCTCAACTCGCGCACCTGCCTCGGCCCCGGCGGCCCGCTCGACGGCAGCAGCCCGGGAGACGTCAGCAAGTGGATGGCCGTGCCGTGGCAGACCGACACGTCGAGCTGCCTCTACGCCTACACCGGCTGGCAGGACGGCGTTTTCCTGCCGACGTTCTGGCCCGTGCGCGTACCCAATACCGTGCTCACCGAGGAGCAGTACGACATCGTCAACGACCCGAAGCAGCCGTACGGCGTCCGCTACGACGCGTTCAAGTACGACAACCGCCAGTACTGGCTGCGCGCGCTGCCGCCGCGCAACGACTACAAGGCGGTGATCAACACGTTCGTCACGAAGTGGAACGAGGTGGGCGTGGTGACGAAGAGCCCCGGCCCGGAGAAGAGCTTCCCCTCGACGCTCTTCGTGGAGAAGGGGATGAACGTGAAGCCGCCGAAGCTGTTGAAAGCGACGGCGGCAGTCGCGGCCGAAGGTACGGAGTCGGACGGCGGGCAAACCGTCGACGGCGGCCGGCGGCCCGAGAATCTCCCCAACCCGCGGCGCTATCGATGACGTTCGACGTAGCCATCGCCGGAGGAGGGCCCGCCGCATCGGCGGCGGCCCTCCTGCTCGCACAGAGCGGCGCCCGCACGATCGTGCTCGAGCGCGGCGACGACCAAGGCGACAAGCCGGGCGAAAGCCTGGCCCCTGCCGTGCGGCCCCTGCTCGAACGTCTCGGCATCTGGAACGACCTCGCCACTGACGGCCACCTCCCCTGCCACGGCAACCGCTCCGTCTGGGGCAGCGACCGCGTCGACGAGCTGCCGTTCATCTCCTCCCCCTACGGCCACGGCTGGCATCTCGACCGCCGCCGCTTCGAGCAGCGCCTCCAGCAGCGCGCGTGTGACGCCGGCGTGATGCGCATCGTCAATACGAGCGTGACGGGACTCGAGCGCGACGGCGGCTTCTGGCGTCTCGTCTGCCGCGGCGGCGTGGCCGAGGTTCGCGCGCGATTCGTCATCGACGCGACCGGACGCGCCAGCCGCCTCGCCCGCCTCCTCGGCGCCCGCCGCGTCATCGACGATCCCCTCGTCGCCGCGGTGTCTTTTCTGGAAGCGGAAGAGGGCGATCCCGATTCGTTCACCCTTGTCGAAGCCACAGAGCACGGCTGGTGGTACACCGCGCCGCTTCCGTCGAACCGCCTCGCGTCGATGTTCATCACCGACCCGCCGGCCGTCTCCACGTTCCCACCCCCACCACACACCCTTACGCGTATCTCGACGCACCGCTACCGCCCCACCGCCCCTCCACGCATCGTCGACGCCGGCAGCGCCCGCCTCGACCATCTCACCGGCGACGCCTGGCTAGCCATCGGCGACGCCGCCCTCTCCCTCGACCCCCTCTCCTCCCACGGCATCGCCACCGCCCTCCACACCGCCACCCTGGCCACCGAAGCCATCCTGACGAACGACTCCCGCCGCTACACCGCCGCGCTCGAGGCGACGTGGTCCGCCTACACGACCATGCGCCGCGACTTCTACGCCGCGGAGAAGCGCTGGCCAGCGTCACCGTTCTGGTCGCGAAGAGTGGAGCGGGAGTCACTGTTGCTAACAACGCATGATGACGCATAGTTTGGAGTGCGGCAGCGACGCCTCATCAGTTGCCGCTTTCCAACAGCCACAGCGTCGAGCTGCGGCCCACACGGCGCACCAAACGGAAGTGGCAGCTCGACGCTACCACTATGAAAAAGCGGCAGCTGATGAACCGTCGCCGCCGCACTCCAAACACGTTCCGTGATTGCCTCGCAAAATGTTCGCTAACTGCTTGTCTCTTCGCCGCCGCCGATGACGTCGACAATGCCGGAGCCGGTAATTCGCGCGATGAAGGGCGCTCGTGTCGATGCAATGACCCGCAACATTCGCGGGATCGCCGCAACGATGGACTCCGCCATTTCCACGCCGCTCATGTTGCCGCCGGTGAAGACGAACGCACGGACAGCAGCGGCGACGAGCGCTTCACGCTCGATCGGACGCTTGCGAATCAGTTTGTCTTTCGTGAGGACGATCCAGCCCTCATTGCCCGCACGCGTCAGCCATTCTTCGTCCGGCGTGTCCTGCGCGAACACCGAGTCGTGCGTGATCGCAGCCACGCCCGCGGCAATCAGCGCGGCAGCGAGCTTCCGGCCCAGCGACCGATCGACGAAGAACGTCGGCTCAGGCGGCTTCGTACCGGAGGGCTTCTTCGATTTCTTCCGACGTACGATCGTAATCCTCGGCTAGCGCGACGACCGAATCTCCAGCTTTCCACCGCTCGTGGATCACTGCGGTGGGAATCCCGGTACCGGCAATCACCGGCCGGCCGAATGCGATGCGAGGGTCGATGACGACGAGGCGCGGCGACTTCTCGACATCAGCACGGGTGAGGGGGAAGAGCCGCTGCGCGCCGGTCGGGCCCTTCTCGACGCGCTGCAGCACCCCCGCGAGTACCGCGTGAATACCAAGCTGACCGCCGCGGGAGACGTTGACCACGTCGCCCTCCGATTCGACGAACATACTGCGCGCGAACGTCGCCAGGTCGAGGTCGGCCAGCGGATGGCGCACGTCCGGATGCAGCTCACGCAACGTCAGAAGATCGCGCCGCAGTTGCTGGAGCGGCAGTTTGTGCTTCCGCCGCAGCCCTCCGAGGACGAACGCCTCGACCAGGTTGTAGAACGAAAGCTGACCGCGCGAGTCGTCCGGCATCTCGATGACCCGCGGAATGTCCTTCCGCTCACCAACCCAGGACCGCAGAGTACTGAGCGGCACACCGGCATAACGCGCCGCCTCGACCAGCGGATACGCCGGGATCTCGCGCGGGTCGCGATCGCCATAGATACGTGTGGCAGTTCGGGTCATCGCGTCAAACAAAGATGCCATCTCGCTGCACATGCAAATGTGCATGCCGGCATGCACAACAGTAGCATGGAGCATTCTTGATTCGTTCCCGTACCGCGGCCCCCCCCGCCCGTATATCCTTCCCCCATGACTGACCTCTTCCTCCACAACCCCCACTGCAGCAAGAGCCGTGCGGCGCTGGAGCTCGTGCGCGATGCGCGCGTCGAGCTGCCGCTGCGCGAGTATCTGCAGGACCCGCTCTCCGTCGACGAGCTGCGCCGCATCGTGGCGCTCCTCGGCGTGCGGCCGATCGACATCGCCCGTCGCGGCGAGCCGCAGTTCGCGGCACTAGGCCTCGGCGATGACACGCCGGATGACGAGGTGCTGCGCGCCATGGCCGAGCACCCGATCCTCATCGAGCGCCCCATCGTCGTGCGCGGCGGCCGGGCCGTGGTGGGCCGGCCGCCGGAGACGGTGCGGGAGATCCTGTAGGCCCCTCCCTTAGAAAATGATCTTCGCCGCGAGCTGCACGATCCTGGGGCCGACCGACGCGCTGGGCGTGCCGTAGCCGGTCAGCGGGTTCGTCTGCGGGAGGAAGCCGGTCACCGGCGGCGTCGAGCCCGGGATCGTGCCGAAGCCGTAGAACGTGTTCCGCTCCACGCTCACGTTGCTTTCGTCGAAGACGTTGAACGCCTCGGCGATGAGCTGCAGGCGGGCACCGCGCAGAAAGCCGATCTCCTTCGTGAGGCGAGGGTCGACTGAGAAGATGCTCGGCAACCGCTCGCTGTTGCGCTTCGTGCCCGGGACGCGGTCGTTGCGGTTGTTGCCGTCGTTGTTCAGGTCCGAGCTGACCAGCTTCGAATACGGCTGCCCCGTCTGATACGACGCGATCCCGCTCACGCTCCAGCCGCCGAGGAGGCCGCGCTGCCAGCCGCTCAGGCGGCTCGTGTAACCGTCGAGATTCCAGACGCCGCTGAAGACCACGCGGTGGCGCACGTCGTTGTCGCCCGGCGCCCAGTCCCCCTCGATGTCCAGCGGATCCTGGATGAACTTCGCGTCGTCGCCGCCGCCCGGCACCACCGCCGTGGCGTCCGGCTTGTTGTCCTCCACCTTCGCGAAGGTGTACGACAGGCGCGCCTGCCAGTTGTGCGAGAAGTGCTTGTTGAAGTCGACGGTATAGCCGTTGTAGCGCGAATCGGCGCTGCTTTCGAACAGGATGATGCGCGCGAAATTCGCGAACGGGCGCGCGCCGGTATACCGCCGGTAGCTCAACGTGCCGCCGCCCTGCACCGGCGCCGTGACGATCTCCGAGGAGCCCACGTTGACGTCCCGCGAGCGCTGCAGATTGTTGCCCTGCACGTGCTGATAGCTGAGGCCCACCGAAAGGTCGCTCGTGAGGCCATGCTCGATCCCGAAGCTGCCCTGGTGCACTTCCGGGTTCTCGAACTCCGGGTTGAACGCGAAGATCGTCGGACGGCCCACCGTCGCGCCGGTCGGCGGCGCGGTGAGGATCGCCGGATACACCGGCACCTGCGCCCCCGTGAAGGTGATGGTCTGCACGTTGATGCCGTTGTTCGAGTGCGCGGTGCCGATCATGATCGCCGGCGTGCGGCCGTAGAAGATGCCGTACCCGCCGCGCACCACCGTGCGGTTGCTCGCGCCCGGCGTCCACGCAAACCCGAGGCGCGGCGCGAAGTTGTTCGAATCCTCCGGGATGACGCTCGTGTCGAGCCCCGCCGCCAGCAACTGCGCGTCCGGATTGCGCACCTCCGGCTGGGCGATGTTCTGGAAGTCGTAGCGCAGGCCGGCGTTCAGCACCAGCGACGGCAGCACGCGCCACTCGTCCTGCACGAAGATGCCGGTCTCGGCGATGTTCGGGTTCGTAACCGGCCCGCTCGTGCCCGGACCGGCGAAGGCCTGGATGTAGCGCGACGCGCGGCCGGCGTCGAAGTCCGCCAGCGAATCGAACGTGTACGAGCCGGAGAAGTTGCCGGGGAAGAAGTTCAGGATGTCGTCTTTGCTGTAGTCGAAGCCTGCCTTCAGCGTGTGGCTGGCCAGAGCCCACGTACCGGTATCGGCGATCTGCCAGCGCTTGATCGTCGTCTCGCGCGGCGAGAAGTTGTTGCGGCCGATCGTCAGGATCGTCGCGCCGCCGAGATGGCGGATCGCCGCTTCCGGCGAGGCGCTGTTGGCGAGGCCCGGCTCCTGATCCTTCGCGTACTGAAAGCGCGCCTCGTTGAAGAGCGAGTTGCGCAGCGTGGACGTGAGCACGAGCGAAAACGTGTCGGTCAGCACGTTCGAGTTGCCGGTGTGCTCGGCGGCGTTCGTCGGACCGCCGTTCTCGAAGTTCTTCCCGACGAAATCCTGCCGGTTGTAGCGGAACGAGAGGTGATTGGCGGTGCCGAGCTCGTGATCCGTCTTCACGAGATATACGTCCTGGTCCTGGTTGCGGCTGTAATCGCCGGCGAGCGCCCGCAGCTTCGCCAGGCCGGAGGCCGAGGCGGCGTCGGGCGGCGTGTAGTTGGACGGGAGGCCGAGGACGATCAGGTTCGGCAGCGAGTTGCGCTGCGCGTCGTAATTCACGAAGAAGAAGTGGCGTCCGGGCACGATCGGGCCGCCGAAGCTCGCGCCGTACTGATCGAAGTGATAGGGGCTCTTCGCCCGGTTGTTGAAGACGTTGATGTAGTCGTTCGCGTTGTACTGCTTGTCCCGGAGGAAGTAGAACGCCGTCCCGTCGAACTCGTTCGTGCCCGACTTGGTGATGACGTTGATCACCGCGCCGCCGGCGCGCCCGAACTCGGCCGAGTAGGCGTTCGACTGGACGTGAAACTCCTTCACCGCGTCCTGCGAGAACTGGTACGGCGCGCGGCCGGAGCCGGTGCGGCCGAGCGACTGGCCGAAGAAGGTGTTGTCGTTGTTCGCGCCGTCGATCACGAGCGAGTTGAGCGTGCCGCGCTGGCCGGCGAAGCTGATGTCCCCGGCGCGTACGTCGCGCACGACGCCGGGCGTCGTCAGCACGAAGTCGATGAAGTTGCGGCCGTTCACCGGGAGGTTCTCGATGTAGGTCTCGTTGACGACGGAGCTGACTTCCGACTTCGTCGTCTCCACGAGCGGCGCCTCGGCCGTGACGGTCATGGTATCGGAGACGCCGACCTGCAGCTTCAGCCGGATCTCCACGCTGACGCCGAGGTTGACCGCCACAGCGCGAGCGATGGCGGGATGGAAGCCTTCCAGGTCGGCCGTCACGTCGTACGTCCCCGGCTGCAGCAGCGGCACGTTGAACGAGCCGTCGGCTTCCGTGACCGTGGTGCGGAACACGCCGGTGGCGGTGTTCTTCGCCGTGAGCGTCACGCCCGGCAGCGCGGCCCCCGATTCGTCCGTGACGGTGCCGGTGATGGAGCCGGTGGTGAGCTGCGCGAAGGCCGTGAACGGCACGAGCAGACACACGAAGAGAAACAGGGAACGCAGGAGGGCGCGCGTGGACATGATTGCTCCTTCTCGTGAGCCGTAGAGTTGTGGATGAGGCCCGTTGGATCGGGCCCGTCGAGAATAGCAGGATTTGCCGTCGCGGCGACGCGCCGCACGACGCATCTTGCAGTCCTCCGGCAGGCGAGGCACCTTCTAAGGAAGTGTCACATCACGGTGGCCGACCTTCGTGGGCGGGCGTGTGCCCTCGCTTCCTTCTGATCACCGGCTGCGCACAACGCGGTGCCGGGCTTGGAACTCTGGAGCCCGCCTCGGCCTGCGGGCGTGGTGCTGCAACCGGCTAAGTCTCGGAGTGCGGTGGCGAACGCCACCGCTCTGCTACACGTGTAGAAGAGCGGTGGC
>DASWMP010000320.1:0-27999 GCA_036399695.1 Thermoanaerobaculia bacterium | reverse complement strand
GGACCTATGGGATAGATAGGACCTATGGGCGGACGTCACGTTCGGCTCACTACCGGCCTGTCTTAGTCGACTGAGGCCTGCTGCGTCGCGACAGCGAGGCGTCTCGGCACCTCCGTCCCAAAACTGAATAGTTCCTTGCGGTCATGGCAGCGGTCGAGGATGGCACGCCAGAAGGCGACGAGCTGATGATGGGGCGGCACCTGAGTCGCTCTCCGGCCATACCCGAGCGACGGTGCGGGTAATGCCGCGTGCGCGTAGCGCCTCCTCCCGGTCGAAGATCGGCTGTTCCGCGGCCTTGATCTCGTTGCGACGCGTCTCCAGCGCTTCGAGCCGCTCGTCCACCGGCGACGGATCGGCTGACGTTGCAGGAGGGGGCTGCGCGAGCGGCGACTCCGGGACGACGGTTGTTTCGTCGTTCCTCAGCCGCAGAATCTCCTGGTCGAGCCGTTCGTCTTCTGCCTTTTGCCGTCGGGCGAGGAGCTCCGCCTGTCGTGCACCGAGATCGGCCTCCAGGTCGCCGCGTGCGATACGCAGCCGCGCCCGGCTCGCGTAGTCCGCCTCCATCGTCTTGACGAGATCGCCGCGCCGCACGATCTCGTCACTCGTCGACGCGACCGTGGCAGCGAGGCGTGCTCTGCGTGCGCGGCCGTTGGCCTCGACCTGTCCTTCGTACGACGTCGCCAGAGCGTTGACCGCCGTTCGTACGCTCTCGGTGCCGTTCCCGCGAACGAGCATCAGCGTCGTCGCGATATCGAGCACCTCGCGCCGGCCAACTTCGAGCGGAGGCAAAGCCACGTCGACGGGAGCCGTCGACGGGAAAATCTCCCGATCTTCGTCCATTTGAGCCCCTCTCCTACCTCTAGTTCTGGTTAGAGGGGCACATCCGGCAGTTTCCCGTTCCGCTCAGTCGAATCGATCGGCCGGAAGCGAAACTTTCGCTTGCGGCCCAGTCGTTTGATCGGCCAGAAGCGAAAATCTCGCTTGCGGCTCAGTCGTTTGATCGGCCGGAACCGAAAATCTCGCTTGCGGCTCAGTCGTTTGATCGGCCGGAACCGAAAATCTCGCTTCCGGCAGCGAACCTACAGCTTGGCGATCTCGGCGCTGATCGTGCGCGCTTCCCCTTCGATCGTCGTCAGCTTGGCGGCAAACCGCTCGATCTTCTCGCTTTCGCTGGCGTAGAAGCGTTGGTAGGGCTCGAAGGCTCCGGTCACGCTGCGGATCATCCGTTCGATCTCGTTCGTCGACTCGCGGTTCAGGGAGTCGCGGAGCTGGCCGCGGAGCTCTTCGATGCGGCTCTGGAACTCCGTTTTGGCCTTGCTGCGCTTGTACGGGAGGATGAGGAAGCTCGTCACGAGCAGCATGGTCGCGGCGGTGAGGCCGGTGACGTCGACGGCGGTGCTGGTCACGGCGGCGGTCATGAGGTAGCCGAGGCCGAGGGCGCCGGCGCCGAGGCCGAAGGAATGGAGGACGGCGCGCATGGCCGTGTCGATGATGCGGCGGCTCTCGACATTCACGTCGTACGACGCCAGACGCTGCTCGGCGTGCTGGCGGATACGGGAGTAGACCTCCTCCCGGTTGTACGCGAATTCCCGGCCGACGCGGCCGATCACCTCGGCATTGCGGGCGTCGGCGTCGGCGCGGCGATGGAACTCGTCCACCGTGCCGCCCCACAGCTTCATGTTCTCTTTGACCAGCCAGTCGACCGCTTCCTGGATCGTCGAGTCGATGTTCCCCTTCCAGCCCTGGAACACCTGCCGGTCGAACTCGTCCTTGAAGCGCAGCGAATCGCGCAGCAGCATCACGTGCTGGATACGCACGTAGCGGTCGAGGAAATCGAGGCCGCGGCGCTCGAGGTCCATCATCAGGTTGTCGATGCGGATGACGAACTGCTTGAAGTTCCCTTCCAGGTCGGCGCGCGCGCGGTCGAGCTGGTCGGTGATCGACTCGATGCGCGCCTTGTCGGTGGCGAGCAGCTCACGGCGCGACTCGATCATCCGGAACTGCTTCTTCGACAGGCTGAGGATCGTCTCCAGCGGCGCGGACAGCTTGATGCGCACCCGCTCTTTCTCCGAGAGCACGTGGAAGATGTAATCCTCGAGCGCCTCGAAACGGCTGCGCGTCCAGTCGCGCGGCTGGCGCGTGCCGGCCTTTGCTTCGAGCGCCAGCTTCCCGGCCACCGGGTAGATCGTGGCGTCGAAGCCGAAGATCGTCCGGACGTTCGTCTTCAGGTAGTCCTCGACCTGCGCGATCTCGGCGTCGCTCTTCGTATCGATCTTGTTGAGGACGAAGACGACCTTCTTCCCCCACTCCCGGATGTACTCGAGGAAGCGCCGTTCCGACTCGGAGAGCGGCCGGTCGATGGACGTGACGAACAGCACCAGGTCCGCGCGCGGGATGAAATCCTCGGTGATCTCCTGATGCCGCGTGACGATCGAGTTGGTGCCCGGTGTGTCGACGAGCGTGATGTTGCGCAGGAACTCGACCGGGTAGAACTGCTCGATGATGAAGTCGGAGATCGTCCGCTGCGACGCCGTTTCCCCATACCGCAGGATCGAGATCACATCGTCGACCGGAATCGGTCCCTCGGTGCGCAGCACGTCCCCGAACAGCGCATTGATCAGCGACGACTTGCCCGCGTTGAACTCCCCGACGACGACGATGGTGAACAGATCCTCGAGTGTCGCCAGCAGTTCTTCGACGCGCCGCCGCTCCTCCGCCTGTTCACGCTCCAGCGTCTCGCGCAGCTCCACGAGCAGCGCACTCTCGCGCCGCAACAACGCCTGCACCGCAGGATCAACGACGGTATCGAAAATGCCGGCCATGCGCGGAATCGTAGCCTACAAGGGAATCTCCGAGACTCTCACTTCTTCCGCGTCTTTGGCCGGTCGTCTTCCACCTGCACTTCTTCGCGGCGGAGTTTCACGGTTTCGGACTTGGGGGTCTTGATCTTCTTGCGGCGGATGTAGACCTCTTCGCGGAGGAGGAGGCGGGTTTCGGTGACGACGACTTCTTCCATGATCGGGATGATCACGGTGTCGCCTTCCGTGCGTGGCTTGAGTGGCTTCTTGAGCCACGTGTTGCGGGCCACGTGCTCGATTTCGATCTCCTCGTAGTAGGTGGAGGTATCGATGACTTCTTCGCGCTCGTGGACGACCTTGCGCACGCGGACGCCGCCGCGGTCGACCTGCCGTTTCGTCACCGTCGCCGTTTCTTCGACGACCGGGATGATTACTTCTTCTTTTTTCGCCATACGGGCTACAGCGAAGACCGAGGCCGGACGGCATGTCCGGCCTCGTCCCGATGCAAACTCCTCATCGCAACTGCTGATGCAAACTAACGTCCCTGGTCGAAGCCGTAGCGGATCGCGTCCTTGAACCGCTCCCACGTCCCCTTGTTCTTCGTTTCCCAGTTGCTTCTCACGTCGGTTTCCATGCTCGACCAGTCACGTCCGCTGCCCGCCAGGTCGTAGCCGTAGCGATACGCGTGCGAGTAGCCGCTGTCGTAATCCCAGCCGCTGCTCGCGTAGTTCTGGCTGAAGTGCGTGCGGCACGAGCTGTCGACCGAGTCCCAGCCCGTGCTCGTCGTGTTCGAGGCGACGAGAGGCTCGACCTCGACGTCCGTGCGGCGCACCGTGTCCGAAATGTGCTCGGTGCGCTCGTGCGCTTCCTTCCCGACCACGACCTCTTCGACCACTCGGGCGCGCTTCTCGACCACCGCTTCCTCGGACATCTCACGCATCTCGATGGTCTCGTCCTGGAAAGCCGTCATGTCCGCCGCCGTCACCGGGCGGTCGACGGGCCGGCGCTCGACGGAGACGCGCTCTTCATGCAGGTTGATGTTCTCTTCGACGGGCATCTCCGAGGTCGTCTTGTGAACGCGGACGCCGCCTGTTTCGACCGCCCGCTTGCCGACCGCGAGCTCTTCCTCGACGACCGGAACCACTTCCTCGTCGCGCGTGCGCATCGAGGCTTTGTCTTTCATCAGAAGATCATCATTGAGACTGCCGCGCCCCGTGCTGCCGATGTTCGCGCGCTCGTTCACATCATCTCGATTGTGGGCCATCAGGAGTCCTCCGTAATCAGTTATTTGCCACGTCGTGGCGGCTTTACTGAGTGCGAACGAGGTGCCACAAGTGTCGGCTATTGAGGAACTTGCACGTAGGATTCTTCGGCGAACCCGAGCGCGGCGAGCAATGCGTTCCACCGCTCCGGAGGCAGGCTGCCACCGGTCGCGTGATCGTGTCCGTGGCCGTAGCTTCCGTCGCCGGGCGGCAGCTCGATCGACACCAGCAGCTCGCGCGCGCTGACACTTCCGACGCTGCGTGCGGAGAAGTTCACGCGCCCGGGCAGGAAGTCTTCGTTCGCCACGATGACGACGTACTTTGGCAGCCGGCTGCGCCAGATCTGCGCGATGAGCGGATGCACCTGGCAGCGCGAACGGACGCGGATCAGCGCCACGTTCTTCGAGAACTTCGGCGCCGCCGTCTTCGCGCGCGCCAGCTCGGCGTTCACCTCCTCGCGGGCGTTCCGCAGTTCCCGCAGGTCGTCGCTGCGCGACATCAGCAGCGCCTCAGGAGAGTCGTAAGTCAGGAGGATGCGCGCCGCGGTCTCCGGATCGTAGCGGCTGGCGCGGCGCGCGGCGTTGATCAGCGCCGTCACTTCCCGCAGCACCTTGCCGGTGTGCCGCGCCTTCGCACCGGCGATGAGCGGGAAGGGCGCGCGCTCGCCGAGGTCGCTGATCGCGCCGATGGCGGCAATCCATTCGAGGTCGCGGATGTCGACCAGCGCGTTGCACAGCTCCCACGTCATGATCGACGTATTCGGCGTCGGCTCCTCGCCGTACGCGCTGAGCACGAGCGTGCCGGGATGAATGCCGTCCGGGTGATGGTGATCGATGATGCACGTCGGGACGCCCTCGACGAGCGGCTCGCCGCGGGTGCCGAGATCGAGGACGAACAGCGCGTCCGGCTTCGCCTCGGCGGCGCGCTGGCGGTTCGCCGGCGACCAGGCGTCGCGATAGCGGTCCGGGATGATGCGCGTCAGGTGTGTGAACCCGAGCCGCTCGAACGCCCGCTGCCAGACGACGGCGGACGTCACGCCGTCCGCGTCGGAGTCATGCACGCAGACGACGTGCGCGCCGCGGCCGATGGCGCTGACGAAAGGGGCCAGGTCACGACTCACGCGGCGCTCTCACCGACAGCCCGGCCGGCACGATCGTCATCTGGATCGGCGTCGTGAGGGTGAAGACCTCCCCGTCGATGCCGACGTTCAGCTTCGGCCGCGACGAGTCGACCGTCAGCCTCTTCGTCCGGAACGAGCGGAAGCCGAGGGTATGCCGCACGCGCCCCGCCAGGTAATGGGCGATGAAGCGCATCATCCGCATCCGCGAGATGTGCGGCAGCCAGTAAGCCGTGAGGTTGCCGGCGTCCAGCGTGTCCCGCGGCGCTTCGACGCCGATGCGGGAGAGGTCGTACGAATTGTTCGAGACCATGAAGACGTGCGTGCGCAGGTTCTCGTGCCGCGACTCCGTTTCGATCGAGAGGTTCACGTGCGGGAACTTCTGCAGCGTCGTGATCAACGCCTGCAGACGGGCTTTCCAGCGGGGGTAGTCGCGACCCTTCGCCTCGCGGCGCTTCACCAGCTCCGGATAGAGGCCGATCGAGAGGTTGTTGACGAAGTAGCGGTCGTTGACGCGGGCGGCGTCGACCTGGCAGGTCCGGCCGTTCACGATGACGTCCAGCGCCTCGCGCCAGTCGAGCGGCAGGGAGAGGTCGCGGGCGAAATGGTTGTACGTCCCGACCGGGATCACGCCGAGGACGGCGTCGGTGCCGACGAGCGGCTGGATGACGTGATGAATCGTCCCGTCCCCCCCGGCGGCGACGAAAAGGCGCTCCCCCCGGTCCATTCGTTCCCGAATTGTTTTCGAGACGTCGACCTCCCGGGTAAGGGGGATCAGATCGAGTCCAGCCTCCCGGATTGCCTCCTCGAGAGCGGAGCGCTCGGCATCCGGCAGTTTAGCGCCGGAGGAAGGGTTGAAGAAAAGTGCACCTGTGACGTCGGGCATGTTCGGCAATTTCGGTTTTGCGGCCGGCGTTACTGCGGCCGTGAAAAAGGCCGTGTTTCTATTCACAATCCTGCAATTCTTTGTCCTGACCGCTCTGGTGGCTCAGGCGCCTGCGCAAACGCCCGTGCAAACGCCCGCCGAGTGCACGCTCTGCGTCGGTGCCGTCGCCGACTTGGCCGCGCTCCCCACCAGCGTCGTCCCGCTCCTCGTCGAACTGCACGAGAACGACTTCGCGACGGCCGGCGCCGCCCTCTCCGCGCTCTCCCCGGAGCAGCGCCGGAAGACGACGGTCGTCGTCCGCTATTCGATCGATTCGAAGAACGATCCCCTCCTCGAAGTCGAGCAGCATACGAAGTCGATCGTCGAATGGGCCCGCATCCGCGGCCCCCTCGAAGCCCTCGGCGTCACGGTGGAGACGAGCGACCCGACCGTCGCCTCGTACGCCCTCAAGCGTCTGGCCGTCACGGCCCAGGGGCTCGACGTCGCCTCCCGGATCGTCCTCGGACGCACTTCCGCGGCCGCGCTGAACCAGATCTTCGAAGCCGGCGCGCAGTCGTACTTTGACGCCATCCTCGTCGACGGCGCCGAAGTGGCGACGACCGCGGCCTGGCTCGCGGAGCACGATCCGTCGAAGAAGCTCTACGCGGTCGTGAACGTCGAGTCGCCGAATGCCTTCTATGACCTCGGCCTGGCACTCTCGCGAGGCGCCACCATCGCCTATGTAGGACAGGCACTCTTGCCTGTCCCCCCCTCCGATGACAGACGACAGGCAGGAGTGCCTGTCCTACAGTTCCCCACCGCCGACCAGCTCCAGAGCTTCAACCGCGCCTTCGCCGGCGACTGGGCCTTCGACGCCACCTCCCGCGTCGCCGCCCTCGACGTCAAAGGGGCGGCCAGCACCATGCCGCTCCTGACGTTCGTCCGCGGCGAAGACCTCCGTACCATCGTCATTCCCCGCGGTGACGCCGCCTCCGCCTCCATCGTGGCCCTCCCGGGCGACCGCTACACGAAGCCCCGCCGCATCGACGCCGCCGGCGACCGCGAGATCACCGACACCGGCCGCCGCGAGGGCCGTCTCCTCGTCGGCATGCCCGCCGTCACGGCACCGTTCCTCCTGGCCATCGATCCGGCCGAGAAGCCGGACGTGACGCGCGAATCGATGGAAGTGGCCACGCAGCGCGGCATCACGGTCGAGGAGATCATCCGCAATCACCAGGCGTACGACGCCTACCAGGAATCGATCCAGCCGCGCTACGTCGCCCGCAACGAGACGAAGCTCCGTTTCTCCATGGAAGGCGGCGAAGCGATCGAAGCCACGATCGCCGGCGATTACTTTTCCGCGCCGCACGGCGAGTCCGACTGGGTGTGGCAGGACTTCTACGTCAACGGCGTCCGCTGGCGCTACGGCAAAGTGCCGGAGCTGCCGCTCGTCCAGCCGGAGAAGGTCACGCAGCTCCCGCTCGACATCCACCTGACGAACGAATACCGCTACCAGCTCGTGCGCGAGACCGACATGCTCGGCTACCGCACGTACGAGGTGCGCTTCGAGCCGCCGCGCAATGCACCCGAGGGGCTGCCGCTCTATCGCGGCACCGTCTGGATCGACGCGCGGACGTGGGCCCGCGTCCGCATCTCCATGGTGCAGCTCAACCTGAAGGGGGAAGTGCTCTCGAACGAGGAGCGCGTCGACTTTCTCCCCTTCGCCCGCGACACGAAAGCGATGCTGACGGCCGGCCAGGTGGCGCAGCGTCCCGCGCGCGAGATCATCTGGCTGCCGTACGACGTCAGCGCCCAGCAGGTCGTCTCGGCCGCCGGACGCGCGAACGTCATCCAGCGCGCCACGACGTTCACGAACTTCCGCATCGAGCCGGCCGAATACGAGTCGCTGCTCTCGCAGGCGCAGGCCTCCGAGGCGCGCATGGTGCGCGAGACCGACAAGGGTCTGCGCTACCTCGAGAAGCAGGACGACGGCACCCGCGTCGTCAAAGAGGGCTTCGATACCTCCCGCCTCTTCCTCCTCGGCGGCATCTATCACGATGAAGGGCTCGAGTTCCCCGTCGTGCCGCTCGGCGGCGTGAACTACTTCAACTTCAACCTGGCGAACAAAGGCATCCAGACGAACGTCTTCTTCGCCGGCGTGATCGTGCTCGCGAACGCGACGCACCCGAACGTCGCGAACACCCGCACGAACGTCGGCCTCGACCTCTTCGCCCTCGCCATCTCCGGCGAGAACCAGGTGCTCGACGCTAACGCCGAGGAGATCGAGTCGCAGACGGTGAAAGTGCGCCCGATGTCGCTCACCGCGCGCGTCGGCCATCCTTTCGCGCAGTTCGGCAAGATCGACGTGGCCCTCGGCCTGTCGCGCTTCGCCTACAGCCGCGGCGAGAACACCGCCCCCGAGTTCCTGACGCCGAGCAGCACGTTCCTCATCAGCCCCTCCATCGCCGCGCAGTACTCGCGCTGGGGCTACACGGTGCAGGCGAACTACGACTACAGCCGCCGCACGACCTGGGAGCCGTGGGGCCTGCCGGGCGATTACGACCCGGCGCAGAAGTCCTTCGCCCGCTTCGGCGGCAGCATCGCGAAAAGCTTCTTCCTCCCGAAGTTCCAGCGCCTCAGCATCGACGCGACGTACCTGGACGGCACCCGCCTCGACCGCTTCTCAAAGTACGAGCTCGGTAACTTCGGCGGCTCCGCCCGCGTCCACGGCATCCGCTCCGGGTCCGTCCGCGCCGAGCAGATGCTCCTGGCGCACGCCTCGTACGGCTTCGTCTTCTCCGACCAGTTCCGCCTGGAAGCGTTCTACGACCACGCGATCGTCCAGGACGCCGCCGCCGGCTACCGCAACGAACCGTTCCAGGGCGTCGGCCTCGGCGGCCAGACCATCGGCCCCTGGGGCACCCTGCTCCGCCTCGACCTCGGCAAGACCATCGGCCGCAACGCGCAGGACGGCTTCGTGGCCAACGTGGTGTTTTTGAAGTTGTTCTAGGACGAGATTCGCCACGAGAGCGGTGGCGACCAGCCACCGCTCAAATCGGCGGCCCCGCTCCGCGACTATCCGACCAGAGCGCGAGTAATTCGATCCGCTCCGGATCGTGGTGCACGCGGTAATACAGAAAGTGCCAGATTCGGGTGATGTGAATCCGCCGCACGTTTTCGAGATCGACGTCCGTAGCCCGGTGGCCGCTGAAAGGTGTGATGCGAATGACCCTGAGGATGCGCTGCAGTTCTTCGCGAACCGCATTAGGCACTTCGGCGGTTCCGTCGCCACCATGCTTCGAGCTCCCGGATGTGTTGCGCTGCAAGCCGGCTGATGTCGACCGGGAGCGGATCTCTCATTCCCGGCTGAGCATTTCCTGCAGCAGTTCCTCTGCAGATATCGTCTCGCCTCGTTCACACTGGGCGATCGACTCGAGGAGCACCGCCTTCAGCTCAGGAGTCACTTCGAACGTCTCCTCTGATTCGTCGGCCAGCAGCGTGACGTCCGCACCTTCAGGGAGCTCTCCCTCGAAAACGACCTTACCGTCGACGACCTTGCCGGAGGCAACTCGCATGACGCCTATCGTAGCGCAACTAGTGCGACGCAGAGGCCACCCTCGATAGCAATCGTAGCCGCCGCTCTGGTCCACGTATACAAGAGCGGTGGCTAATCGCCACCGCACTCCGAGATGGGGCGTCCTTCGACCGCGACCTTCTCGCCGGCCGGTCAGAGATCGATAGGCCCTATAGGACAGATGGGACCTATAGGACAGATGGGAGAAGAACAGCACGATCCGGGCTCACCACAGGTCCCATAGGTCCCATAGGGCCCATAGGCCCATCGGGATTAACCCTCAGGTGCGATGAGCACGTCCTCGACTGAGCATCGCGTCGATCGACCATGGTCCGGGACCGGCGAAGGCCAGATAGAGGAAGACGAAGCAGTAAAGCGCTGCCAGCTCGCCGCCGTTCAGCGTCGGCCAGAAGCCACCAGGTGCGTGCTGTTTGAAGTACGCCACGGCCATCTCGCCGGCGGCGAGAAAGGCGGCGATGCCGGTGAGCAGCCCCACGGCGATGAGCGCACCGGCAATCAGCTCGATGAAGCCCGCGGCCTTGATGAGGGCGGGCGCGTGGGGCTGCAACTTGGCCCCGGGGTCGGGAAAGCCGAGGATCTTCTGCGCGCCGTGCAGCATGAACATCAGGCCGGCGACGATGCGGAGGAGGCTGCGCAGTTGGGGTGCCCAGGTGGCCGGAAACGCGAATGCCATGACGTGCTCCTTACGATCGGTGTTCTTCGTTGGACGACAAGCACGGGGAGATCAAGGGGGATCGCCACGATCATAGCTTTTTCCGCAGAAACAGCAACGCCCGGCCAGATGGCCGGGCGTTGTCGCATCTCTGCAATTGCGGGACGGGTACTGCTTTACGGGTTGGTCACGTAGAAGTCGACCGAGCCGATGATGTCGTTGTTGCCGCCGTTGTCGCGGGTCTGGACCGTCAGGCGGTGGCGGGCGTTCGAGAGGCGGCGCGTATCCATCGTGAAGCGCCAGCCCGAGGTGCGGCTTGCGCGGGCGCTCGGGTACTCGGCCTCGACGTCCGTACGGATGAAGCCGTACTGCGCCACACCGACGAAATTGCCGTCGATGAGGATCTCGACCTGATTCACGCCGTTCTCGTCGATGACCCAGCCGGAGAACGTCACGTCGCCGCCGACGTAATCGAACGTCGTCGGCTGGTCGATGAAGCCATACGAAGCGAAGTTGAAGTCATCCTCGGCGCAGGTGAAGAAGACCGGGATGCCGTCCGGGTTCGGGATGTCGGCGAACGTCTGCTCGCGATCGCCCACGCGCACCTTCAGGATATGGTGGCCGGGGCGGACGCCGAGCGACATGAGGGCGCCGATGTCGAGCGTGAACATGAAGCCGGCGCGAGGCGCGTTCGGGTAGTTCGGATAGAAGCGCTGCACGTCGAAGCGCGGCAGACCGTAGCAGTTCGCATAGCCGCCGAACAGGAAACCGCAATCGTCGGTCGAGAGCCAGCGCTGGCCGTCGATCAGGAGCTCGACGTAGCCGACGCCGCCCGTACCCGTGCGGGTGCCGAGGTCGAGGGCCCAGCCGCGGACCGGCGTGATGTGCTCCTGCGGGCGGACGGGAGGCGAGAAGCCGCCGCCGCCTTCGTCGTTGCACTGCGTGCCGTAAAGCGTGGCGTCGCGCTTCGGCTCGTCGATGTAGCCGAAGGGCTTGAGGTTGTTATCGGAATTCAGGACCTGCACGACGCGGCGGCCGATCTCGCGGGAGAGGCCGAACTTGTCGGTGACGCGCACGGTCAGCGTATGCACGCCGTCCGCGATGCGGGTCGTATCGACATGCGCCACGAAACCGCTGAACGCGGCCGGCGGGAAGTCGGGATAGACCGCGGCCACGTCGGGACGGGCGTCGCCGTACATCGCTGCCTGCATCACGCTGCCGTCGATGAGGACGTCGACGCGGTTCACGCCGTCGCCGTCAGCGGCCCAGCCGGTGACGGGGAACGAGCCCGAGGCGTTGTAAGTCCCGCGCAGGTCCGGGATGTCGACGAAACCGAACGGCGACTGATTGACCGTGTTGTCGATGTTGATCGTCCGCCGTCCCATGGGGATGTGGCGGCCGTCGCTCATGACGACGATGATCTCGATCGTGTGCGGTCCGTTGCTGTAGTTCGACGAGAGGAAGCCCGTGACGAACCCCGGCCGCGCGGTGTGGATGCCGGGGTAGTTCGGATACGCCTCGGCGATGTCGATCCGGGGCTGATTGAACAGCACCTGATCGTGAACGAACTGATCGTCGATATAGAGCTGAATCTTCGAGATCGCGCCCGGATCGAGGAACCAGCCCTGAATCAGAACGATGCCGCTCTGGTTCACCGAGCCGTCCGGCCGATCGAGGCCTCCGATAAATTCAGTCTGTGCAAAAAGCGCCGGCGTGAGCAGCAGCGCCATCAAGGTGAGAACCAGGCCGCGGGTAGCCCATCTCCACATAACCCCAACCTCCAACCCGATGATGTCCCCGTACTGGTGATGCGGATTCGTCCGTGACGATACTCCGCTGAATACTGAAAAGCAAATAATCGGGACCTGCAAACAGCCCGATCTCTTGGTTTTCCGCGAGTTTATACTACGGCCGGTGAGTTCATCAAACGACAGCCTGCCCGTCGATCTCGCCCAAATCCGCGCCGCCGCCGAACGCCTGCGACCCTGGATCCACCGGACGCCGCTCGTGACGAGCCGTTCGCTTTCGGAGCGCCTGGGGGTGGAAGTCCGCCTCAAGTGCGAGAACCTGCAGCGCTCCGGGTCGTTCAAGATCCGCGGCGCGATGAATGCGCTGCTGCAGATTCCGGAGGCCGATCGGGGACGTGGCGTGGTGGCCTTCTCCTCGGGCAATCACGCCCAGGGCGTCGCCCTCGCGGCGAGGCTCCTCGGCATGCGCGCCACGATCGTCATGCCCGAGAACTCGGTGCAGACGAAGGTGGAAGCGACGCGCGGCTACGGCGCCGAGGTGGTGCAGGGAGGCGTGACGGCCGCGACGCGGGATACCGTGGCGCGCGAGATCGCCGACCGTACCGGTGCGAGCATCATCCCGCCGTTCGACGACGACCGCATCATCGCCGGCCAGGGCACCGTCGGCCTGGAGATCGTGGAAGAGTGGCCGGAGGTGACGACCATCATCTCTCCTCTCGGCGGCGGCGGACTGCTGTCCGGCATCGCCATCGCCGCGACGTCGTACAAGCCGGACGTGGAGGTCTACGGCGTCGAGCCGGCGGCCGGCAACGACGGCGAACAGTCGTTCCACGCGGGACACATCGTCACCATCGACCCGCCGAACACGATTGCGGACGGCGCCCGTACGCTGGCCATCGGCGAGCGCAACTTCGCGGTGATCCGCGAGCGGGTGAAGAACGTCGTCAGCGTCGACGACGACGTGCTGCTCGAAACCGTGAAGTGGACGATGTACCGGACGAAGATGGTCATCGAGGCCACCGGCGGGCTGGGCATCGCGGCGCTGGTGGCGGGCAAGGTTGCGCCGAAGGGTCCGGTGGCGGTGGTGGTGAGCGGGGGGAATCTGGACTTTGGGTTGTTGTGCAGGTGATGCGAGGCGGAGGGGACGAAAAGATGAACGCAGAACGCAGAACGCAGAATGGAGAACGAAGAAGAAGGACGCGCTCCGCCTTCTCAATTCTTCGTTCTGCGTTCTGCGTTCTGCGTTCATGTTTTCGTGCCTCCTGCTTTCAACCTTCCGCGTTCGCCACCTCTACCCCATGACCGGCTCCCTCTTCGGCGACGATCCCTTCCCTCCTTCCGACAAATCCGCCGGCACGGACGCTCCCCTGCCCGAGCGGCTCCGTCCTTCCTCGCTCGAAGACGTGGTCGGGCTCGAGGAACTCCTGGCGCCCGGCCGGTTCCTGCGGAACGCCATCGAGTCGGACCGCATCCCGTCGATGATCTTCTGGGGCCCGCCCGGCTCGGGGAAGACGACGCTGGCGAAGATCATCGCCAGGACGACGCGGGCGCGCTTCGTCACCTTCTCCGCGACCTCCAGCTCGATCAAGGACATCAAGGCGCTGATGGAAGAGGCGCGCAGGATGCGCCTGGCGCGCGGGTCCAAGACCATCGTCTTCATCGACGAGATCCATCGCTTCAACAAGGCGCAGCAGGATGCGTTTCTCCCCTACGTCGAGGCGGGTGACATCGTGCTGATCGGGGCGACGACGGAGAATCCGTCCTTCGAGGTGAACTCGGCACTGCTGTCGCGCAGCAAGGTCGTGGTCATCCCGGCGCTGGAGCGCGAGCAGGTGGTGCAGATCCTCCGCCGCGCACTCGGGCACGAGACGGTGTCGCGTTACGGCATCGAGGTTCTCGACGAGGCGCTCGACTTCATGGCCTCTACCTCGGCCGGCGACGCGCGACAGGCGCTCAACTCCCTGCAGCTCGTGGTGGAGACGGCGTCGACGGCCGATTCGCCGATCGACCTGAACAAGGTCAAGGAGATCCTGCAGCGCCGCTCGCTGATGTACGACAAGACCGGCGAGCAGCACTACAACATCATCTCCGCGCTCCACAAGTCGATCCGCAACGGCGACGCCGACGCCGCGGTGTACTGGCTGGTGCGGATGCTCGAAGGGGGCGAAGACCCGATGTACATCGCGCGCCGGCTGGTACGGGCGGCATCCGAGGACATCGGAAACGCCGATCCGCAGGCGCTGGTGTTCGGTATCGCCGTGAAGGACGCGGTGCATTTCCTCGGCATGCCCGAGGCGGGCGTCGCGCTGGCGCAGCTCGTGACGTATCTCGCGGCGTCGCCGAAATCCAACGCCGCATACAAGGGCTACGGCGAAGCGGTGATGGAAGTGCGCCAGGGAGACAACCCGCCGGTGCCCCTGCACATCCGCAACGCCCCGACGCGTCTGATGAAGGACCTGGGCTACGGCCGCGGCTACCAGTACGCCCACGATTTCGAGGACCAGACCGCCGCCATGGAGTGCCTCCCGGACGCGCTGGAGGGACGCCGGTTCTACGAGCCGAAAGAGGCGGGAGCGGAGCGCGCGATAAAGGAACGGCTCGAGAAGCTGCGCGCGGCGCGTGGCGGGGGCGGGCGCGGGGGCAACAGGGAACGACAGGACCCATAGGACCTAGGGGACCAATGGAACTGATGAGATGAGAGAGCGCCGCGGATCAAGCAATCTCATAGGTCCCATAGGTCCCATCTGTCCCATGGGTCCTCCGTTATTCTCCCCTTTGATGAGCGTCCTGCGCCGGTTGGCGGATCGCCGTGATGCGCGGTCGTGGTCGGCGTGGTTCCGGCGGCGGAGGAGTGCGCATCTGGCGTCACTGCTGGCGCGCGTGGATGGGCCGCTGCGCATCCTGGACGTCGGCGGAGAAGCGGTGTTCTGGGAGCACATCCCGCTCCCCGGCCATGCGGAGATCGTCATCCTGAATCTGGACAGCGAAGAGCAGCACGCGGGGAGGTTCACGTTCGTGGCCGGGGATGCGCGCAACCTGCGGTACGCCGACCGGGAGTTCGACGTCGTGGTCAGCAACTCGGTCATCGAGCATGTCGACGACCAGGCGGCCATGGCGCGGGAGATCCGGCGCGTCGGGAAGCGCTACTACGTGCAGACGCCGAACCGGCGCTTCGTCTCCGATCCGCACTTTCTCGTCCCGGCGTATCACCTGCTGCCGCGCCGGTGGCGCGTGGCGCTGTTGCAGCGGTTCACCATCGGCTGGCTGCAGCGGGCCCGGAGCCGCCGCGAAGCGGAAGAAACGGTCGACTCGATCCGCCTGCTCACGGCCGCGGAGTTGCGCGCGCTGTTCCCGGAGGCGACACTGTGGCGCGAACGGATCGCGGGCATGACGAAATCGCTCGTGGTGCATTACGGATGGTGAACGGATGGATGTGAAGTTCTTCAGATCGAGCGCGGAGTTCCGGAAGTGGCTGGAGAAAAACCACTCCAAAGCCTCCGAGCTGTACATCGGCTTCTACAACGCCAAGTCGGGCAAGAAAGCGCTCACCTATCCGCAAGCGGTGGAGGAGGCGCTCTGCTTCGGCTGGATCGACGGCGTGCGGCGCAAGCTGGACGAGGAGAGCTACACGAACCGTTTCACGCCGCGCAAGCCGAAGAGCTACTGGAGCGAGATCAACATCGCCAAGATGGCCACGCTGATCGAGCAGAAGCGGGTCGCACCGCCGGGACTGGCGGCGTTCGAAGCACGCGACCGCACGGACACGAAGCGCTATTCGTTCGAAGGACGCGAGCGGGGCCTGGACGAGGAGCTCGAGAAGCGTTTCCGCGCGAACGAGCAGGCGTGGGCGTTCTATGAGTCGCAGGCGCCGTGGTACCGCAAGACCTCGGCGTTCTGGGTGATGAGCGCGAAGAAGGCGGAGACGCGCGAGAAACGGCTGGCCACGCTCATCGAGTATTCGGCCAAAGGAACGACGATCCCCCTGCTCACACGGAAACCGCCGGCTCAGTAATTACTGCACTATGTTTCGCATCCCCTGCGCCTACAATGGCGCACCGGGTGTTTCCCCTCGAAGATTTCCCCTTGCCGCTCTGGTCCGGCTCTGCCACCGCCGTGACGGTGAACCGCGCGTGGCGCGCGCTCACCGGCTGCGAATCGCTGCTCGACGCCTGCCATCCGGAGGACCTCGAGGCATTGCAGCACGCGCTCGCCTCCGGCCGGCCTTTCGATCTGCGCGTGCGGCTGTTGGCGGCGGACGGCGCGCGCTGGTTCCAGTTGCACGGCGCGCAAACGGACGGGCAGTGGACCGGCACCTGCGTGAACGTGGACGACAGCGTCCGGCGCGAAGAAGAGCTCCGCAGCAGCGTCGCCGAGCGCGACCGGCTGGAGAACGAGCGGCGGGAGAGCGAAGAGCGCTTCCGGCTGATGGCCGATCACGCGCCGGTGATGATCTGGGTGACGGACCCGACCGGTGCCTGCATCTATCTGAACCGCGCCTGGTACGAGCTCACCGGGCAGGAGCGGGAGGAAGCGTTCGGTCTCGGCTGGCTGATCCCGGTGCATCCGGAAGACCGCGAGCTGACCGAGATCTCGTTCCTGGAAGCGAATCAGCGCCGCCTTCCGTATCGCGCCGATTACCGGTTGCGCCGGCACGACGGCATCTATCGCTGGGTCATCGACACCGCCTCTCCCCGCTTCGGCCCGGAAGGCGAATTCCTCGGCTACATCGGCTCGCTGATCGACATCAGCGAACGGCGCGAGGCGGAAGAAGCGCTGCGCGACCGCGAGGCGCACTTCCGCCTGCTCGCCAACGGGATGCCGCAGATCGTCTGGATGACCGACACGTCGATGCGCATCCTTTATATGAATGACCGCTGGAGCGAGGTCACGGGGCTGCCGGCGGTCGATGCCGACGGCCTCGGGTGGACGGCCGCCGTCCCGGAAGAGGACCTGGCGAACATGCGCGACGTGCTCGCCACGTCGGTGCTGACCGGCGAAGCCTTCGAATACGAGCACCGGCTGCGCGACCGGCGCGGCGAAGAGCGCTGGTACCTCACGCGCGGACTGCCGGTGCGCGATTCGGCCGGCCACATCATCCGTTGGCTCGGCACGGGGACGGACGTGCACGACTTCCGCCTCACGCTCGAGGCACTGCGCCTCAGCGAGGCACGCGTGCGGCGGCTCGTCGATTCGAACGTCATCGGCGTCGTCGTCGCCGACCGCGACGGCAGTCTCCTCGACGCGAACGACCGCTATCTCTCGATGCTCGGCTTCACGCGTGAAGATTTCGAGCAGGGCCTCCTGAACTGGACGAAGCTGACGCCGCGCGAATATCTGACGCAGGACTACGTGGCCATCCTCGAGGCCGACACGCTCGGCGCCTGCATCCCCTACGAGAAGGAGTACCTGCGCAAGGACGGCAGCCGCGTGCCGGTGCTGATCGGCTTCGCCCGGTTCGAAGCGCCGCGCGTGGAGTACATCTGTTTCGTGCTCGATCTGACGGAGCAGAAGCTCTGGCAGCAGCGCGAGAAAGCGGCGCGTGAAACAGCAGAGCGGGCCAACCGCGCGAAGGACGAGTTCCTGGCGATCCTCTCGCACGAGCTGCGCACGCCGATGACTTCGATCCTCGGCTGGACCTCGCTGCTGTCCATGGGCATCGTCGAGCAGGAGACGCTCGCGCTGGCGCTGCAGTCGCTGCAGGGAAGCGCGAAGCTGCAGCAACGGCTCATCGACGACCTGCTGGACGTGTCGCGGGCCATCTCGGGAAAGCTGACGATCGAGACGGCGCCGGTGGAATTGATCGGAGTGGTCGGGACGGTCATCGAGTCGTTGCGCGCCGAGACGGAAGCGAAGCGGCAGCAGGTGCGGCTCACGGCCGAGGGGTCGGTGCCGCTGATGGGCGACGCGAAACGGCTGTATCAGATCGTGGCGAACCTGCTGTCGAACGCCATCAAGTTCACACCGGAGGAAGGCCGCATCGACGTGACGGTGCACCGCATCGACGGTTTCGTCGAGCTGTCGGTGCGCGATACGGGCAGCGGCGTCGACCCGGAGTTCCTGCCGCGAATCTTCGACCGCTTCGCGCAGCAGGACGCCAGCAGCACCCGCAGCCACGGCGGCCTCGGCCTCGGCCTGGCGGTCGTCCGCGAGCTCGTGCACCTGCACGGCGGCACGGTCGACGCCTCCAGCGACGGCGTCGGCAAAGGGGCGGAGTTCCGCGTGCGGCTGCCGCTGATCGAGACGTCAACGGCGCCGGTTGCGGCCCCGATGGACGACGCCGCGGACATCCCGCGCCTGGACGGCAAGCGGATTCTGGTGGTGGACGACGAGCCCTACGCGCTGGCGGTGCTGAAGACGATGATCGAAAGCTCGGGCGCACGGGTGACGACGGCCCGGTCGGTGGCGGAAGCGCGCTCCTGCATCGCCGCCGAAACACCCGACCTGGTGGTGAGCGACATCGCCCTGCCGGGTGAAGACGGCTACACGCTGGTCCGCGAGATCCGCGGCCGCATCCCCGCCATCGCCGTCTCAGCGTTCGGCCGCGAGGAAAACCGCCAGCGCAGCCTCGATGAAGGGTTCACGGCATACGTGGTGAAGCCGGTCGAGGTCGTGGCTTTCCTGCAGACGATCGCGGCGGCGGTGTAGCCGCCGGTGCCGCGACACTGACGCAACCCCGACCGCGCACGCGAGTTGCTGTCGTAGCGCCGCATGAGAACGCGACGCATTGGATCGCTCGAAGTGTCGGTCGTCGGAGTCGGGTGCAACAACTTCGGGCGCCGGCTGGACGCGGCGGAGACCGCGCGTGTAGTGGACGCGGCGCTCGACGCCGGCATCAACTTCTTCGATACCGCCGATACCTACGGGAAGACGAACAGCGAGGTATTTCTCGGACGGGCCATCGCGTCGCGGCGCCAGGACGTGGTGATCGCGACGAAGTTCGGGATGGACGTCGACGAGGAGCGCCAGGGCGCCCATCCCGACTACGTCCTCCGGGCCGCGGACGACAGTCTCCGCCGGCTCGGCGTCGACGTCATCGACCTGTACCAGCTTCACACGCCCGACCCGCGCGTCCCGATCGCCGACACCCTCGGCGCGCTCGACGAGCTCGTACGCGCCGGCAAGGTGCGCGAGATCGGCTGCTCGAACTTCTCCGCCGAACAGCTAAGGGAAGCGCGACGCGCCGCCGGCGACCGCGCGCGCTTTGTCAGCGTCCAGAACGAATACAGCCTCCTCCACCGCACACCCGAGCGCGACGGCGTGCTCGACGAGTGCGCCGCGCAGCACGTCGCCTTCCTCCCCTACTTTCCGCTCGCCAACGGCCTGCTCACCGGCAAGTATCGCCGCGGCCTGCCCGCACCGGCCGGGCGTTTGGCGGAGTCGTGGAACGGGGGAAAGATCGACGACACGAAGCTCGACACCGCGGAACGGCTGATCGCGTTCGCGGAGTCGCGCGGGCATACGGTGCTCGAGCTCGCGTTCTCCTGGCTCCTGGCGCACGAGCCGGTGGCGTCCGTGATCGCCGGGGCCACGCGCGTCGAGCAGATCGCGGCGAATGCGTCGGCAGCGAATTGGGTGTTGACGGATGCGGAGCTCGAGGAGCTCGATCACATCACGTAGAGAGTTTCAAGAACGATCGGACCGATGGGACAGACGGGACTTCTGGGACCTATGCAATCCCATTTGTCCTATCCGTCCTATACGTCCCATTCTCCAAACGAGAGCGCAGTGCGCCGTTGAAGCCTGGCCGCCGATCTCGTATCGTTCTCTGCAACCGCTTCGAGCGGCTCTACCTGAATGTCCACAGCCGATTTCTCGTACAAACCCGCGAACGCTGCCTCCGGGTGGGCAGGTGACGGACCTCGCTGGTATCTGTGGGATGGCGGGTTTCTGGCCATCGGGCGCAGCGAGGGGGTAGTGCCGCCGCATGCGCATCATGCGTTTCAGCTCGTGATCGCCATCGACGGGGAGATCGGCGTCAAAGGTGCGCGCGGGGAGTGGCGGTCGGGGCGGGGGCTGGTCGTGCCGCCGGACGTGGAGCATTCGTACGATGGGCTCGGTGCCGTCGGGGCGATGCTGTTCGTCGATCCGGAATCCAGTGAGGGCGTCTGGCTGCGGAGCACGTTCAGGCGGGAGATCGCGTTCGTACCGGACGAGCGGGTCATCCCCTGCGCCGACGAGCTGCGCACCTTTCTGGAGCGGCCGCACGAGAGCATGGACATCCGGCCGCTGATCCTCCATTGCGTGAAGGCAATGTGCGCCGGGGCGCCGCCGGCGCGGAAGATGGACGAGCGGGTGACGAAGGTGCTGCAGGAGATCCGTGCTTCGGACGACCTGCGCATCTCACTCGAGGCGGCCGCGGCGTCGGTGTATCTCTCCGAGGGGCGGTTCGCCCACCTCTTCAAGCAGCAGGTCGGACTGCCGTTCCGCCGCTACATGCTCTGGCGCAAGCTGGCGCGGGCGATCGTGGCCATCGGGCGGGAGCGGACGCTCGTCGCCGCGGCCCATGCGGCCGACTTTGCCGACGCGGCGCACCTGACGCGGACCTTCTACCAGATGTTCGGCATCCCGCCGTCCGTGATGATGCGCGGCGAGTTCTTCGAGATCGAATCGCCGTTCTGACGATCAGTCGGCGGGCACGAAGCCCACGCCCTGCACCGTGTGCGAGCTGCGCGTGAAGCTCGCGCTGAACAGCATGTTGCTGGAGATGACGCCGTTGTAGCGCATGGAGAGGAACGACGACGGCACGACGGCCGCGAAGGTGGAAGTGCCGTTCGTCGCGAGCTCCGCACGGCGGCCCGCTTCGAAGAACGCGGAGAGGTCCTGGCCGGCGCCGAGCTGCCCCTGGACGCGGCCGCCGATGGCGCCGAGTGTCCCGTTCTGCGTCGCGTTTTCCGGCAGCTCGAGGTTCGCGAAGCGCGTCGATGACGACGTCTGCTGTCGCGACGCCGAGGCGAAGAACCAGAGGCGGTCCTGGATCAGCGTGCCGCCGGCCGTCATGCCGTAGGAGGGCGAGCTGCCGCCTCCCAGCGCGTCGTTCCCGCTCGACAGGGAAAACTCGAGCGAGCCGGACAACGGCGCGGAGCCCTTCGGCGTCAGCACGAGCTGTCCGCCGCTGGCCCGGCCGAATTCGGCCGACTGCTGCGCCGAGACGGCGAACGCGATCAGTTGCACGAGCACGAGGGCGGCCACTGCACGTCGGGTAACCATGCGCACGATTCTAACGGCAATCCGGGCGGAGCCGTTCCGGTTGCAGCAGCCGTAACTCTTCCATGACAATGCGCGTCCCTCGCCATGAGCCACGATTCCTCGACTGACGCCTGCGGCCTCGACTTCGGTACCTCGAACTCGGAGATCGGCATTCTGCGCGCCGGCAGTCCGTCGCTCGTCGAGGTGGAAAACGGGCGTCCCCGCATCCCGACCACGATCTTCTTCGACGACACGACACGCGACGACGTATTCGGCGAGGCGGCGATTGCACGCTTCCTCGAGGGGCAGCCCGGCCGCATGCTCTGGGCGATCAAGAGCGTCCTCGGCACCGCGCTTCAAGGCGAGGCCACGATCGTGCGCGGCCGGCGGATTGCCTTCGAGGAGATCATCACCCGCATCCTCCGCAATCTGAAGGCGAAGGGAGACGAAGCGGCCGGCCGCGAGCTGACGCGCGTCGTTCTCGGACGTCCGGTGCGCTTCAACGACAGCGACGACGCGCTCGATCGTGCCGCCGAGGAGATCCTGCGGCGCAGCGCGCGCGGCGCGGGCTTCGCGCAGGTCGAGGTGGAACTGGAGCCGATCGCCGCCGGGCTGGAGCTCGAGACCCACATCGACCGCGAACAGATCGCGGCGGTGGTCGACATCGGCGGCGGCACCTCGGACTTCAGCGTCATCCGCCTCACCCCGGCAGCGCAGCACCGGCGCGTCGCCGATCGCGAGCGCATCCTCGCCGTCGGCGGCATCCACATCGGCGGCACCGATTTCGACCGCCAGCTCAGCGTCACCCAGCTCATGCCGCACCTCGGCCTCGGCGCTTCGTACCGCAACGACCGCGGCGACGTGCTGCAGATGCCGCAGTGGGTCTTTCACGATCTCGCGTCCTGGCTGCGCATCAATTTCATCTACGACACGCGCATGCTCGACGGCATCTACGACATTCTGTCGAAGAACAAAGACGGCGACCGCCGCCTGGCCCGCCTCGACAGAGTGCTGTCCGCGCATCTCGGCCACACGCTGGCCCGCGAGGTCGAGCGGACGAAGATCTCCCTCAGCGGAGACGAGACCGTGACGACGCCCCTCGACTGGATCGAGCGCCGCTTCGGCCTGACGGTCACGCGCACGGAGCTGAACGCCGCCATCACCGAGCTGCTCGACGACGCCGTCCGCGAGCTCGAAAACGTCCTCCGCGCCTCAGGCGTGAAGAACGACGCGTTCGACGTGGTCTTCTTCACCGGCGGCGGGTCGCTGCTCCCCGAGGTGCGGACGCGCGTGCGGCAGCTCCTGCCGAATGCCAAAGCGTTCGATACCGATCAATTCGGCGGGATCGCGCTGGGGCTGACGCTGGAGGCGGGGCGGATCTTCGCGTGAGGTGATGGCCGCGCGCGGCACCGCCGTTCAGAGCGCGCTGATCTCCTCCATCACCCGGGCCACGACGCGGTCGCAGCGCCTGGAGCCGAAGGTGAAGATGGTTTGCAGGCCTACGCCGGCGCGGCGGTAGAGGGCGTCGCGGAGCATGACCCGGGCGCGGTGGAGGCGGGTCTTCACGACGTCGGTGGTGAGGTCGAGGCAGGCGGCGGTTTCCTCCGTGCTCAGGCCTTCGACTTCGCGCAGCAGGAGCACCGAGCGGTAGGTCTCGGGCAGCGCGGCGACTTCGGCTTCGACGTGCTGCATCAGGTCTGCGGCGACGGCCCGCGCTTCGGGATCGGGACTCGGCTCAGGAAAGTCGTTCATCGTGTCGTCTCCCGGGAGCTCCGGCACCATGTGCAGAAGGGCCACGCTCTTCTTGTTCCTTGCCGCAGCTTCGCGCAGCGCGATCTTCGTCAGCCAGGTGGCGAACGCCGAGCGCCCTTCGAACTGATGGAGGTGCCGATACGCGCTGACATACGCCTGCTGCATCACGTCCTCCGTATCGTCCGGATTGCGCAGGACGGCACGCACGGCGCGGTAGATCCGCTGGTTGTACCGCCTCAGCAGCAGCTCGAACAACTCCCGCTCGCCGGCGACGACACGGCGGACGATCTCCTCGTCGGTAAGCTCGGCAGACAGCGGAACCACGGGGTCGACGGTCATGGCGTCATTCATCCTCTCGCAGATTAGAGGAGGGAGATTGAAAAGGGTGACAGCACAGGTCCGATCTGTCTCATAGGTCCCCTACGTCCCATGTCACCGATCGCCCAGCCCCTCCTCTAATCAACCGGGGAAGCACACGCCGCTCCTCGGGGAGAGTACGAAATGGAACCAAGCCTTCAGCCGATTCACGGCATCGAGCACACCAGCAGCACCGCGGCCGAGGAGGCCGTGACCGCGCTCCTGCGCCTCGTCGGGGAGGATCCGGAGCGCGACGGACTGCGCGAAACGCCGCGCCGGGTCGTCAAGGCGTTTCTGGAGATGACGGCCGGCTATGACGAATCACCCGCGGACATCCTGTCGAAGACATTCGCCGAGCACTCGGACGAGTTGATCGTCCTGCGCGGCATCGACTTCCATTCGATGTGCGAGCATCACCTGCTCCCCTTCCAGGGAGTGGCCCACGTCGGCTACCTGCCGGGGAAGGTGGTCGGGATCAGCAAGCTGGCCCGCCTCGTCCACTGCTTCGCCCGCCGCCTGCAGATCCAGGAGCGGATGACGCAGCAGATCGCCAGCGCCGTCGAGACGCATCTCGAAGCGCGCGGCGTCGGCGTGATCGTGACGGCGCATCACCTCTGCATGGGCTGCCGCGGCGTGCGGTTGCCGAACACGCAGCTCGTGACCTCTGCCATGCTCGGAACGCTGCGCAACAGCGCCGAGACCCGTTCCGAGTTTCTGCGGCTCTGCGGCACGACCTAAGGAGACAACGTGGCGACCGAAACGGTGACTGGTCCCGATCTCCAGGAAGGCATCCGGCTGAGCGAGCTGGCCGACGGCGGCATGCGCGCCGGCCACGTCGGCGAGGACGCGGTCCTGCTCGTCCGCAAAGGTGACGACCTCTTTGCCGTCGACGCGTTCTGCACGCACTATCACGCGCCGCTGGCCGACGGCCTGGTCGTCGGCGAGACGATCCGCTGCCCGTGGCATCACGCCTGTTTCGAGCTGCGCACCGGACAGGCTTCCGGCGCTCCTGCGATGCGGCCGCTGCGCGTCTACACGACCGCGCGGGACGGGGACCTGATCCGCGTGCTGCCGGAGGCGCCGGCGGTTACGACGCCGCCGGACGCTTCGGCGGCGACGCACACGCACATCGTCATCATCGGTGCCGGGGCAGCCGGATCGTTCGCGGCGGCCGAGCTGCACCGCCGCGGTTTCGCGGGCCGGGTGACCCTCCTCACGTCCGAGGAGCGGCTGCCGTATGACAAGCCGAACCTGTCGAAGGACTACCTCGCGGGCAAAGCGCCGGAGGACTGGATTCCGCTCCGCGCGGAGGACGAGTATGCGGGCGACGGCATCGCCCTGCGCCTGCGGACGAAGGTCGACAGCATCGACGCCGTGAAAAGCCACGTGTTGCTGGCGTCGGGCGAGCGGCTCGCGTTCGACCGGCTGATCCTCGCGACGGGCGCGCGTCCGCGACAGCTCGATGTGCCGGTCGAGGCCGGCGCGCACGTGCACTACCTGCGCACCTGGAGCGACGCCGAGGCGCTGAAGACAGCCGTCGCCGAGAAGCGCCGCGTGGTGGTGATCGGCGCCAGCTTCATCGGCCTGGAGACCGCCGCGTCGTTGCGCGAGCTGGGGCTCGACGTGACGGTCATCGGTGCCGAGGAACGGCCCCTCGAACGGGTCCTCGGACGGGAGATCGGCGAGTTCATCCTCCGCACCCACGAAGCTCATGGCGTGCGCTTCCGCCTCGGCCGCCGCCCGGCGGAGATCCGCACCGGCAGCGTCGTGCTCGACGACGGCAGCAGCGAAGCGTGCGACCTCGTCGTAGCCGGCATCGGCGTCGAGCCCGACGTGACCCTCGCCGAGCGCGCCGGGCTGGCCATCGACCGCGGCATCGTCGTCAACGACTGCCTGCAGACGAGCGCTCCGAACATCTACGCCGCCGGCGACGTGGCTCGCTTCCCTTACGCGAGAAGCAGCCAGTCGATCCGCGTCGAACACTGGGCCGCCGCCGGGCGCCAGGGCCAGGCCGCCGCGCGCAACGCCATGGGGCAACGCGAGTCCTTCCGCGACATCCCGTTCTTCTGGAGCCAGCACTACGATCTCGTGTTCGCCTACGTAGGCAACGCCCAGCGCGCCGACGACGCCCAGACGTTCGGCTCCCTCGGCGCCGGCAACGCCGCGGTGGTGTTCCGCGACCAGGGCCGCGTGGCCGCGGTCGCGACGCTGTTCCGCGATGATGTAAGTCTCGCCGTGGAGGCCGCGATGCAGCGCGATGACCCGGATGACGCGGTGATGGAGCTCGTGCGCCGGGCGTTCTGAGCGCTGATACTGACGCGCCCATGGACGTCCCCATCTGTCCCATAGGTCGCATCTGTCGCATTCGTCCCATCCCGGGCACGCTCCCGATTCATGAGAGGATTCGCAGCCGATAACGACCGAGGGAGCAATCGCATGAGTGCAGGGACGGAACAGCGGCTGGTAGCGCGGCGGGATCGCGGGGTCATCCGGCACGCCGGCTCGGTTTACGGCGCGTCGGCCGAGGGGGTGCCGCTCCTCGTGCATCTTCCGGCTTCCGGGCAGGCGGAGATCGTCATCCTCGCGGCCATCCATGGTGACGAGTCGGAGACCACGGTCGTCGTCTCCGAAGCGCTGCGCTGCCTGCCCCAGGGTGACCTGCAGGCGGCGGTGATTCTCTGTGGCAACCCTGACGGCTTGCTGCGGGGCACGCGCGGCAGCGCCCGCGGCGTCGATCTCAACCGGAACTTCCCGACCTCCAACTGGAGCCCCGAGCCGGTCTGCTACAAGAGCCGGGCGAACGACGCCCGCGACATGGCCCTGAGCCCCGGAGCGGCGCCCGCGTCGGAACCCGAAACGCAGGCGCTGATTGCACTCATCGACCGGCTGAAGCCGCGCGCCGTCGTCAGCCTCCACTCGGCGCTCGCCTGCGTCGACGACTCCGGCGCGTCGCACCTCGGGCGGCAGCTCGCCGACCGTTGCGCGCTGCCATTCCTCACGGAGATCGGCTACCCCACTCCCGGCTCGATGGGTACATGGGCCAGCGAACGGGGGCTGAACCTCGTGACGCTGGAGCTCGAGGACGCCTCGCTCTACACGCTCAAGGATCGCCATGTGCCCATCCTCCTCGACCTCATGACCGGCAGGTTCGAGCTCTGACGATGCACATCCTCATCACCGATTCCGGCGTAGGCGGGCTGTCCGTCTGCGCGTACGCCGAGCGCTTCGTGCGCACGCACGGGTCCACCGAGCCGGTGCGGTTGACGTTCGCCAACGCCGCGCCCGAAAACGACTACGGCTACAACTCCATGAAGTCGCGCGAGGAGAAGCTGCAGACGTTCGACCGCTTCCTGCGCAACGTCACGGAGCGGTTCGCGCCCGACGTCATCTACGTCGCCTGCAACACGCTCTCGGTGTTGCTGCCCGACACACCGTACTTTGCGGAGGCGGCGATTCCGGTGAAGGGGATCGTCGGGACCGGCGCCGGCCTGCTCCTGGATGCGCTCCAGGCCGACCCGCGCAGCGTGGCCATGATCTTCGGCACGCAGACGACCATCGACGCCGGCACGTATCCGCGGCTGCTCGGGGACCGCGGTATCGCGCCCTCGCGCATCGTGAGCCAGGCCTGCCCGGGACTGGCCGACACGATCTCCGAGGATCGCGAAGGGACGAAGACCGCGGCGGAGATCCGCGGCTGGGTTGACGCGGCCATCGCGAAGATGCAGACGCCCGGTGCGCCGGTGGTGGCCTGCCTCGCCTGCACGCACTACGGCTACCGGAAGGACGTCTTCGCCGCGGCGCTCGCGGATGCGGGAATCGCGGCGACCGTCGTCAATCCGAACGAGAGCGCCGTCGACGATCTGTTTTCAGCGCAGCCGGCGAGCGCGGACGGTAATCGCGACGTGGACGTGCAGTTCGTGACGCGCTACGCCATCCCGGCCGTGACGGTGGAGACGCTCACCTGGTTCCTGAGCGGCATCTCGCCGCGAACGGTCGCCGCGATGCAGCACTTCGTGCATCTGCCCGATCTGTTCTGACGCCGCGCCCCGCCGTATGATCGGCGCATGCACAAAGCCGCCGTCGCGCTCCTCGCTCTTCTCGCCCTCACGCAGTGCACGTCCACTTCGCAGACGCCGACGGCGTCTTCCGCGATGCCGCCAGCCGGTGCGGTCGCGCGGATATGGCGCGGCGAAGTGCCGCTCGCACGCGCCGAGGAGTACCAGGCATACATCAGCGCCGAAGGGCTCACGAAGCTGCGCTCCATCCCGCGCAACCTCGGCGTGCAGATGTTCCGCCGCACCGTCGGAGACCGCGAGGAGTTCCTCGTCATCTCCTACTGGCCCGACGAACAAGCCATCCGCGCCTACGCCGGCGACGACGTCCTTCGCGCGAGGCTGATGCCCCGCGACCCGGAGTTCCTCATCGAGCCGGACCCGCACGTGCGGCATTACCGGATCGTCGAGGAGCGGTGAGGGGCGGGGGGGATGGGTTGCCGGACCGACGCGGAGCGCAGCGATTGATCAGAAGGAACCCATCGTCGAGGCAACCGACGAGGCGGACGCGCAAGCATTGGAGCGCCGGCATCCTGCCGGCTGGTCCGCCGGCTTCCAGCCGGCGCCTTTACCGCGCAGTCAGCCGAGACGCCGGCAAGATGCCGGCGGACCAGC
>DASWMP010000319.1:0-9086 GCA_036399695.1 Thermoanaerobaculia bacterium | reverse complement strand
CGGGGGCGACAGACAGGACTTTCGCTTTTTCCACCGCCAACCGCCAACTGCCAACCGCCCAACTGCTTCCCCCCTCACTCCCTCTCCGGAATCTCCCTGCCGTACTGCGCCACGTGCGCGCGGCGCATGTTCTCCACCTGCTCGCGCATGTGCGCGTGCTCCGGCTCCCGCGCCAGCTTCTCGGCGGCGTAGTACACCTGCAGCGACGCTTCGTAGCCCGCGTCCATCTTCTGCTTGATCAGCGCCTGGATCTGCTCGGACATCGCGTGCAGCGACTCCACCGCGCCATCCAGCGCGAAATCATCCAGCGCGATGTCCCGCTGATCCGCGGGATACACCATCGTCGCCGCCGTGTCGTCAGTGCCGCCGCCGGCGGCGAGCGCCGCGGCCCGTTCCTCCGGCGTGAACGCCGCGTCCATTGCCGCCTGCAGATTCTGCACGGCGTGCATCAGCGCCGCCAGGTCGATCGTCTCGTCCTCGTTCATCGTCATCACCAGGGTCCTTTTCCGTCGGAACGTACGGGGTGCCGCGGATCGCCCGCGACACCCCGCCGTCAAATCACATCATCTCTATTACTACGCGGCTTTCGACTGCGTGACGGCCGGCTCTTCCGGCGTCGCCGGCTTGCGGCGTGCGCGCCCGAACTTGTTCAGCCGGCGCATCTCCTTCACGTGTACCACCAGCGCGGCATTGTTCTCGTCTCTGGTGAGCTGCTGGCAGATCTTATAGGTCTGCAGCGCGGCCAGGCCGATCCGCTGACGGCGTGCCGTCGTCGCGAGCAGAATCGCATCGAGCAGCGAGCGGAGCTCCGAGGCCACGGCCGTCCAGCGGGCCGTGACGTCGACCTCCTGGCGGAGCTCCTCGTCCGTGACGCCAACGGCCTGGCGAACGCCGTCGAAGGCGCCGATGGCGTTGATGGCCTCCTCGATGAACTTGGCGTCGACGTGCGCAAGACGGCGCTTGCGCGAAACCTTCGCGAGCTGCGCCGCCGGCAGCGCAATCTGCTGACGGATCCCGCGCAGGGACTGCAGGACTTCCTCCGGTGAAAGCGGTACGGTCGGATCAGTGGTCACAGCCGGGGTGAGTGTGGTGTCTTGATTGTTAGACATGGTTTTATCCTTTCTCCCCACATAGGGGAATGAACGCTGTCGACAGCGCCGGCCGGACGCAGTCGATCGAGTGGATGTCCGAGCCCATGAAGCACGGACACTTAGGGCGTTCACGGGGAGGAGAGGAGTCACTCGACTCTCCCGGGTCATCGCAGAAGGGCATGGCTCAACCCCAACTTGTCCCTGCGACCCCGTTACCCCCGTGGCTTGATGGGAGGAGCCCGGCTCAACCCCCTGTCCACCGGCGACGCCATTACACAAGCAGGCACCGGCAACACGATCAATATAGGCTCACCGAGCGCGAGTGTCACGTGGTTTCTGTTACAAACAAGTGACGGGCGAGTTTAACAGTGGATACATAAAAGTACGACCCATGATCACGCCGAATGGCCGCAAGTCCGCGCCGGTGGTCTTCGCCACCTGTCCGTTCTGAGCCAGATCCCTGCTCGATACGCAAGGCGAACGCGTTGGCATGAGTGCAAATCCGTTCAGTTCCTGGACGGTTCCTCTCTACGGAGGCGTAACCAGCGGTCATCCGCGAGTTACCGAAGATCACTCGCGAGTGAAAAATGATCACGCGCGGATAACCAATATTCACGCGCGGATGAAAAATGATTACGCGCGGATGAAGAATGATCACGCGCGGATAACCGGCGAACACGCGCGGATAACCACAGAGTTCTAAATTAGAACACCACTGTTCTAAATCAGAACACGAGCGTTCTAAATCAGAACACCGCTGTTCTAAATTAGAACGTCCCCATCACGCGCAGATGACCATCGGTAACGACGGGATGAAGAATGTTGATCCCGGAGTGACCGCCGGTAACCCCCGGAACCGCCGCTGCCCTCCCCGAATCACCGCCCGTAACTCCGTCACTCGCGCAGCACTACCTCCCGTTATCGCCCGTAACCCGCGAGTGACGCGCGGGAACTCGCGAGTGACGCGCGGTAGCTCACGAGTGACCCTCGGTAAGTCACGAGCGTCGGGACCGCCTCGCTTCATCTTTCCTCCAACGCCACCCTGATGCGCGACCGCGCACTTACGTCCCGCCATCCCATCCGCACGCGCACCACCGGCACAGCCGGTGCGGCTTCATCGGAGTAAACGAACCCGCATCATCCAGTTCCCACCGCAACTCCCCGTCCACGTACCTCCCGTCGCTGCGCCCGCGCAGTTCCACCAGACGGATCGCCTCACGGGTGAGCGAGTGATCCGCGACCTCGGACGAGCACAAACGGGAAAAACCGACCATCGTCCCTCTCTCAACTCGCAGGAGCATGGCTACAGGAACCGGAAAGCGAAAGTAAAGTTGAAGGGACGAGGGCCGCTATACTGCCTGCATATGGAACACCTTCTATTGACGTGTCCCGATGACTGGGCTAACGACGCTCGGGGTGACTTTTTCGAAGGTTTCGTCGCTGACGTGCTTCGCCCGATGCGGTTCACGGTGGCGCAGCGACTCAGGTTCACCGGAATGGAAATCGATCTACTCGCGAAAAGCGAAGATCAGCCGCGTACGATCCTTGTCGAATGTAAGGCTCACCGCGATCCTCTGCCGGCAGACGTCATCTCGAAGCTCATTGGAAATGTCACATTGCGGCGCGCCGATGCAGGATGGCTTTTTTCGACCGGCGATCTCACTAAGGATGGCCGAGGGCAATGGGAGGAGATTCAGAACGACCCGGCGCTTGCGCAGCGCTTCATGTGGTACTCACCGACTCGCCTCATGGATGTGCTCAAGCAGCAGCGCCGTGTGATTGATCCGTTGACTCTTACCGCACGTCTTCATCATTTTGACGTCGGCAACTGGACGTTAATCGTGACGCCGACTGGCCGCCATTGGTTGGCCGAGATCGTTGAATCAGGCATGCCAACCAGGTACGTCGTTTTTGACGCCGCGACGGGAGAAGCGCTTGACGCGGTTCGCGCTAACGGCGTAGCCGCAGCGGAGCCGAGATTCAGCGCACTGGAACCACTTGCGCTGCTGGAAACTCAACTCGCGTTAAACATTCGCGAGCGAGCGCCGGTCGCACGTGTTATTTCTGGTGAGGCATGGGACGATCTCCGACCGGCGCACCCGAAAGGGTTCGTAGGTCGCGATGATATTATCTCAGACGTAAGCACCTTTATCGCTGATGTGCGTGACGGCAGTACCTCCACGAGGACGTTCGCCGTTCAAGGACCAAGCGGTTGGGGTAAAAGTTCGTTGGTTCTGAAGTTGGCCGACCTAGCAGGCAAGTCGCGGCTCGCTCGGTGTTCCGTTACCGCTATCGACTCACGCTCAGCGACGAATTCTGCCTTTGTGTCGGAGGCTTTTCGGCTGGCGCTGGTCGACGCCGCGACGCACCAACTCCTGCCAGCAGGCTTCAATCCAGTCCTGCAGAGCATCCGAGATCCGCTTGATTCGCCAGACATTCAACGTGCCTGTGACGAACTCGTTCAACAGCGTGCGTGCATCGTGCTGATCTTCGATCAATTTGAGGAGCTTTTTGCTAAAGAGCAACTTTTCGAGACATTCAACGCTGTGCGCGAACTCAGCCTCGAGCTAGACGCGCGACAGTGGCCCATCGTGCTCGGATTCGCGTGGAAGACAGACGCTTCGCTTCCTCAGCAGCACCCAGCCTATCATCTGTGGCATCAGCTTTCCGACCGGCGCCGCACTTTCAAGATACGGGAGTTCGGCAAACGTGACATACAGAAGATTGTTTCTGGCGCGGAGCTTTCGAGCGGTAAACGCCTCTCGCCTGCCGTACGCGCTCGCGTAAGTGATCAGTCTCAGAATTTGCCCTGGCTACTCAAGAAGCTTCTCGTTCACGTATTGCAACGTGTCTCCAGCGAGGAGTCACAGTACATCTTCCTTGAACGCGAGTTGGACGTCGAACTTCTCTTTAAAGAAGATCTTTCAATTTTGCCGGAGGAGCCAGTGCGCTGCTTGAGGTACGTGGCACAGCGTGCGCCCGTCGCGATCGCGGAGGTAGAAGAGAATTTTTCTCGTGATTCGACAAACCTTCTAATCGATTCGCGGTTGTTGGTGCGAAGCGGAATGAATTACGTCGTCTACTGGGATGTCTTCCGCGACTACTTGGTGGATGGACGTGTTCCGCACATTCCGTGGGCGCGAACGTTCCAACGCGGTGCCGCAATCGCTGTACGCGCGTTGCAAATTCTACGTGACACGGCGCCTAGCAGCATTCCGAAAGTCGGCTCAGCTCTCGGCCTCAAGGAGGGACCAGCTTTTAATTTGTTCGGTGATCTGGTTGCGTTGCAACTCGTTGAATCACTTTAGTCAGGGTTGTATGCACCTAATCGCCACCTCCACAATCTCGAACCGCTGACCGTTGCCGAGTTTGTGCAAGGCCAGCTGCGGCGCCATATTGTTGTGAAGGAAATCTTCGCGCGCTGGGAAAAGGAAAAGCCTGTAGACACAACGTCGTGGGTGTCCTTTTTCTCGGAAGCACTGCCACGGTCGAACTCATTCTCCACGTCCACAATTCATCAATACGCGAACAGCTTCAAGAGCTGGCTTCTTTTTGCTGGTATTCTAGAGCAGCGCGAACGTTTTCTCGTGCGACCGGCTGGTCGCGGCGCGCAAATGGGAGCTCTATCAATAAATCTGCCACGGCCGGCGATGTTTTTGGGCACCTCTGCTCCAGCCAAATTGGAGGCGCTGGTGACGGCGCTCGTCGGCAAACCGGCCGGCGAGGCTCGCGAAGCGCTTGAGCAGCGAGGGTTGAGGAACGCTCTGGCCGATGCAGCGGCGATCGGTATCGTAGATCAGGACGCGGAAGGGCGCGTCCGTTTGAACCTTCGCGCTCCTGACGTCGCGACGGCGCTGGCCGAAGTGAAGAGGCGCGTCTCGGAATCAACGCCGATCCAATTGGCGAAGCAGAGCATCGCCGATCGTCCGAGAGCACGGCGGGGAGATGTTGGAAGCGCCGTAGCTGCGGCCATTGGCGCTAAATGGAAGCCAGCGTCGGTCAAGCGCTACGGCAGCGGCTTGGTCCGTTTTGCGGAGTGGGCATCGAAATAATCGTCAAAGTAGTCACTGCCCAAATCTACGGACCGATCTATAGCGCTGCCCATCGAGGAGAAGCACGCACTGCCTAAACTTCACGCTGAAGCTGGTGCGGCCCGGCTTCGGCCCGGCAGCCGCGCTGCGTACATCGTCGCTAGCGGGGGGGGGCACTCGCGAGTCGCCGCCAGGACATCGTGGTGGGCGCACGGCGTAAGATGCTCGATCAGTGACGAACTATTCTGGTCAAGGTTCGCGGAAGTGGCAGGTCGCTGTCGGCGTGGCAGCGATGATCTTTGGCCTTCCCTCGCTCGTCGTTGTTGCAACGTGCATCTGGCAGTTGCCAAGCGCCACCGGCGACGATCGAATCACGGACCTGGTGGTCGGCGTGATCTTTGCGCTTTTCGGCATCCCCGCAAGTGTGTTCGGCGCGCGCCTGCTGTTTGCTGACGAAGAAAAACGCCGTCGCGGCCTCATGTCGCCCATCGCTCTGCGGATCGCGGGCACGAGCATTCTCCTCCTGCCATTGATATACCTCATCGGCAAGCAGACGTGGGATGCGACCTTTGCCCTCATGCATCTCGGCGCCGGCATAGCATGTTTTGCAATGGCCAAGCATCGCGCCCACGAACACCGCGATCCGGCCGAACCGCCAAGTGAGCCTGCATCAACCTCGATACGACATTGACCGCGTTACGCATGAAGCGGCCTCTATCAGAAGCCGAGCGCAAGCTCATCGCGAAGCGGCGCCCCTGGTTCGGGAGTGGGCGGCGGGAGGCGAACGAGGATCTCGCGAGTAATGAAGCGGACGTCTTCGAGTTCGCCGTCCGGCGGTTCTGGGACGTCAACGAGTGTGGGCCGCCGTGTTGCCCGCGTGCGTTTCTCATCGAGACGGTCGCGGGAGAATTGATCTACCTTGAGTCATGGACGGCGCTGCCGCCTTCTGACGCAGTCGGCAGAGACTGCGCTGCACATCGGACGACGAGGTCGAAAACGCTGCTCCTCTTTGAGACGAGCGGTCCGGTGATGCCCGTACAGCAGGGCCGCGACTTGTTGTTCGACTTCGAAGCCCCCGAATGTGAGTGGGTCAGGATCGAGGACCTTCCTGTCGCGGTCCAGCAAGCGATCCGCTCTTCACCGCCAGACGACGCACAGGGAGAAGACCGGCTTCTCCCTGTGCCCTGACTCTCCGGGTCAGAAGTTCCAGAGGGGTGTGCTGAGCTTATTGAACAGCTCCGGGGCGCGGATGAAGCCGGAGCCGTTGATGGGGGTGTTGGGCTCGCCGACGTTGATGCGGGGGTTGGCGAAGCGGCCGCCGATGTCGCTGAAGCGTTCGGTGATGCAGTTGTTGAACGCATTGCTGGCGGAGTTCAGGTAGGCCTCATAGGTCCAGTAGTCGATGAACCCCGAAAAGTAGGCAAAGTCGATGGCGCTGAAGATGGAGATCTGGAGCCAGAACGGCACCAGCGGCAGGCCGTCGGGGTTGAACTCGTACGTCCCGTGCTTGGAACGGGAGAGGGCCATGAAGACGTGGCTGTCGGCCGGCAGGGGTTGCTGGGGCGCGATGAACGCGCTCTGGTCGCTGATGGTGTTCTCGTGCGCTGAGAGGAACAGGTCGTAGAGCTTGTATTCGTTCGGGTTGGGATTGAAGTAGAAGTCCTCGACGCGCGCGGCCACCAGCGCGGCGGAACGCTCGTTGTCGAGCGGGTGTGACGACAGTTGATCCAGCAGTTGCAGGAAGGCGAAGCCGCCGAAATCGCCGGTCATGGCGATGTTGAAGTTGCAGAAGAAGCCGAAGTCGAGGCCGTTGTCGTTGTCCCACAGGGTCAGATAGTCGAGTCGCGCGAAGCTGTAGAGATGGCCGGACGAGTCGCGTGCCCAGCCGAGCGGCTGCACGCGGAAATGACTGGCAGGGTTGGGTCCGAGCCCCTGGATCGGTACCTGCGGCACGAAGTCGCCGAAGCGCGCGAAGCTGTTCGGCTCGTCGCCGGAGACGAAGTAGACCGGTGTGAAGAGATTCGCCAGATTGTCTTCGAAATCCTGGGCGAAGCCGTCCTGATCGGCGTCCGCGGGATCGTTCCGCAGCATGTAGAGCTTGTGCTCGAACTCGAAGCATTCAATGAATGCCTGCAGTCCCGTGGGGCGGCCCCACTGCACCACTTGCCCCTCCCACCAGTTCCAGCCGCCGGCATCGGGCTCCCGTTGCAGGAAGCCTTTGTACAGGTCGTAGACGTAGTCGCGCGGTGCGGTGCGGCCGCGGTTGACGTACTCCTGCGACTGGAACAGCGTGCGGCCGAGGTCGCGTCCTTCCGCGAGCAGTTGCGCGCGACCCTGCGACTGCGCCGCCGTTAATCGGCCGGCCCAGTGCTGGAGCTCAGTGGTATTCGGCTGACGCGCCAGAGTGGCCTGGTAGAAGTCGTTGACGAACTGTTCGACGGTCTTCCAGGTGGCGGTCGAGACGATGCTGTCGGTCCTGATGGTGCCGAGGTTCTTCTGCGCGGCGATGGGCGTGAAGTCCTTGAAGTGCGCCGGTGCAGAGGCGCCGCCGGCGAGCTTGCGCGCCTCGCGTCCCTGCGCCTTCATGAGCTGCGTGACGTTGTCCGCACCCGTGACAGCCAGCTCGGTGCTCCTCGACGCGGGTGCCTGCGTCGCCTCGTTCGTCCTGGCGTTCTCGATTGCGGCCTGCACCAGCGCGAGAAATCCTTCGTCCAGCGCCTGCCGCTGTTCGGGGCTCAATCTCTCACGCGCAGCACGCCCCTCGGCGGTCGAGGTGACACGGGCACTCGGATGAAGTTTGCCGGGGTTGTCCGCGCGCCGCGGCAGGGATTGAGCCGCCGAGGCTTGTTGCGCGGAGAGGGTTGAGCTGCTGAGGACCAGGACAAGGGATAAACTCATCGCGGCCGGAATCCGAAGTGAACGTCTCATTGGGGCTCTCCTCCGATTTTGCGCTGGGTCATTGGTGCAGAGCGGCCTCGCTCGACGTTCCGTTGACCGTTCGTTTGCGCTCGATCGTAGGGCGCTACCCGGAAAGCGTTCTCACTCGTACGGGTCGTGACATCGCCGATCTGCTGTGGTACCCACTCGCGGGACGGACAGCGGCTAGCTGGCTTCTCAATGTAGGACAGACACTCTTGTCTGTCCGGCGCAGCGGAACGGGTGTTGATGAAGGAATGGACGTTTGGGTGTGCCGGACAGACAGGAGTGTCTGTCCTACATGAAGCTTTGGACTAGACTGAGCGGCAAACGCGAGGCGCTCGGAGCGCGAGGCGTTCGAAGACGTCAACCTGATGCTGGCGTACGCGTTCGTCCGCTCCGAACGACGAACCAGGAGCGAACATGCAACCGGAACAGTGGGAGTATGAATTCTTTTCGACTATGGACCTTCCGGAGCAGGGATGGTTTAAACGACCGAATCGCGACGACGTCCGCGATTACCTGAACAAGCTCGGCCAGGACGGCTGGGAGGTGATCAACGTGGTGTTTGCCGTTGCGTACGGACCGGACTACCACATGCGTGCGATTCTCAAAAGGCGCAAGCAACAGTAAGCCGGCACATGCTCAGGAAACGCCCCAATCACCGGTACTTGTTGCCGCCGGTGTTGAAGACGACCACGGTTTCGCCGTCGCGGATCTCGCCGCGGTCGCGGAGGAGCTGGTAGGCGAGGATGGCGGCGCCGGTTTCGGGGCCGGCGTCGAGGCCTTCGCGGGTGCGGAGGTCGGCGGCGGCGGGCTGGATGGCGGCTTCGTCGACGGCGATGGCGCCGCCGTTGGAGTCGCGGATGGCGCGGAGCATGAGGCGGTCGCCGATGGCTCGGGGGACGCGCAGGCCCCAGGCGCCGGTGCGGGGCGACTCCCATTCCGGCGCTGTCTCGAGGCCTTGCTCGACGGCGCGGACGATGGGGGCGCAGCCGGAGGACTGGACGCTCCACATGCGTGGGCGCTCGTCGCCGATCCAGCCGAG
>DASWMP010000318.1:0-1873 GCA_036399695.1 Thermoanaerobaculia bacterium | reverse complement strand
CGCACGCCACCGCTCTGGTACACCTGTAGAAGAGCGGTGGCGTTCGCCACCGCACTCCAAGAAAGGAGACCCCGTGCCTCATCTTCTTCCCGAGCCTCCCGCCCGCCTCGTGCGGTTCGAAGCCACCGACAACCTCGAGCTGGTCGGTCTCCTCTACGAGCCAAAGCGCCCCACGAAGCGGGCGGCGATCTTTCTCCACGGCACCGGCGGTGCGTCGATCTTCGACTCCAAGCGCACCAACGTGCTGGCGGCCGAGTTCCTCGGCAACGGCATCGCCTACTTTCCGTTCAACAACCGCGGCGCGCACGTGACGCGCCGGCTCCGGGCGCGCGGCCGTTCGGTCCAGGGCGGCTCCGCGCACGAGCTGATCCGCGATTGCGTCAAGGACATCGACGGCGCTCTCCGCGAGCTGCGCCGCCGCGGCTACACCGACATTACGCTCATCGGCCATTCCACCGGCGCGAACAAGGTCGCGCTCTACGATTTCTACAAGCCGCGCAACACCGTGAAGCGCTACGTCCTCCTCGCCGGCGGCGATGACACCGGCATGGCCCTGGCCCACCTCGGCGAGCGCCGCTTCCGCACCACACTGCAGAAAGCGCGGGACATGGTGAAAGCGAAACGCGGCGACGAGCTCGTGCCCTCGGCGCTCTCCCCGATGCCGCTGAGCTGGCGCTCGTTCCTCGACATGAACAATCCCGACGGCGACTACAACGTCTTCCCCTTCCTCGAAGTGATGCGCAACATCCGCCTCGGCCGCCGCCCCCGCTTCCGCCACGTGAAGCAGCTCCGCAAGCCCGCCCTCTTCCTCTACGGTGAGCGCGACGAGTTCTGCTACGACGACGTCCCCCGCTGCGTCGCCATCCTCGCGGAAGCCATCGGTCCAAAACCGAACGTCGAGCTGGCCATCCTGGCCGGCGCCGATCACGGATTTTCCGGGAAAGAGGCAGAGCTGGTGGAGACGATCGTCAATTGGATGGTGTGACGGGAACGCTTGATGCACGCCAGCCGGGCAACGCTTGATTGGAGGATGTGTCATGAAAAGGTACGTGCTCGTGGCCCTCGTGTTGTCGCTCGCCATCCCTGCTTTTGCCGCTGACTACGAGAAGATCCTGCTGCCGATCAAACCCTCTGTCGTGATGTGCGGCTACGACTCGCGTTACGAGACGCAGCTCGTCGTCTACAACGGCAACGGGCGCACCGTCGAAGGGATCGCCCCCGACACCTCGGCGCTCGTGCAGGGGGAGGTCGCGCACGTGCCGGTACCGCAGTTCGTCTACATCCCCAGGGCCGACGCGGCGAACATGCAGCTCTCGCTGCTCGTCGAAAGCAGCGACCGGTCGAAACCGGAAATGCGCTCGTTCACCGAGCTGCCGATCGTGCGCGAGAGCGAGTTCCGCGCCGGCAAGCTGCAGTTCCCGGGCGTCCGCATCGACGAGAACTTCCGCCAAACGCTGCGCATCTACGGCCTCGACGGCATGAAAGCGGTCGACGTCCGCGTGCGCGTCTTCCCGATGGGCTCCGATCACCCGCTCGACTACCAGCGCATGGTCTACACGCTCTATCCGTACGAGCAGGGCTTCACTTCTGAAGGCTTCGAGACGGTGCCGACGTTCAACATGGAGTGCGACCTGAGCAAGTACTACGCGCCCGGCCAGCAGGTCCGCGTCGTCGTCGAGCCCCTCACCCCCGGCGCGAAGATCTGGGCCTTCATCTCGGTGACGAGCAACGAGACGCAGCATTTTTACACCGTGCTGCCTCGCTGACAGTAGAGTAGTTGGGCGGTTGGCGGTTGGGCGGTTGGGCGGAGGAAAAACCCCTGCGCACACAAAGGCGCGGTCTCTCTGCTTCTGCCACCGCCCAACCGCCCAAC
>DASWMP010000317.1:0-59878 GCA_036399695.1 Thermoanaerobaculia bacterium | reverse complement strand
CAGCGCTTGTTGCCTCAGGCTCGGCGCACGGCGTCGCCGTTAACACGTTAGTAAGTAGGGTCGACTGCGGCTCGGCCAACAAGCGCTGCGGCCCGTGACCGCCCGCCGGAGGCGCCCCGGTCGTCCCCTGTTGCTACCGCGAGTCAGCAGTTCGCAGACCGCGGCCGTACCACTCGTCCTTGGCGCCCAGCATCCAGATGTCGAACCAGCGGACGATGTGCTGCAGGCGTTCGATGCGGTGGGAGGGCTTGCCCGAGCGGGAGAGCTCGTGCGTCTCGCCCGGGAAGCGCACCATCACCGCCGGCTTGCGCAGGAACTTCAGCGCGCGGAACATCATCTCGCCGCCCGTCATCGGCGGGGTCCGGAGGTCTTCCTCCCCTTCGATCAGCATCAGCGGCGTCTTGATCTTCTCCACGTGCGTGATCGGGGAGCGGGCCACGTAATCCGCCGGATCCTGCCACGGCGCCTTGCGGAACCACGTCTCGTTGAACAGCGTGAAATCGGCCGCGTACCAGAAGGCCCCCCAGTCCGCGATCGAGCGCTGCGAGACCGCCGCGGCGAAGCGATCCGTCTGCGTGATCGCCCAGTTCGTCAGCAGGCCGCCGCCGCTGCCGCCTGTGATGCCGAGGCGCTTCGGATCGATCGTGTTCGTCGCCAGGAGCGCGTCGACGCCCGCCATCAGGTCCTTGTGATCGTCGCCCGGGTAGCGGTACTGGATGATGTTGCCGAACTCCTGGCCGTACGTCGTGCTGCCGCGCGGATTCGGGTAGAGCACGACGTAACCCTTCGCCGCCATCCACTGGAACTCATGGCTGAACGTCCAGCCATAGGCGGCGTGCGGGCCGCCGTGAATGTTGAGGATGAGCGGGTACTTTTTCGAAGCCTTGAAATCGGGCGGACGCTGCACCCACGTCTGGATCCTGCGCCCGTCGAAGCTCTCGTACCAGAGCTCCTCCGGTGCGGTGAGCGTCAGCTCGGAGAAGAGCTGTTCGTTCACGTTCGTCAGCCGCGTGAGCGCGCCGCCGTTGCCGACCAGGTACAGGTCGCCGATGACCGTCGGCGTCGAGATCAGCGCCACGGTGGTCGTGCCGTTCGTCGAGAACGACTGCAGGTCGTGCTTCGCGGCCGTGATGTGCGTGAGCGCGCCCGTCGCGGCATCGACACGGGCCAGATTCGACCGCCCCTGCTCCTGCACCGTGATGAGCACCGCGCTGCCGTCCTTCGACCACACCGGTGCCGCACCGCGGCCACCGCGCGGTGCGCGCTGATCGCCGGCGAGGCCGGAGAGCACGTCGTTATCGAACGTGCCGGTGAGCATGCGCGGCTGCGAGCCGGCGGCCGTCGAGACGACGTACAACTCCGGCTGCGTGTACGACTGGATCGGCTTCGCCGGCTCACCGCGCAGCGCCAGCCACTTGCCGTCCGGGCTCGGCGTGGGCGCGGACAGTGAACCGTCGATGTCCGCCACCTTCACGATGTCGCCGCCTCTGGCCGGCACCGAGAAGATGTCGTTGTCGTCCGGGTCGTAGTACGGCTCGTCGGTGCGGTCCGAGACGAAGTAGATGCGCGTGCTGTCGGGGCTCCAGGCGATGCCCCCTTCGTCGTAGTTCCCTTTCGTGAGCTGGAGCGGCTTGCCGCCGTCTACCGCCGTCACCCAGATGTGCGTGGCGCGCGTCGGATCGGCGTAACCGGCGCCGTTGAAGCGATAGATGGCCTGGTTGACGACGCGGACGTCGCTCTCTTTCGGCTTCTCCTCGTCCCCTTCGTCGTTCTCTCCCTTCCTGGTCTCTTCCGCCGGGAAGTCGTCCTCACGGCTGGAGGCGGTGAAGGCGATCGACTTGCCGTCCGGGGACCAGTGGATCGACTCCGTCGCCCGCGCCAGCGACGTCAGGGCGCGGGGCTCGCCGCCGGACATCGGCAACAGGTGGATTTGCGGGCGCGGCTCCTTCTCCCCGGCGGGGCGGAGGAACGCGAGAGTCTGGCCGTCGGGAGACCAGCGGGGCGTCGTATCGCGGGGGCCGTTGGTCAGGCGGCGGGGCGTGGCGCCGGCGCGCGCCTGCACGAGCCAGAGCGCGGTCTCGTAACCGTCCTTCTTCTCGTTGACGGTCGTGCGCACGAAGACCACCTGTGAGCCGTCGGGCGAGAGCTGATGGTCGCCGACCCACTGGAAGCGAAGCAGGTCTTTCTCCGTCAGCGGCCGGGCATCCGCACCGGCAGCGACAGCGGCGGCAAAGAGGAGAACGGCGAGCAGGCGTTTCATCGGACCTCCGTCAGTGGGCGTGGAGGACTTCGAGGCCGTGGACGACGAGCGCCGCGGTCACGAGTCCGGCGAGTGTCGAGGCAATGAGGGCGAAGCGTGGCCGCTCGTGGACGTGCGGCAGCAGATCGCTCGCGCCGAGGTAGAGCAGGAAGCCGGCGAAGAACGAGAGTTGGTAGGCCAGCATCAGCGGATCGATCTTCATCACCGAGGCGAGCAGCGCTCCGGCCACTGGCGCCAGGGCGTCGAGGAAGAGCAGCAACAGTGTCTTCCAGCGGCTGTTCCGCGCCGCCAGCATGAACGTCACGGTATTGAGCCCGTCGGCGAAATCGTGCGCCAGCACCGCCAGCAGCACCACGGTCCCGACCTCCCGGCCGGCCTGGAAGCCGACGCCGATGGCCAGTCCGTCGAGGAAGCTGTGGAACGTCAGCCCGATCGCGCCGGCCAGACCGACGTGATGGTGATGCCCCGGCGCGTCATGCTGCTTTTCGCCGTGGATGATCGTCAGCTTCTCGAGCAGGAAGATGGCCACGAACCCGGCCAGGACGAAGAGCATCAACCGGCGCATGTCGAGTTGATGCTCTTGCGCCAGCTCCGTGATCTCCGGAATCAGGTCGAGAAAAGCCACACCGATCAACAGCCCGGCGGAAAAGGCCATGATCAGGAGCAGATAACGCTGGTACCTCCACGCGAACGCGCCACCGGCCAGCGTCATGAGAAAAGCCGTCAGCGCCCAGAGCGCACTCATGCGGGCGACATCTTAACCGGCCAGCCGCCGGGCGGGCCGGTTTGGTTTTTGTTTTTGGTTTTTGGTGCTCCGCTGAAGTCTCGGGTTGCGGCGATGGGCGCCGGGCAGAGCACCGACAACCAAAAACCAACAACCAACAACCAAAAACCAGAAGCTCGCGCGCGGCGCGCTCCGCGCGCTACGCGTTCCCCTTCGCCTGCCCCACCGCACAGGAGCGGGCGCTGGCGACGAGGTCGTTGATGTCGAACGGCTTCCGGATGAGACCCCAGACGCCTTTCTTGTCCAGGCCTTCGATGCTGCGCTGGGAGGCGCCGGTCATGATGATGATGCGGCTGAGGAGGGCGGGGCTGTCGCGCTCGAGGCGTTCGAGCAGCTCGAAGCCATTCACGTCCGGCATCATCAGGTCCAGGAGGATCACCGAGTACGCGCTGCGCTTGAGGTACTCGAAAGCCAGGCGGCCGTTCGGGGCACAGTCGACCGAAAAGCCGTCCTTGCCGAGGAGGGTGAAGAAGAGCCCTTGCAGCCCGGGGTCATCGTCGACGACGAGCGCGTTCCACTTCCGGCCTGGGGGATCTACACGGGACATGATGGGTCTCCACGTTGGGGTGAAGTTTAGAATAACGCCGATCGGAAAAAAAAGCTCGTCAGAGCGCAAAAAAACGACGCCCCGCGGGGCGTCGTTTGCGTCTCCTGCAACGAATGAGACAGCCGCTCAGGCGGCATACACGCGGACGAGGAAGACGCTGTCTTCCTTCTTCACGGTGGCGATCGATTCGCCGCCGCGGATCGGACGGGTGAGGCTCACCAGCTCCGATTCGCTGTCGCGGACAAACCGCGAGATCGCGTCATCCGCGTCTCTGGCGTCGATGATCGTCCGGCGTGTCTGCACGTCGTACGAGGGGCGGTGAGTGTATTCGTTTGTCAGCTCGCGCTCTTCGATGGTGTATTGCACTCGAGCCTCCGATCTCCTTGAAATGTGCTGCACTGGACAACCCCCTGAGCAAAGGGTCTGCCAGCAAAATGGCACTGAAGTCGTTTACACACCGCGCAAAGCCGTGTGCCGGGCTTACGGCGTCGGTAAAAAGCGCCAATCGTACGAAGCGGACGGAAATTGCGGAGGTTCAGGGTGGGTGTTGGGTGGGGTTTACGGTTGTTGGTTTTTGGTTGTTGGTTTTTGGTGCTGCGCTGAGCTCGGGGTTTGGGGCAGAACTGGCCGCCGGGCAGCGCACCAAAAACCAAAAACCAACAACCACCAACCGGAACCCACCAACGCTCCACCAGCCGCGCTTACCGCTCCCGCAAATACTGGTGGATGAACTGGACCGCCATCGCCCCTTCACCCACGGCCGATCCGACCCGCTTGACCGAGCCGTGGCGGACGTCGCCGGCCACGAAGACGCCGGCCATGCTGCTCTCCAGGATTTGCGGCGTCCGGCCAGCCTCGTAGCCCCGGAGCTGTTCCTTCTTCAGGTCACGACCGGTCACGATGAAGCCCTGCTCGTCGCGGACGATCGTCTGGGAGAGCCAGCCGGTGCGGGGCCGCGCGCCGATCCAGACGAAGAGGGCCGGCGTGGCGATCTCCCGCCGCTCTTTCGTCTCGATGTCCTCGACCACCACCGCCTCCACATGGTCGTTGCCGCGCACCTCCGCCACACTGGTCTTCGCCAGCAGCTCCACGTTCGGCAGCGCGTCGATCCGGTTGACGAGATAGCGCGACATCGTCGTCTCCAGGGACGGATCGATCGTGATGATGGTCAGCTTCCGGACATATCTGGCCAGCAGCAGGGCTGCCTGCGCCGCCGAGTTGCCGCTGCCGAGGAGACAGATCTCCTGGCCCCGGAACCGGGCCGCTTCCGCGGCGGCGGCGCCGTAATAGACGCCCTTGCCGGTGAAGTTTTCCGCGCCGTCGGCCTCGAATTTCCGATAGGCGACGCCCGTCGCCAGCAGCACCGCGTGCGAGACGATCTCCGTGCCGTCGTCGAGCCGGATGATGCGGTAGCCATGCTCGTCCCGCAGTTCCGCCGCCTCTTTCGTCAGCAGGATCTCCGTTCCGAACTTCTGCGCCTGCGTGACGGCGCGCGACGCCAGCTCGGCTCCGCTCAAGCCGTCGGGAAACCCGAGGTAGTTCTCGATCAGCGAGCTGGCCCCGGCCTGTCCGCCGGGGACGTCGCGCTCGACGATCACCGTGCGCAAACCCTCGGACGCGGCGTACACCGCGGCCGCCAGTCCGGCCGGCCCGCCGCCGACGATCACCAGATCGTAGAACGAGGCCTCCGGTGACGTGCTGAAACCGAGCACCTGCGCCAGGTCTTCGTCCGTCGGATCGTGCAGTTCGGTGCCGTCGGGGAAGACGACACGCGGGGATGGCGGCGCCTGCGCTTCCTCTTCCATCTCCACCCACCGGTACGGCACGCGATGGCGCGCCAGCAGGTCCTTCAGGTCATGGCAGCGGGGCAGCCACTGATCGCCGTAGACATGCACCACGTCCGCTTTCGACGCGTGCGTCTCCCAGGTACGGAGGACGTCGCGCATGATCGGGTCGAGCGCGACTTCCGGCGCGTCCCAGGGCGCGTCGATGGCGTAATCGACGAGGCCCCCCTTCTTCGCCTCGAGGGCGAAAGTCGGGCTGACTTCGTCGTCATAGAGGATGACCTTCATCCCGGCGAAGAGGTTCTTCGCGTGGGAGAGGAACTCGCGGAGCGCCCGTTCATCCTGCAGATGGCGCACGAGGGCGAGGGCGATGGGCTGCCGCTTGTCGTTCAGCCGCTGGAGCTCGGCGCGTGCTTCTTCGAAGGTCTGGACGGCGAGGACCGCGAAGGTATTCGAGCAGTCCTTCTGAAGGTACTCCCTCCCCTTCTCGGCGTGAGGCGCATGAGGCTCGATGAGGAGCACGACGGGTTGGACGGCCACACCGGTCACGTTGCGAAGAGGATGCCCCGCGTCAGCAGACGTTCTGCGCGTCGCGTGAGAAAGGGAGGACGTTTCCGTCGCGCGCCTGCTTCCGCTCTTCATCCAGGGCCGTCTGCGCCGCGGCAGTGATGAGATCGCCCAGCACGTCGATGTCGAACGGCTTTCGGACGATGGAGTGGACCATCGAGCCGTCCAGCCGGCGCAGCAGGGCCGAATCGGCAGCGCTGATGGCGATGATGGCCGGACGCACGGCGCGGTTGCGGATGTGGTCGATGAAGCCGAAGCCGTCGATGTTCGGCATGTTCAGGTCGAGCACGACGACGGCGAATTCATTCGCGTCAACCTTCTGGATCGCCTCGGCACCATCAGCCGCGCAATCGACCGGCAACCCCGCCCGCTCGACGATCTTCGCCACGAGCGCACGAATCGCCGGCTCATCGTCCACTACGAGCACCCGACCGTCAGTAGCCACCTTAGCGGGCCAAGCAATAAGCAAGCCGAAGCAGGCGCCGGTGAGTGATTTTCACTGCCCCATCAGTGATTTCCGGTGATCGATGACTGATTTCCGGTGATCGATGACTGGTTTTCGGTGATCGATCACTGATTTTCGGTGGCCGATCACTGATTTTCGGTGGCCGGTCACTGATCTTCAGTGATCGTTCACTGATTTTCGGTGATCGATGACTGATTTTCGGTCACCGGTCAGTGATCTCGAATCAGGCACAGGACGGGCAGACTGATTGGCCACATGAGACGAAGTGCCGCGCGGATGACGTGCCTGTTCCTGATCCTCCTGCTTGCCGCCTGCACCAGACCGGAGACACCGGCGGCACGTCCGGCGCAGCCCGCCGCCGCCGGCAACGTCGAAAACGGACGGCAGCTCCTCTCCCGCTACGGCTGCACGACCTGCCATGTCGTTCCCGGCGCCAACGGAGGAGCACTCGGTCCTTCGCTGGTGGGCGTCGGGAGCCGGCCGACTCTCGGCGAAGGGGCAGTCCCGAACAACCCCGAGAACCTGGTCCGCTACATCCAGAACCCGGCCTCGGTGAATCCGCAGACGTCCATGCCCACCCTCGGCATCAACGACACCGAAGCCCGCGACATGGCCGCCTATTTATTGAGGTAGGATCGGCAACGGGCAACGGACAACCACCCCCACCTGGGCCCTCCCCTTGCATCCCGGACCTTCGCCAAGTGACGTTCTACGTTAATAAATCGCTCGCTCACGGCCCCATTCGATTCGGAGTGACGCCCCGCCAGACGCTGGAGGCGATCGACGACGATCCGTCTTTGAGCACCGGCGCTGCCGGGGAGTTCCTCCGCCGCCGTACCACCGGCTTCTACTTCGCGGACACGAAGGCCATCAATGCTCCGGTCCTGCCGACCGCCAAGAGCATCCGCAGCATGCCGTTCTGGAAATCGCTCCTCGACGGTACGCCACGAGGCTGGGGCTTCATCGCCCTGATGGTCCTGGGCGTGCTCCTGATCCTGCTCGGCTTCAGCGTCATCATCACGCGCGCCGAGTGGCAGGGCTGGTTCGAGGTGATCCTCGGCATCGCCATGATCGTCACCCCGATCGTCCTGACGGCCCAGCGCCGCCGCAAGATCCGCGAACAGGAAGAGAAAGAGCGCGCCGAGCGCGAAGAGCGGGAGCGCCGCCATCGCGAGATGCTCGCCGCCTACGTCTCCGCCCTCGAACAGCTCCGCCGCGATCCGAGCGACGCCGCCCTGGCCACCGCCACCCGCGAACGCCAGGCCCTCGAGCTCCCCTACGAGATCTGGTCGCCGCTGGCCAAACGGACGGTCCTCTACATCGGTTTCGAGGCGCTCTCTAATTACGGCGTGGCCCGGTCACGCGAGGTCGCCAACCTGATCGACCGCGCCTCGCGAGCCGTGGGACTCACGCCCGAAGACGAGACCGGCGTCCGGCTCGACCTCTATCGCGCCATCGTCTGGCATCTCCTCGCGGACGACCGCGATGGCGACGCGCAGATGGAGAGCCTCAAGACTTTCCGCAAAGGCTTCGATATCTGGGACAAGGAAGTGCCGGTCGAAGCGAAGGCCGCCGAGGAGTTCCGGAGGCTGCGGGGAATCAACAAAGAGAACCTGCCGCGGCAGACTTCGGCGCTGCAGCTCGGCTTCCATGAATACTGCATCCTCAGCGCGCGCGCTCAGATACTGCGGAAGAAGCGCCGCGACGCCGGCTCGCTTTACCTGACGAACCGCCGCCTGGTGCTCGAGCCGAAGGGCAGCAAACAGGAAGAGCTGCTCCTGCCGAAGATCGACGACGTGGAAGTCGACATGGACGCCAACATCCTGACGATCCGCACGGCGCGCGGCCTCAACGACATCCGCCTGGAAGTCGACGACCCCATCTACACCGCCGCGCTGATCGACCTGGCCACGAACCTCGACGAACGTCCCCGCGGCTTCTCCTGATCGCCTTCAGATGACGAAGGAAGGGGCGGTGGCCGCGATCTGGCTCAAACGGATGAAGCGCGGGCCGATGGACGCGGTCGAACAGGCGGAACTGGTCGCCGGGCGAGGCCTGCGAGGCAACGCCAACCAGGGCGGCAAGCGCCAGGTGACGCTCATCGAGGAAGAAGTCTGGGCGGAGGTACAGGCCCAGCTCTCCCCCGCCATCCCACCGACCGCCCGCCGCGCGAACGTGATGCTGCGCGGCATCCGCCTGGAAAAATCGCGCGGACGGATCCTCCGCATCGGCACCACCCGTTTACGCATCTACGGCGAAACCCGCCCCTGCCACCAGATGGACGAAGCGTACGAAGGCCTGCGCAAGTTCCTCGACCCCCACTGGCGGGCCGGCGCCTTCGCCGAGGTGCTGGAAGGCGGCGAGATCCGGGTGGGGGACCGGGTGGCGTGGGAGGAAGCGCAGCCGGGGTTGTTCAGCCTCGGCGTGTGACAGGGACCCGGTAGCTGATCTCGGAGGACGGTGGCGGCAGCCACCGTCTCTTCTACACGTGTACCAGAGCGGTGGCTACCGCCATCACACTCCGAGATTGCATAATGCGCCCCGATGAAGCGCGTACTTGGCCTCGCCCTTTTCCTCCTCACCCTTCCGGCCTTCGCCCAGCAACCGGCGCTCTCCGAGCCGGCCATCTCCCCTGATGAAAAGGAAATCGCCTTCGTTTCCGGCGGCGATATCTGGAGCGTCGCGGCGGCGGGCGGTGAGGCGCGGTTGCTCGTCGCCGACCCGGCTACCGAATCGCGGCCGCTCTGGTCGCCGGACGGCAAGCGGCTGGCGTTCGTCTCGACGCGCACCGGGAACGGAGACATCTACGTCATCGACCTCTCCTCCGGGCAGTTGAAGCGGCTCACGTACGACGACGGCCGCGACCTTCTCGACGCCTGGTCGCGCGACGGCAAGTCGCTCTACTTCTCCTCGACCTCCCGGGAGATCGCCGGGATGAACGACGTCTGGCGCGTTTCAGCCGACGGCGGCACGCCGATGCAGGTCGTGGCCGACCGCTACGTCAACGAATACTTCGCCGCGCCGACCGCCGACGGCTCGGCTCTGGCGTTCGTCGCCCGCGGCCTCGCGCCGGGACAGTGGTGGCGGCACGGCAGCAGCCACATCGACGAGTCGCAGATCTGGCGTGTCGACCTCGCCTCCCGCCGCTACGAGCCGCTCACGGAAGACGGCGCGCGCAACGTCTGGCCGATGTGGGCCGGGAACGTCCTCTACTTCGTCAGCGACCGCGGCGGCGCCGAGAACCTCTGGACCCGCGACGGCAAGGTCACGAACTTCACCTCCGGCCGCGTGCTCTGGCCGACGCTGGCCGGCAACACCATCGTCTTCGAGCGCGACTTCGGGATCTGGCGCTACGACCTCGGCTCGCGAACGGCGTCACAGCTCGGCATCACGCTGCGCGGCGCCCCTTCCATGCAGGCGCTCGAGCGCCGGCGCCTGACCGACCGTTTCGGCGATCTGGCCCTGTCGCCGGACGGCAAGAAGGTCGCGTTTACGGCGCGCGGCGAGGTCTTCGCCGCCTCCGCCAAAGACGGCGGAGACGCCGTTCGCCTCACCAACACGCCGGCCCTCGAGGCGCAGCTCGAATGGACCCCCGACAGCCGCGCCCTGATCTACACGTCCGATCGTGGCGGCCGCTCGCATCTCTATCGCTACGACTTCGCCACCGAACGGGAGACCCAGCTCACCGAAGGGGAGACCAACGACGACACGCCCCGCCTGTCGCCCGACGGGAAGCTGCTCGCCTTCCAGCGCAACGGCCGTGAGCTCCTGGTGCTGGACCTGGCGTCGAAGCAGTCGCGCAGCGTCGCCAAGGCGCTGTTCGACCGTCCGCCGCTCGGCTCGGACCGCCCCTTCGTCTGGTCGCCCGACAGTAAGTGGCTGGCCTATCTTGGCTACGGCGAACAGCTCTTCCGCAATGCGCACGTCGTCCCCGCCGCCGGCGGCACGCCGCGCCAGGTGTCGTTCCTCGCCAACATCTCCACCGATTCGCTCGCCTGGAGCCGCGACGGCCGCTATCTCCTGATGACGACCTCGCAGCGCACGGAGCCGGGCCAGATTGCCCGCATCGACCTGGTCCCGGCCACGCCGAAGTTCCGCGAGGACCAGTTCCGCGACCTGTTCACGGAACCGAAGAAGGACGAGAAGCCCGCCACGACGCCCATGACCACGCCGGCGACGACGCCCGCCACGACACCCGCTACGATCGTTGCGACCGCCACCGATCCGGCAAAGCCCGCCACCCCCGTCACCACCCCGGTCACGCCGCAGTTCGAAGGCATCCGCGAGCGGGTCACGCTCCTCCCGACCGGCCTCGATGCCGGCAGCGTGGAGATCAGCCCGGACGGCAAGTGGATCGCCTTCATCGCCGCGCTCGGCGACTCGACCAATGTCTACGTCTACTCGGTCGACGAGCTGTCCACCGAGCCGGCCGTGCCGAAGCAGCTCAGCTCCACGAGCGGCCGCAAGACGTCGCTGCAGTTCTCCTCCGACAGCAAGGAAGTCTTCTACCTCGACGCCGGCCGCATCGCCGCCGCAACGCTCGACCCGGTGAAGACCCGCCCCGTCTCCGTGACCGCGGAGATGGACGTCGACTTTGCCCGCGAGCGGGACGAGGCCTTCGCCCAGGCCTGGCGCTACATGCGCGACAACTTCTACGACCCGGCCATGCACGGCGTCGACTGGAACGCCATCCGCGAGCGCTTCGCCCCCCGCGTCGCCGCCGCCCGTAACTCCGACGAGCTGCGCCGCCTGCTGAGCCTGATGGTCGGCGAGCTGAATGCCTCCCACCTCGGCGCCGGCGCCCCCGGCGACCAGACCCGCACGGTCACGGGCCGCATCGGCGTCCGCTTCGATCCGAACGCCACGGGCCTGAAGGTGTCGGAAGTGCTCCCGCTCTCCCCCGCCGACGTGGCGAAGATCAAGGTGGGCGACGTCATCACGGCCGTCGAAGGGCAGCCCGTCACCGCGACGACGAACTTCGACGCGCTGATGGAGCACCGGATCGGGAAGCGCACCCGCCTGACGCTCGAGCCGTCCCGCACCGTGACGCTGCAGCCAATCCGCGGGAACGACGAGAAGGCGCTGACGTACCGCGCCTGGGTGAACGCGAACCGCGATTACGTCGACCGCATCAGCAACGGCCGCCTCGGTTACGTGCACATGTTCGACATGGGCTCGGAGTCGCTGAACCAGCTCTACCTCGACCTGGACGCGGAGAACCGCGCGAAGCAAGGCGTCGTGGTCGACATCCGCAACAACAACGGCGGTTTCGTGAACGTCTACGCGATCGACGTCCTGGCCCGCCAGCCTTACCTGACGATGACGTTCCGCGATTTCCCCCCGGCCGCCGCCCGCTCGGTCCTCGGCCAGCGCTCGCTGGAGAAGCCGACGATCCTGGTGGTGAACCGCCACTCGCTCTCGGACGCCGAGGATTTCGCGGAAGGCTACCGCGCCCTCGAGCTCGGGAAGATCGTGGGCGAGCCGACCGCCGGCTGGATCATCTACACGTCGAACATCCCGCTGATCGACGGCACGACCTTCCGCCTCCCCTTCATCCGCATCAGCGACGCGAAAGGCGAGAACATGGAACGCAACCCCCGCAAGGTGGATGTGTTCGTCCAACGGCCCATCGGCGAAAAGACCGACTCGCAGTTGGACACGGCGGTCAAGGAACTACTGGCCCAGTTGAAATAGGGAGAGACGATGGGACAGAGGGGACCAATGGGACAAATGGGAACACCTATAGGTCCCATTGGTCCGATAGGTCCTATTGGTCCCTACCGACTGAGCCACGGACAACGGAAAACGGGCAACGGACAACGCGGGTCCCTAACTGCTGACGCGGTTCCGCCCGTCGTGCTTCGATCGGTACAGCAGCTCGTCGGCGCGGGCCAGGAACGCCTCGGGGGCCTCGGAGGGCGTCGTGGCGCAGCAGACTCCGAACGACGCGGTCAGGTGGATGAACTGGCCGTGATAGTCGAACGTCCGTTCCTCCAGCGTCGCGCGGATCTGCTCGGCGATGCGGGCGGCCGTCTCGAGCGGCGTGTCCGGGAGGACGATCACGAACTCCTCGCCGCCCATCCGGCCGAACAGATCGCCGGCACGGACGAAATTCGACGTGATCATCGCTGACGTCGCCCGCAGCACGTGATCGCCGGCCGCGTGGCCGTGCTGATCGTTGATCTGCTTGAATCCGTCGAAATCGAAGGCGATCAGGCTCACCGGGCGCTGCTCGGAAGCCGTATCGATCACGAACGCCAGGCGGGCCACCAGATACGACTTGTTGTACGCCGTCGTGAGCTGGTCCGTGATCCCGCGGGTGTGCAGCGACTCCGTGAACTCCACGTCCAGGAGCGAGTCCACATACTTGAAGACGCAGTTTCCGAGCTTGAGGAGCGCCCCCTGCACGAGGGGCATGGCGTTGCGGATGCGGGCGCCGTTGAGGAGCGTCCCGTTCGTGCTGGCTAGGTCGTGGATCGTCACGCTGTCGTGGTTGCGGACGACCTCCGCATGGATTCCGCTGACGGCCCGCTCGCGGACCCGGATGTCGCACTCAGGACGGCGGCCGATGATCTGCCGTCCCTGACGGAGGCGGAACACCTGTCCGGGCAGATCGCCCTGCAACATGATCAGCGCCGGCTCCTGGGTGTGGGCGCGCTGCACCGGGTCGAGCGCGGCCACGCCATCGACGCGGACCTCCGTCGTTTTGCGCGGGAACGGCTTCTCTGCGGACTCTGCTTTCAACGCATTCATGATGCGCTCGATCATGCTTCCAACTGTTTTCTACCGGGGGTGGACGAGACAGTGTAATACGGAACTTATGGGATGCGCCTCCCGGCGGGTCACTTTCTGAGCAGTGATGCAGGGCGGAAATCGTAAGTTCTTCGATTCATTCACGAAGACTTCACAACCGCAGCTCACAAAATGCCACCCAATTTCGTCAACTAACAGCCGTCCTTCATGCAGTAAGGACGACAACTAAGAGTTCCGGACTTATGATTCTTCCAAGTCCGAATCCCATACAACCAAGTTCCCACAATCAAGCACTCGCTTTTCAGGAGGGTATGCGATGTATCACGCCGCACGATACCGGCTATGGCTGCTCATCCTCAGTGTCCTCGTCGTCGCGGTTCCCGCGTCGGCGAACGTCACCGTCAGCGGAAACGTTCAGTTTTCGTCCCTCGACGGCTCGGCACAGGACGCTGATGGTGTGGCCAACGGCATCTTCACCGTCAATGGTGATCTCACAGTCCAGGGCACCATCAACTGTAACGACGACGCCGGCTCCGTGAACAACAGCGGATGTCCCATGACTTTCGCCGTCAGTGGCGACGTGTCGATGCTTCCGGGCAGCGCCCTCCTCGCCGAGAACCGGCGCGGCGGCGGCTCCGGCGGCGACATCACCATCAACGCCGGCGGGAGCGTGACGCTCCAGGGGCCCTCGGCCCTGCTGCCGGGCGCGCGCATCTCCACGTCGCGCATCGTGAACGGCAGCGCGAGCAGCAGCCGCGCCGGCAAGGTGGCGATCAACGCCGGCGGCGCAGCCTCCTTCGCGGCCGGCAGCTCGATCCTCACCGCTGACGCGAGCGGCCTCCCCACCTCCATCACCGTCACCGCCGGCGGCGCGCTCGCGGCGAACGGCACGATCGGCGGCGGTCCGGGCTCTTCGGTGGACATCAGCCTCAAGTCCACCAGCACCGCCGAGCCCTCGCTCTCGATCGGCGCGCAGGCTCTCATCGGCTCCCTCGGCACCGAGGCCGGTCACGTGGTGCTCGAAGGATGCGGCATCCTCATCGAAGGCGCCGTCGGCGTCTCCGCGAGCAACACGACCGGGGCCTCCGTCACGGTCCGCTCCGGCACCTGGATCCGCGTCGACGGCCGCGATCTCGCCGGCCTCGGCTCGCGCCGCGGCTCGGTTCGCGCCGACGCCCCGAGCGGCAGCGCCTCGACCTACTCGGTCAACCTCTTCGCCCGCGAAGACATCGAAGTCCTCGGCCCCGCGGCCGGCCTGCTCTACGCCGTCTCCTCGAATGGCAACGGCACCAACGGCGGCAGCGGCACCATCACGGTCGTCTCGCTCGGCGGCGGCGCCACCGTCTCCGGCCAGGCGTTCGACGCCTCGAACGGCGGCAACAACGGACAGGGCGGCGCGATCAGCATCTCCGCCAGGAACGACCTCTCCCTCGCCACGGCCAGGTTCCGCGCCGTCGGCGATCTCGGTGGCGGCAACGGCCTCCGCAAGGGGGGCACGATCAACCTCCGCTCCTACTCCGGCGCGGTGACCTGGATCAACGGTTCGGGCGACGTCCGCCCGGTTGGCAGCGGCTCGAACGTCTCGGCCGCGAACCAGGGAAAGATCAACCTCACCTACTGCACGACCTACTCGGTCGCGGGGACCACCTTCCCGAGCAATGGCCCGATCGTCGGCTCGTTCCCGGTGACGCAGCAGACCTGCTCGCCCGCCGCCCCGTCGCTCCCGGCCGGCCACCAGCCGCTGCCGGTCTGCAACCAGCCGCCGGTCGCGAATCCTGACGCCTACACGGTCGCCGAAGGGGGCACGCTCAACGTCGCCGCCCCGGGCGTCCTCGGCAACGACTCCGATCCGGACGGCAACCCGATCACGGCGACGCTCGTCAGCGGCCCGGCCAACGGCACGCTGACGTTCAACGCCGACGGGTCCTTCACGTACGTCCACGACGGCAGCGAAACGACCTCCGACTCCTTCACCTATAAGGCGAACGACGGCTCGGTCGACGGCAACACCACCACCGTGACGATCGCCGTCACGCCGGTCAACGACACACCGGTGGCCGCGAACGACAGCTTCACCGTCGCCGAAGGCGGCACGCTGAACGTCGCCGCCCCGGGCGTGCTGGCCAACGACACGGATCCGGACAGCTCCATCACCGCGACGCTCGTCACCGGTCCGGCCCACGGCTCGCTGACGCTGAACGCCGACGGCTCGTTCGTCTACGTCCACGACGGCGGCGAGACGACCTCCGACTCGTTCACCTACACCGCCAACGACGGCTCCGCGACCTCCAACGTCGCCACCGTCTCGATCACCGTCACGCCGGTCAACGATGCGCCGGTCGCCGCGAACGACGCCTACAGCGTCGCCGAAGGGGGCACGCTCAACATCGCCGCCCCCGGCGTCCTCGGCAACGACACCGATCCGGACAGCTCGATCACCGCGACGCTCGTCAGCGGCCCGGCCAACGGCTCGCTCACGCTGAACGCGAACGGCTCGTTCACCTACACGCACAACGGCAGCGAGACGACCTCCGACTCGTTCACCTACACCGCCAACGACGGCTCCGCGACCTCCAACGTCGCCACGGTCTCGATCGCGGTCACGCCGGTCGACGACGCGCCGGTGGCCGTGAACGACGCCTACGCGACGACCGAAGGCGGCACGCTCAACATCGCCGCCCCGGGCGTCCTGGCCAATGACACCGATGCCGACAGCGCTTCGCTGACGGCCGCTCAGGTCAGCGGTCCGGCCCACGGCACGCTCACGCTCAACGCCGACGGCTCGTTCACCTACGTCCACGACGGCAGCGAGACGACCACCGATTCGTTCACCTACACGGCGAACGACGGCTCGAGCAACTCGAACGTGGCCACGGTCACGATCACGATCTCCCCGGTCAACGACGCGCCGGTGGCCGTCGCCGACAACTACTCGGTCGCCGAAGGCGGCACGCTCAACATCGCCGCCCCGGGTGTCCTCGGCAATGACACCGACGCCGAAGGCTCGGGCCTGACGGCGACGCTCGTCACCACGACGACCAACGGCACGCTGACGTTCAACGCGGACGGCTCGTTCACCTACGTCCACGACGGCGGCGAGACGACCACCGATTCGTTCAGCTACAAGGCCAACGACGGCTCGCTCGACTCCAACACCGTGACCGTCACGATCGCCGTCAACGCGGTCAACGACGCCCCGGTGGCAGTCGCCGACGCCTACTCGGTGAATGAAGGCGGCACGCTCAACATCGCCGCCCCGGGCGTTCTCGGCAATGACACCGACGTCGACGACGCCTCCCTGACGGCGGTCCTCGTCAGCAACGTCGCCCACGGCACGCTCACCCTCAACGCCGACGGCTCGTTCACCTACGTCCACGACGGCAGCGAGACGACGTCCGACTCGTTCAGCTACAAGGCGAACGACGGTGACGCCGACTCGAACGTCGTGACCGTCACGATCACGGTCAGCGCCGTCAACGACGCGCCGGTCGCGGTGGCCGACGCCTACTCGACCACTGAAGGCGGCACGCTGACGATCCCGGCCCCGGGTGTCCTCGGCAACGACACGGACGCGGAAGGCAGCACGCTTTCGGCGATCCTCGTCGGCAACGTCTCGAACGGCACGCTCACGCTCAACGCCGACGGTTCGTTCACCTACATCCACAACGGCGGCGAGGCGACGACCGACTCGTTCACCTATAAGGCGAACGACGGCAGCCTCGACTCCAACACCGTCACCGTGACGATCACGATCGATCCGGTGAACGATGCGCCGGTCGCGAACCCCGACGCCTACACGGTGCAGTCCGGCGACACGCTGATCGTCATGGCCCCGGGCGTTCTCGGCAACGATACGGACGTCGACGGCCCGTCGCTCTCCGCGATCCTGGTCAGCGGCCCGACGAAGGGCACGCTCACTCTCAACGCGAACGGCTCGTTCACCTACGCGAGCAACGCCAACAGCACCGGCACCGACACCTTCACTTACAAGGCGAACGACGGCAGCGCGGACTCGAACATCGTCACCGTGACGATCACGATCCTGACGTTCCCGCCGAACGCCAACAACGATGCGTTCCTCGCCATCGGCAACACCGAGCTGCGCGTCGGCACCGGCGGCAACACGACGCCGCACGCCTCCGTCAACACGAGCGTCCTGGCCAACGACACCGATCCGGACACCGCGCCGGCCAACCTGTCGGTCACGGCCTATGACGCCAGCAGCTTCGCCGGCGGCTCGGTCTCGATGAACCCGAACGGCACGTTCAACTACCTCCCGCCGGTCGGCTTCACGGGCACCGATTCGTTCCACTACACGGTCAGCGACAGCAACGGCAACAGCGACACCGCCACGGTGACGATCACGGTCTCCAGCCTCGTCTGGTACGTGAACAACACCACCGCTGGCGGCGACGGCCGCTCGGTCTCGCCGTTCAACACGCTCGCCGCGGCCCAGGTCGCGTCGGGCAACGGTGACACGATCTACGTCGACCGCGGCGACGGCACGACCAACGGCCAGGACAGCGGCATCGTCCTCGAGCCGGGCCAGCGCCTGATCGGCGAAGGCGCCGCTCTCGTCGTCAACACGTACACGCTCGCCCCGGCGGGCCTCCGTCCGACGATCGGCAGCCCCTCCACCGGCGTGACGCTCGCGTCGGGCAACACGGTCGCGGGCCTGAACGTCAACGCCACCGGCTTCGGCATCAGCGGCAGCTCCGTCAACGGCGGAACGATCTCGGCCGTCTCCGTCACCGCCGGCACCGACGCCCTCAGCCTCTCGAACAGCACCGGTACGTTCACCCTCACCGATGTCGCCCTGAGCGGCGTCGGCGGCCTGAACATCAACGGCGGCACCCCGTCGATCAACGCCTCGAACCTCGACGTGACGACCACGACCGGCAAGGCCCTCTTCGGCAACGCCGGGTCGCTGACCATCACCGCCGGCAGCACGGTCGCGACGTCGAACGGCGGCGCGGTCGACCTCAGCAACATGTCGCTGAATGTGACGCTGGCGAGCATCAACGCCGCCAACGGTGTCGACGGCGTCAAGCTGACGACGACGACCGGCACGTTCGCAGCGAACGGCGGCACGATCACCACCATGTCGGGCCGAGGCGTCAACGCTTCCAACGCGACGGGTCTGGCACTGGCGAACGTTGCGATCAACAACTCGGGCCAGCAGGCCGTCCTGTTCAGCAACTCGCTTGGCGTGGCCAGCAGCGTCTCGATTCAGTCGTCTACGTTCACCGGCAACGCGGCCACCGCCGTCCAGACGGCAAACAGTGGCAGCGGCACGATGACTGTGGTGATCAACGGCAGCACGTTCACGAACAACGCTTCGGCGGCCGTCGCGCAGACGACGCTCGGGCCGCTCAACGTGACGATCACGAACAACATCACCACCGGCAACAGCGCCACGGCCTTCGGCGTCACGCGTAACAGCGCCGGCACGGGCGTGGTCAACGCGACGATCACCGGCAACACCGTCGGCACGATCGGCGTCCCGAACTCGGGTGCGGTCTGCGGCGGCGGTTGCGGCGGCGTCTCGCTGCAGGCGTCCGGCACCAACGCCTTCAACGCGCTGGTCGCCAACAACGCCATTCGCGAGGTGGACAGCATCGGCATTCGCGCTCTCGCCAACCAGGGCAGCAGCGCGATGAATCTCACGATCACGAACAACCAGGTCACGAACCCGGTGGCCGGTGCGCTGTTCGGAATCAACGTCCAGTCGGGTTCACTCGCGGCTGACACGACGGCCGTCTGCGCGTCCATCACCGGCAACACCGTCACGGGTGGCTGGCTCACGGGCATCTCGGTTCGCAACACGTCGGCCGGCAGCATCTTCTCCCTGCCGGGCTACGCCGGCGCCACGACCGACACCGCGGCGGTTGCGGCATTCCTGAGCACGAACAACGGCGGCACGACGGCCACCGCGACGCGCAAGACCACCGCTCCGGCAAACGGCTTCACCGGCGGCGCCGCCTGCGCGACGCCAACCCCGTAAACCTCCGCTCCACAGCAGCAAAACGAAAGGGCGCTCGCAAGAGCGCCCTTTCTGTTTTGGATGTTTTTGGTTGTTGGTTTTTGGTTGTCGGTGCTCCGGCCCCGCGGGCAGCGGTCGTGCTGCAAAGCACCAAAACCAAAAACCAACAACCAAAAACCAAAACCGCCCCCCCTCCGCTTTCACGACTCTTGCACCACCCGCCGACGCATGGAGTTGCGCGTCTCATCATGGATCGAGCTGCAGGAAGCGGTCTTCGAGAACACCTGGCAGCCGAACCTCGCCCGGCACCGTTCGACTTACGTCTACCGCGGCGTCCCCCGCCCGTCGCATGGGCTGGAGACGAGCCTCCAGGCCGGCGGCTTCGAGGCGCAGGAAAAGCATCTCCTGAGCAGTTTCCGCAAGTACGCCCTGCGCAACGCCGTCCATGGCGACTCCGTCTGGAACTGGCTCTCCCTTGCCAAGCACCACGGACTGCCGACGCGCATCCTCGACTGGTCCTACTCCCCCTACGTGGCCATGCACTTCGCCACGCACGATTTCCGCAACTTCGACGAAGACGGCTCGATCTGGTGCGTCGATTACCGCAAGACGAACGCCCTGCTCCCCACCCCGCTCCGGAAGATGCTGGACGAGGAGGGCGTGAACCTCTTCTCGACCGAGATGCTCGAGCGCGTGGCCCGCTCTCTCGAGGAATTCGACGCCCTCGGGGAGGACTTCGTCGCCTTTTTCGAGCCGCCCTCCCTGGACGAGCGCATCGTCAACCAGTTCGCCCTCTTCTCGCTCCCGTCGGACGAGCGGCTCTCACTTCGCGACCTCCTCGAACGGCGCGAAAACGCCTACCGCCGCATCATCATCCCGGCAGAGCTGAAGTGGGAGATCCGCGACAAACTCGATCAGGCCAACATCACCGAGCGCGTCCTCTTCCCCGGCCTCGACGGCCTCAGTCAATGGCTCAAACGCTACTTCACGACACGTAAGTAGCGCACTCATCACACGAATCCGGCCGCTCGTCACATCGCCTGCAGCGGCTGCGTGTGCACGTGCATCATGCGCGTATGAAACGACTCGCCGTCCTGCTCCTGGCTGCGCTTCCGGCTTCGGCCGGCACCCTGCTCGTCACGAACAAAGTCGATGCGACGCTCTCGTTCGTCGATACGGCGACGATGAAAGTCGTCGCGTCAATTCCCACCGGCGAAGGGCCGCACGAAGTCGCGGCGACGGCGGATGGCACGTTCGCCATCGTCGCCAACTACGGTACCGGTCCGAATCCCGGCAGCTCACTGATGCTCATCGACGTGAAAGCGCGCAAGGAGCTGCGGCGCATCGCGCTGCCGGGCCTCTACCGCCCGCACGGACTCGCGGCCGTCGGCAGCCGCTTCTACGTGACCACCGAAGGCAGCAAGACGGTCTTCCGCTACGACCCGGCGAAAGACCAGATCGACTGGCTGGCCGGTACCGGGCAGGAGATCTCGCACATGGTCGCGGTCACGCCGGACGAGCGGAAGGTCTACACCGCGAACATCGCCAGCGACACCGTCACGTCTTTCGAGCTCGGCGAGTGGCCACGACGGCTCAAGATGACGCAGATCGCCACCGGCAAAGGTCCGGAAGGCATCGACGTCTCCCCCGACGGCAAGGAGGTCTGGGCCGCGCAGAGGGGCGACGGAGGCATCGCCGTCATCGACACCGCCACCGACAAGGTGACGAAGACGCTCGCCGGCGGCCAGCTCCCGATCCGCCTCCGCTTCACGCCCGACGGTAAACGCGTCCTCGTGAACGACGCCCCGAGCAAGGAGATCCTCGTCTTCGACGCGGCGACGAAAGAGCTGATCAACAAGGTGCAGATCGCGGAGGACCCGGTCGGCATCATCATCGACGACACGGGAAAGTTCGCCTACATCGCCTGCACCGGCGCCCGCAAAGTCGCCGCCCTCGACCTGGCGAAGCTGGAAGTCACGGCATGGGTGGAAACGGGCGAGCAGCCCGATGGCTTGGCCTACGTGAAGTAGCGTCCCGGGGAACGATGGGACCTATGGGACAGATGGGACCTATGGCTCTGCGCCCCCATCTGTCCCATAGGTCCTATCTGTCCCATAGGTCCCATCGTCTCCCCTGGGCCGGGCCAGCAGGCGTCATTCAGCCGCTGCGGCGTTCTTCTCCGGCGCCTTCTTCTGCGGAAGAAGCGCGGAGATGAACAGCCAGATCACACCGAACGTGATGGCGATGTCGGCAACGTTGAAGACGCCCGTGTGCAGCGGACCGGCCTCCAGATAAAGGAAGTCCGTGACGCCCCCCTGATTCACGATCCGCTCGTACAGGTTGGCGATGCCGCCGCCGAGGATGAAGGAAGCGGCGATGGAGTCCGAGGGCCGGTCGAAGCGGTTCGTCACGAGGGCGAACGCTACACCGATCAGGACCGCCCCGACGGCAACCGTGAAGAGCAGCGTCCGGAGGGTCGGCGAGAGGTTCGCGCCGAGGCCGAGGAAGGCGCCGGTATTCTCAGTGAGGAGCAGCGTGAGGATGCCGCCGAAATGCTCCGTCGGCCGCTTGATCAGCGCGATGGCGAGCTGCTTGGTCCAGAGATCGAGCGCGATGGTCGCGATCACGACAGCGGAGTAGAGAACGGCACGGCGGGAAGAGATGATCATCGCGGGCGGGGCGGATTGTACTCGCCGCGCGAGGCGCGGACCAGCAGCGCGAATCAGTACCGCACCCTCGTCGAGGACTCCGTCCAGCCTTTGTACATGTCTGTCCAGGTATCCACATGGATCGCGCTCCAGCCGAAGAACGCGATCAGGGCGATGGCGCAGACGAAGACCACTGCCGTCCCTGTCCCCCGCTCCCCTTCGAACAGATCTTCCTCCCGTTCGTCAGGGCGAAGGGCCACCCACCAGGCGCCGAGACCCAGCAGCGTGAGTCCCAGTGCCAGGCCCAACAGCACGACGCCCAGTACCAGCTCGTCCGTCCCCACGGTGACGACGAAGAACATCATCCAGAGCACGCCGGCCATGAATAACGCGGTGGCGCCGATGAACCCCATGACCACTCGACCGTTCACGTCACTAGTTACGTTCCCCGGCACACCGGGTTTTGATGAGAACGCACCTCTCCGCGACGCACGACAGCCATGGCTCCCGAAGGGGATAAATTTGGAGGTAGGGAAACAATCGTTTCCGTCACTCCTACGGCTGAGGGAAACGGTCTTCCTCTCCCCTCGAATTCAATCGTGCAGACGATGCATCGCATCGGAAGGAGAAGTAATGTCCAAACGCAAATCCGCCGCGGTTCTGCTCACCATCGCCATGCTCTCGCTCTCGGCTCCCCTGATGGCCAAGCCGCGCGCCGGTGAAGGCCCGTCGTTCGCCTCGCGGATGGCGCGCATCATCAGCAGCATCTTCCGCCTCGGCAGCCTGACGGACGGCGCCTCCGAGATCACCGTCCCGAAGCCCTGATCCCGGCCCCCTTTTGGAGCCATGGGACCAATGGGACAGATGGGACCCTCTGGGGTTCACATCTGTCCCATAGGTCCCATCCGTCCCATCGGTCCTGTCGATCTAGTTCACGTTGTCCGGCAGACGGCTGTCCCGGTCCGTCCAGGGGCGGATGATCGAGACGTTCTGAAAGCCGCGGGGCAGCTTGAGGCCGCGGCCGGCGCGCTTCCCGAAGTACTCCTCGAGGTCGGACGGCTTCAGGTTCGTGTGGCGCTTGCCGGCCTGCACGATGAGCGTCCCGTCGCGCGCCACGACGGCCACGCTCACGACCTTCTCCGGCGCGATCGGCGTGCGGTGCACCTTGATCGTCTGCACCCCTTTGCCGCGGCCCATTATCGGGAGCTCCGCCGCTTCGAAGACCAGCAGCTTTCCTTCCGATGACGCGGCGGCGATGCGGTCCGTCTCGTACTCGCCCAGCTTCTGCGGGCGGAGGAGCGTCGCTCCCTTGTTGACGTTGACGGTCGACTTGCCTGCCTTCAGGCGCGTCATCAGGTCCTCGAGCCGGGCAACGAAACCGTAGCCGTCATCGGTGGCCAGCAGGTAGAGATCATCCGGATCGCCCATGAGCACGGCGACGAACGTCGCTCCCGGCGGCGGCGTCAGGGAGGACGTCAGCGGCTCGCCGTGGCTCTTGGCCGAAGGCAGCTCGTGCGCCGGGAGCGAGTAACTGCGTCCCGTCGAGTCGAGCAGCACCGCGAGCTGATTGCTCCGCCCTTTCGCCGAGTGCAGGTAGGCGTCGCCGCCTTTGTACTGCAGCGCCGAGGGATCGAGATCGTGCCCCTTGCCGGCGCGGATCCAGCCTTTCTCCGAGAGGACGACCGTCACGGCTTCCGACGGAATCAGCGCCGTCGGATCGAGCGCCTTCGCCGCGTCGCGCTCCACAATCGGCGAGCGGCGCTTGTCGCCGAACTCCTCGGCATCCCGCAGCAGCTCCTCGCGGACCTTACCGCGCAGCCGCTTCGGCGAGCCGAGCGTCTTCTCCAGGTCAGCCCGCTCCGCTTCGAGCTTGGCCTGCTCGCCGCGGATCTCCATCTCCTCGAGGCGGTTGAGGAAACGCAGCTTCAGCTCGAGGATCGACTCCGCCTGGATATCCGACAGGCTGAAGCGGGCCATCAGCTTGGGTTTCGGCTCGTCCTCCGTCCGGATGATGCGGATCACCTCATCGACGTTCAGATAGGCGATGAGATAGCCGTCGAGGATGTGGATCCGCGAGTTGACCTGATCGTACCGATGCTGCAGGCGGCGCCGGACCGTCTCGATCCGGAACGTCAGCCACTCGGAGAGCAGGTCGCGGAGGTTGTACGTCCGCGGCCGGCCGTCGAGGCCGATCATGTTCATGTTGACGCGGTACGTCTTCTCCAGGTCCGTCGTGGCGAAGAGATGCGTCATCAGCTCGTCGATGTTGACCCGGTTCGAGCGCGGCACGATCACGATGCGCGTCGGGCTCTCCCGGTCGGAGTCGTCGCGAAGGTCCTCCACCATCGGCAGCTTCTTGGCCTGCATCTGCTGGGCGATCTGCTGCTGCACCTTGGAGCCGGAGACCTGATACGGCAGCTCGCTGATGACGATCTCGCCGTCTTCGACTTCCCAGATGGCGCGCTGGCGGATCGAGCCATTCCCCGTCTTGTACATCTCCCGGATCTCGGCGGCTGGGGTGATGATCTCCCCCGCCGTCGGGAAATCCGGTCCCTTGACGTGCTTCGTGAGCTGGGCGAGCGTCGCCTCCGGATCGTCGAGCAGCTCGATGCAGGCGTTCACGATCTCGCGGAGGTTGTGCGACGGGATGTCGGTGGCCATGCCGACCGCGATCCCCGAGGCGCCGTTGAGGAGAACGTGCGGGAGGCGGGACGGCAGGAGGCGCGGCTCCTTCATCGTGCCGTCGAAGTTCTGACCCCACTCCGTCGTCCCCTGCTCGAGCTCCGAGAGCAGCGTCGCCGCGAACTTCGTCAGCTTCGCCTCGGTATAGCGCATGGCCGCGAACGACTTCGGGTCGTCCGGCGAGCCCCAGTTCCCCTGCCCTTCGATGAGCGGATAGCGCATCGAGAACGACTGCGCCATCAGCACCATGGCCTCGTAACAGGCGGAGTCGCCGTGCGGGTGGAACTTGCCGATGACGTCGCCGACGGTGCGGGCTGATTTCTTCGGCTTGGAGTTGGCGCCGAGGCCGAGCTCCGACATCGCGTAGATGATGCGGCGCTGGACCGGCTTGAGGCCGTCCGCCAGATGCGGCAGTGCCCGGTCCAGGATGACGTACATCGAATAATCGAGGTACGCCTTGCGCGCGAAATCGGCGACCGGCTGCGCCTCGACGTCGGGCGCCATCGGCGGCGGCGGGGTGAAGGAGGTCTGGTCTGTACGGGATTTCTTCGCCATGGGTGGTTCGATCAGCGGGCGCGAAGATAACATGCAGCACGCGCCGGCAGTTCGCACGGCCGAGCGGGCGGGAGAACCCCGCCTCACCGGCCACGTAAATCCACTACTCGTAGAACCCGTGACGCGTTGTCCGTTGCTCGTTGTGTCCGCTGGCTCCGCTCCGCCACGGACAACGGGCAACGGGCAACGGGCAACGGACAACGCGTTACGGATGCCCCTCAACCATGGAATCCTTCTCGATCGAAGAGCTCGCCCGTACGTCCGACGAAGCTGCCATCCGGCGGCGGTTCGACGGACGCAACCTGCTCTGGTTCTGGGTTTTGACGGCGTTCTTCCTCTTCATTACCTTCGTCGAGTTCGGCACGGCGATGGACGAGCGATCGGGAACGCCGCAGCAGGTCGTCCTGGCGGTGAGCAACTTCGTCTGGCTCATCATCATGGCTCTGCTGGCGCTCGACGCGCGGCGGCTCGACCGCCCGCCACGCCCGCGTGCTTACTACGGCCTGACGCGGCTGGCGCGGAGGCATGTCAGCGCGTTCGTCGGCATTTTCGCGGTCGTCCAGTACATCCAATTGATCAGCTTCCCGAACCGGGCGGAGTCGTGGATCGCCTGGGCCATCATCTTTCCGCTGTTCCTGATCGGCTTCCGCCTCGCCGTCTCGGAGTTCCTCCTCCTGCACGGTTTTCTGATGGCCGCGGCGCTCTTTCAGGGGCTCATCACCCCCATGCCGTGGCATCAGCGCCTCGGGACCTGGGGCGGGAGCGCGGCGATGAACCTCGCCGTCCTGGCCGTGGTCCTCTTCTTCTCCCGCCGCCTCCGGCGGGAAATCGTCAACGACTGGACGGACCGGCGCCGCCACGCCCGCGAGCAGATCCGGATGCGCGACGAGCTCCGGTACGCGCGCGAGCTCCAGATCAGCATGCTTCCCGAGGCCGCGCCGGATCTTGCCTGGGTCGACCTGGCCGGCGTCTCCCTGCCGGCCACGGAGGTCGGCGGCGACTACTACGACTACTTCCTCGTCGGCGACGGCGTGGCCCTCGTCTCCGGCGACGTGGCCGGCCACGGGATGGCCGCCGGGCTCGTGCTGGCGTCCCTGCGCAGCGGGTTCACGCTGCTGCGCGAGTCGCTGACCGATCCGGCCGCCGTGCTCCAGCGCCTGCACGATCTCGTGGCGCAGACGTCGCGCCGCCGCATGCTCGCCACGGTCGCCGTCCTGCTGCTCGACCGGGAGAGTAAGACGGCGACCCTCGCCAGCGCCGCCCACCCGCCGATGATCCTCCGCCGCGCCAGCGACGGCAGCGTCGCCCCGGTCGAGCTCTTCGCCCCACCTCTGGGTGTGCGCCTTCCCGTGACGATCCCCCAGCTCCGCTTCCCCTTTGCCACCGGCGACGTGTTCGTCCTCCACAGTGACGGCGTGTACGAGACCGCGAACGCCGCCGGGGACGTCTACGGCCTGGATCGTCTCGCCGAGATCGTGCGCATCCACGACGGTGCCACCGCCGAGTCGCTGCGCGACGCCATCGTCCAGGACGTGGAGCAGTTCCGCGGCAAGGTCGAGCAGGGGGATGACGTCACGCTGGTGGTGGCGATCATCCGCTGAGCGCCTCTCAGCTTCCACTCTCAGCCGTTGCCACGCTCACGCCGGGATAAACCGTCATGCGGACGCGTACCGAGGCCGTGCCGCCGGCTGCAACGTCAATCAACGTTACGACCAGCGTTGCCGCCGGAACGGCTGATCCTGACGCATCGAACAACACAGCCACCAACAAACCGTCGATCAACGCTTCTGCTGAGGTCGCGCTCGCCGTCGCCTGCAACATCTCGGAGTGCGGTGCGGAGGAGACGCTGCCTCCGTAGCTACCGCTCTGTTCCACGTATATCAGAGCGGTGGCCATTCGCCACCGCACTCCGAGATCAGGTCGTCGCCGGCACCGGGGCCACGATCTCCACGCCGTAGTGGTTGCGGACGTTGTGGCGGACCTCCTCGGTCATCTGGTGCTGGAGCGCTTCCGGATTCGTGAAGAGCGACCAGGCCGGAGCGTCGTCGCGGCCCGGTCGAGGGCGGCGTCGGCAGCGCTCCACTCCCCGCTCGAAGCCTCGACCTTGGCGCGGCAGACGTGGGTATTCGGGTGGTCGAGCGCCCGACGCTCCAGCGTTTCGGTGACCGTCCTCATGAGCCGGAAGTCCCCTGAGGCCGAGCCGACGCGCGCGGTCACCGCGCCGATGAACAGATCGTCCGCGGGCGTGAATGCCGACGCCGAGACAGCCAACAGCACGGAAAAGCAGAAAACCGCCAGGCGTTTGCGCACAGGAGAACCGCGGGTAATGGATTTTCGGACCGGCGAAAGCGTAGCAGCAGCGCCGAGAGCCCGGGCGAACGAAGCGCCCGGGTTTTACTCCAGGATTTCGGCTTTGTTGCCCTCTTCGGTGAGCCAGATCTTGCGGTCACCGCTGCGGTTTTTCGCCAGGAGCATGTCGATCGTGGCTCTGGCGTCGTCGCTGTCGTCCAGGGTGAGCTTCACCAGGCGGCGGGTGTTCGGGTCCATCGTCGTCTCGCGGAGCTGGTTCGGGTTCATCTCGCCCAGACCCTTGAAACGCTGGATGTTCACCTTGCCGCGGATGCCTTCCGCCTGGATGCGGGCCAGGATGCCGTCCCGCTCCGCGTCATCCAATGCGTAGTAGACGTTCTTGCCGACATCGATCCGGTAGAGCGGCGGCATGGCCACGTGCACCCGGCCGTCCTGCACCAGCTTCTTGAAGTGGCGGACGAACAGCGCGCAGAGCAGTGTGGCGATGTGCGCGCCGTCCGAGTCGGCGTCCGCCAGGATGCAGACCTTCCCGTAGCGCAGGCCGTTCAGGTCGCCCGACGGGCCGGGATCGACGCCGAGGGCCACGGCGATGTCGTGCACTTCCTGGGAGGAGAGCACCTCGCCCGAATCCACTTCCCAGGTGTTCAGGATCTTGCCGCGCAGGGGCATGATGGCCTGGAAGTCGCGGTCGCGGGCCTGCTTGGCCGAGCCGCCGGCCGAGTCTCCCTCGACGAGGAACAGCTCTGTGCGATTCAGGTCCTGGCTCGTGCAGTCGGCCAGCTTGCCGGGGAGCGCCGGGCCGGAGGTCAGCTTCTTCCGCTCGACCTTCTTCCCCTGTTTGAGGCGGACGAGGGCCTGGTTGATCGCGACGTTGGCGATCTTCTCCGCCTCAGCGACGTTGTTATTCAGCCAGATCGAGAAGGCGTCCTGCGTCACGCCGGAGACGAACGCCGACGCCTCGCGCGACGAGAGGCGGTCCTTCGTCTGCCCGGTGAACTGCGGGTTCGTCATCCTCACGGACAGGATGTAGCTGCAGCGCGCCCAGACGTCCTCGGGGGTGATCTTTACGTTGCGCGGCAGCAGGTTCCGGAACTCGCAGAACTCCCGCACCGCCTCCGTGAGACCCGTGCGGAAGCCGTTCACGTGCGTCCCCCCCTGCGCCGTCGGGATCAGGTTCACGTAGCTCTCGCCGACGATCTCCCCATCCTCCGGCAGCCAGACCACCGCCCAGTCCACCTCGTGCTCCATCCCCTTGAAGTGGCCGGTGTACGGCGTCTCCGGGATCGTCAGCGTCCCGGCCAGCTCGGACGTGAGGTAATCCGTCAGCCCGTCCTCGAAGTACCACTCCTCGCTGTCCGCCGGGTCGATCTGGCTGATGAAGCGCATCCGCAGCTTCGGCGAAAGCACCGCCTTGGCGCGCATGACGTGCTTGAGGCGGGGGACGCTGTACTTCGGCGAGTCGAAGAAGGAGTCGTCCGCCCAGAAGCGGACCGTCGTGCCGGTGTTGCGCTTCCCCACCGTCCCGACGACCTTCAGCTCCGACTTCTTCTTGCCGTCGCCGAACTCCATCAGGTACTCGTTGCCGTCGCGGCGGACCCAGACCTGGAGCTTCTTCGAGAGGGCGTTGACGACCGAGACGCCGACGCCGTGCAGGCCGCCCGAGTAGCGGTAGCTCTTTTCCGAGAACTTGGCGCCGGCGTGGAGGCGGGTGAGGATGACCTCGACGCCGCTCACCCCTTCCTTGGCGTGCTTGTCGACCGGCATCCCGCGGCCGTTGTCCTGCACGCTCAGCGAGTTGTCCTCGTGCAGCGTCACGACGATCTCGTCCGCGTAACCGGCGATGGCCTCGTCGGCCGCGTTGTCGATGACCTCCTGCGCCAGGTGATTCGGACGCTCGGTCGTGGTGTACATACCGGGCCGTTTGCGGACCGGCTCGAGTCCCGTCAGGACCTCGATGGATGAGGAATCGTAGGTAGTGGTCATCTCGTCCGATGCCCCGCGGGGCGGCCGGATTCTGACACAATCCCCCACGCGAATGATCCCGTTCACCGGCAGTCCGCTCGACCGTTCCGCCATCCATCGCGACGACCTCTCGTGGATCGCCTCCAGGCTGTCGGATCCCCTCTCCAGGATCGTCGGCGTGAGGGAGGGAAAACTGCTCGTCCGCGAGGGAAATCTACATTCCGTAGAGTGGCGTAACGAGCCGGCGGTGTTCCTCGGCGTGGACGCGGACGACGTGGCCTGGTTCGCCGTGGAGAGCACGGCCGAGGAGACCGACGGCGGAACGTTCGAGGAGATGCGTCCGCTGGCCACGACGCTGCCGCCGGAAGAGGTCGCCATCGCCGGCGTGGCCAGGAGTCTGTTCGAGTGGCACCGGCGTCACGGATTCTGCGCGGTCTGCGGGAACGCCACGGACATCATCTCGGCCGGCTGGAAGCGGCTCTGCCCGAAATGCGGTGCCGAGCACTTTCCGCGCGTCGACCCCGTCGTGATCATGCTGCCGGTCCTCGGCGACCGCTGCCTGCTGGCGCGCAATCCGGGCTGGCCGAAGGGGCGCATGGCGCCGCTGGCCGGGTTCATCGAGCCGGGAGAGTCGATCGAGGAGGCGTGCGCCCGGGAGATGGCCGAGGAAGCGAGCCTCGTGGCAACGAAGGTCACGTACATGGCAAGCCAGCCCTGGCCGTTTCCCTCGTCTCTGATGTTCGGCCTCATCGCCGAGGTGGCGGACGAGAACGCGGTCGCGGACGGCGTGGAGCTGGAGGAGGTGCGCTGGCTCTCGCGGGAGGAAGCGCGCGCCGTGCTGGCCGGGCGGCACCCGGACGTGCTGGCGCCGAACAGGTACGCCATTGCGCATCATCTCCTGACGAGTTGGAGCGCCGGGTAGAATGATGGGACCTATGGGAGCGAAACCGAACGTGTGACGCCCGGTTGAGACGATCTCACTTCCAGAGATGAAACTTTCACTTCCGAAGGTGACGATCGTCTGCTCTGGAGATGAAGTTTTCATCTCTCGAGGTGAAATCGTCTGCTCTGGAGATGAAATCTTCACTTCTGAAGGTGACGGTCGACTGCTCCGGATGTGAGATCGTCTGCTCCAGATGTGAGATCGACTGCTCCAGATGCGAGATCGACTGCTCCAGATGCGAAATCGACTGCTCCAGATGCGAAATCGACTGCTCCAGATGCGAAATCGTCTGCTCCAGATGCGGAATCGTCTGCTCCGGATGTGAAATCGACTGCTCCAGATGTGAGATCGACTGCTCCAGATGCGAAATCGACTGCTCCAGATGCGAAATCGTCTGCTCCGGATGTGAAATCGTCTCTTCCGAGACCGCCCAACGTAGAATCGGCGCATGACGCGCATCCTCCCGCTCGCTCTACTGCTCGCGCTCTCCTTGCCGGCTGTCGCGCAGCAACGCGCTCCGCGGCCGTTCAACATCGTGGAGGCCACCATCCCTGAGATGCAGCTCGCGCTGCGTGAGGGGCGGCTCACCTCCCGGCAGCTTGTCGAGCTGCACCTGCTCCGCATCGCCACCTACGAGGACCAGCTCAACGCCATCGTCACGGTGAACCCTCGCGCCATCGAGGAGGCCGACCGCCTCGACCGGGAACGTGCCGCCGGCAAAGTGCGGGGGCCGCTGCACGGCATCCCCATCGCCCTCAAGGACAACATCCACACGACCGACATCCGCACCACCGGCGGCGCCCTCGCCTTCGCCGAGCTCGTGCCGCCATACGACGCCACCCTCACCCGCAACCTCCGGGAGGCCGGCGCCATCATCATCGCCAAGACGCAGCTCACCGAGCTCGCCAACTGGGTGGCCGGCGCACCGGTCCCGATGCCGACGAACTACAACGCCCTCACCGGCTACGGGTTCAATCCCTACGATCCCCGCCGCGATCCCCGCGAAGTGACCGGCGACGGCCGTCCCGCCCTGGCCACCGGCGGCTCCAGCTCCGGCACCGGCACGGCCGTCAGCTTCTGGGCGGCCAACGTCGGCACCGAGACGTCCGGCTCGATCCTCAGCCCCGCGAACGCCAACATGCTGGCCGCGGTGAAGCCGACCGTCGGACGCATCTCCCGCTACGGCGTCATCCCCATCACCGCCGACCAGGACACCCCCGGCCCGATGGCCCGCACCGTCACGGACGCCGCCATCCTCCTCGGCGTGCTCGAAGGGCCGGACCCGAACGACCCGGCCACGAAGGCCTGCACCCCCATCCGCGACTACACCCCCTACCTGAAGAAGGACGGCCTCAAAGGGGCCCGCATCGGCATCCCCCGCGCCTTCTTCTACGACAAGGCCCCGATCCCCGGCGAGAAGCAGCCGGTCGGCGGTCTCAATCCCGACCAGCAGAAAGCGATGAATGAAGCGATCGCCATCCTCGAGGCGCAGGGGGCCGTGATCGTCGATCCGGCCGACATCCCCTCCGTCGTGGCCACGGACGAGAAGGACAACTTCATCACCTGGGGCGTCTGCACCAGCATGGACGACGTCAAGGACCGCGACTGCTCGATCGATCTCGCCTACGGCATGGAGCGGGATTTCAACGCCTGGCTCCAGTCCCTCGGCGACAAGGCCCCGGTCAAGAGCCTCGAAGAGCTGCGCAAGTGGAACCTCGCCCACCAGAAGATGGGGGCGATCAAGTACGGCCAGTCGCTGCTCGACTTCTCCGACATGATGGACCCGGAGCTCTTCCGCGCCCGCTATGAGGCCGACCGGGCCAACGACATCCGTCTCGGCGCCACCACCGGCATCGACGCCGCGCTGAAGAAGCACAACCTCGACGCGCTCCTCTTCCCCGGGCCGTCCAGCGCCGGCATCGCCGCCCGTCCCGGCTACCCGACGGTGCTCGTCCCCTTCGCCACGGTGCCGAACGCACCGTCGACGGCCTTCCCCGAGGGGTTCAACGCCAGACCGGCGCCGTACGGGGTGGGCTTCACCGGCACCGCCTGCAGCGAGCCGACGCTGATCCGCCTCGCCTACGCCTTCGAGCAAGCAAGCAAGCGCCGCGTCCCTCCGCCCCTCTTCCCCTGACCGCTCCTGTCACCGCCCGGCAATCGGAAATCGGAAATCGCCAAATGACGACGACCCTCCCGGCAGACCCGCAGCCCGTCGAGACCCTGGCCGCCGAGGCGCAGCGCCGCGGCTCGCGTGACGCAGCGCAGCTCCTGCGCGACCAGCCCGCCGCCACGACCGCCGCCGTGCTGCAATCGCTCAATCCGGCGCTGGCCCACGACATCCTCGACGAGCTGACGCCCGACAAACGGGCGGCGGTACTCGCGGCCGCCTCGGCGCAGCAGCGCGCGCAGTGGATCCGCAACGAGACGTACGACGAGGACACCATCGGCAGGCTCATGGAGCCGCCGACCTCCGTCTTCCGTCCGGATCAGACCATCGCCGAGACGGTGGACGCGGTGCGGGAGCTGTCGAAGACGACGTTCGTCACCTACCTCTTCATCGTCGACGAAGGCGGCCGCCTCTGCGGCATCGTCACGATGCGCGACCTGCTGCTCTCCGATCGCGAGCAGCATCTCGACTCCGTGATGCTGCGCAACCCCTTCTTCCTGACCCCGGAGATGGAGATGCCGGAGGCGATGAAGCAGGTCGTCCGCCGCCACTTCCCGGTCTACCCGGTCTGCTCCACGGACGGTACGCTCCTCGGCCAGGTCCGCGGCCAGGCCATGTTCGAAGAGCAGGCTTACGAGATCAGCGCCCAGGCCGGCCGCATGGTCGGTGTCGACAAGGAAGAACGGCTGACGACCCCCTGGATCCGCAGCCTGCGCTTCCGCCATCCCTGGCTGCAGCTCAACCTGCTCACCGCGTTCATCGCCGCGGCGGTGGTGGGGATGTTCCAGGGAACGATCGACAAGATCGTGATCCTGGCGTCGTTCCTCCCGGTGCTGGCGGGGCAGTCCGGCAATACGGGCTGTCAGGCGCTGGCCGTGGCGCTGCGCGGCATGACGCTCGGCGAGCTGCAACCGGGCCGCGAACGGGCCCTGGTCTTCAAGGAAGCCCTCCTCGGCCTGCTCAACGGGGCCCTCGTCGGCGTGATGGCGGCGATCGGGATGTTTCTCGCCGCGAGGGCGCAGAGCCACCCGGCCGCGCTGCTGTTGGCCGGAATCGTGTTTTTCTCGATGATCGGAAGCTGCGTCATCAGCGGCATCGCCGGAGCGCTGATCCCGCTGACGCTCAGGCGGTTGGGGGCGGATCCGGCCACGGCCTCGAGCATCTTTCTCACGACCGCCACGGACGTGGCCAGCATGGGGTTGTTTTTGAGTCTGGCGACGATGCTGGTGCGGTGAAACAGGGGCACGATGAGACCTAGAGGACAGATGGGACCCCCGTGGGCCCAGCTATCCCTCCGCCAGCGCCACCGTGAACACCGACCCTTCCCCCACCACGCTCTCCACCGTCAGCTCCCCGCCCATGGCGGCGGTCAGCTCTTTGCTGATCGCCAGTCCGAGTCCTACGCCGCGCTGATGCGTCTCGTCCGGCTCGAAACCGAGTTGCACGAAGGCATCGAAGACCCGCTCCAGTTGCTCGGCCGGGATGCCTACGCCGTTGTCCCGCACGCGGATCAGCACGCGGTCTCCGTCGCGATCGCAGGAGACCGCGACGGTGCCGCCGGAGCTGGTGAACTTGATGGCGTTCGTGAGCAGGTTGAGCAGCACCTGCTGGAGCTTGTCGGGATCGGCGCTGGCCATCACGTCCTCGTTGCAGGCCTCCACATGGAACGTCAGACCGGAGCTCTCGGCCTGCACGCGCGTCAGGCCTTCGGCGCGGGCGATCGAATCCGCCACCTGCACGGGGCGCAGGCGCACCTCCACCTTCCCGGAGTCGAGTTGCGCGAACGAGAGGATGTCGTTGATCATGCCGAGCAGCACGGCGCAGGCTTCACGGATACGCATCACCGAGTCGTGCTGCGGCCCGGTCATCGGGCCGTGGAGCCCGTTGGCCAGCAGCGACGCGTGGCCGGAGATCGACGTCAGCGGCGTGCGCAGGTCGTGCGACATCATCGAGAGGAACTTCGCCTTGGCGGCGTTGGCCTGCTCGGCGAGGCGGCGCGCCTGGAGCAGTTCGTCCTCGTAGAGATGGCGCTGCGTCATGCGGACGAAGACGCAGTCGTTGACGTTCGTTCCGTCGCGCGTGTGACGGGCCACGTTCATCAGCACCGGCAGGTCGACGGCGTCTTTGGTCCGGAGGGCGATGTAGATCTCTTCGGCGACGCCGTGCATCTTCACGATCGGGAAGACGTGCGTCTGGTAGAAGATGCGCCCGCCCGGCGGCAGGATCTTCTGCAAATGCCAGCCGAGCAGCTCCACGCGCGTGTAGCCGAGCAGTTGGACGAGCGTCAGGTTGATGTCGAGAATCGTCCCGTCGTCGGCGATCGAGACGAAGCCGCAGGGCGCGCGATCGAGCAGCGGGTCCATGCTAGGAGGCCAGGTACTCCTTGATGGCCTCGATGGTCTCGTCCGGATGGCTGATGTGGGGGCAGTGGCCCGTTGCCTTCATCAGGCGCAGCGTGCTCTGAGGCATGTTCTTGAGCAGATAGCGGCCCACTTCGACGGGCGCGATCGCATCCTCGGCGCACTGCATGATCAGAGCGGGCACCGGCACGTCCGCCAGATCGGCGCGGTTGTCGGCGAAGAAGGTCGTCTCGGCGAACTGCCGGGCGATCTTCGGATCGGTCGAGCAGAAGCTCTCGTGCAGCTCGGCGGTCAGTTCGGGCCGTTCGTCGTTCTTCATGATCACCGGCGCGAGGAAGTTCGCCCAGCCTATGTAGTTCTTGTCCATGAGGTCGAGCAGCCCCTCGATATCCGCCCGCTCGAAGCCGCCGACGTACTCCCCGTCGTTGATGTAGCGCGGCGAGGGACCGACCATGACCAGCCGGCTGAAGAGCGACGGCTCCCGCTTCGCCGCAAGTACGCCGACCATGCTGCTGACGGAGTGGCCGACGTAGGTCACGTCCTGCAGGTCGAGGGCGTGGCAGATGTCGAGGACGTCCTGCGCGTAGCCGTCGAGCGAGGAGTAGCGCCGCGCGCTCCACGCCGACACGTCGGATTTGCCTGCACCGACGTAATCGAACAGGATCACGCGGTAGTCGTTTTCGAAGGCCGGGACGATGAAGCGCCACATGTTCTGGTCGCACCCGAAGCCGTGCGCGAACAGCAGTGGCCGCGTGCCCTTGCCGGTCACATTGACGTTATTGCGAGCGATGATGTCGTTTTGCACGCGCCGATTATATGCAGTGGCATGAGGGATGTACTGACAACGATGCCCGCATGCGCCCTCTGTTCCTCGCTCTCGGCATTCTCGTGCTCGCCTGCAGCGGCACGTCTCCACGACCCATGACCACACAAACCTTCTCCCGATACATCGCCCTCGGCGACAGCATCTCCATCGACCTGTATCCCGCGCACGACGTCGAGCGCCGCTATGCCGGCCGGGCCAGCACGTCGCTGCTCGGCGCCGCCTCGCTCCTTTATCGGAACGACGACCGCCTCTGGCCGGAGTTCGAGGGACGCGACCTCCGCTCGCTCTACAAAGGTATCGAATTCGACAACCGCACCTCGGACGGCGCCACGACGCACACGCTTCTCCGCCAGGTCGAGAGCGTCACGGCCAGCGACGAGCCGACGCTCGTCACCGTCACGATCGGCGGCAACGACCTGCTCGGCGTCCTCGGTTCCCGCGGCGGCAACCCCGTCCCGGACATCGCCGAGCGGATGCGCACCGCCGTCACCCGCGTGCTCGAGCGGCGGCCGAACGCGACGGTGCTGCTCAGCACTGTCTACGACCCGTCCGACGGTACGAACCGCCTCCCCGGCCACGGCGGCACCCTCGACCGGGAAGCCGAATGGCTGCGCCAGTATCAGGACGAGCTCCGCCGGTTCGCCGCAACCGACAAACGCCTCCGCCTCGCCGACATCCACGCGCACTTCCTCGGCCACGGGATGAAGGTGGCGGAGCGCGACCGCTGGTATCTGCAGGAGTCGATCATCGAGCCGAATGCGCGCGGCGCCAGCGAGGTCCGCCGCGTCTGGCTGACCGCTCTCGACCGTTGATGACAGTGCGCCCTCCGGTATGGACGGCGGCGAATGGGTCGAAATCAGTAAGCCTCTTGTTCACTGCACTTAGGTCGTGGCACCCATGCCGCAATAACAGGTCGTCATGAAGACGACAAAGACTCTTACCGCACTCGCGTTGACGTTGTTCGTCGCGACGGCGCCCGCCGCGATGGCGAAGAACGACAAGCAGAAGAACAACAAGAACAAACAGAAGACGAGCCGGACGCAGGTGTTCTCGCAGTACGACAGCAACCGGGACGGTTCGATCAGCCGGAGCGAGTTCCCCGGCGACAGCTATCAGTTCGAGCTGGCGGACCGGAACCGCGACGGCTACATCACGCAGACCGAGGCGCAGCAGATCGCGGCCAATCCGACGGCGATCCAGGATGAGCTCCGCCGCCTCGACAGCGACCGTAACGGCGTGATCTCGCGCGGCGAATGGCGCGGCGACGTAGCCACTTTCGACCGCCTCGACCGTAACCGCGACGGCGTCGTCTCGCAGAGCGACCGCACCGGCGTCCGCACGCCCGACAACCGCGCCACGCCCAGCCGCTTCCGTGGTCTCGACCGCAACGGCGACGGCCGGATCACCCGTAGCGAGTGGCGCGGCAACGACGTTTCGTTCCGCAACCAGGACCGCAACCGCGACGGCATCATCTCGCGCACCGAACTGCAGTAAGCGCTTGCTGAGCTAGCGCCGCCGCGCCCGCGGCGGCGCTACACTCCCGGCATGAAAGCCACCTGGAACAACACCACTATCGCCGAGAGCGACGACACGGTCGTCGTCGAGGGCAACCACTACTTCCCCCTCGAAGCCGTCAACCAGGAACTGCTCCGCCCCAGCCAGACCCACACCGTCTGCGGCTGGAAAGGGACGGCCAGTTACTACGACATCGTCATCGGCGACACCGTGAATGCCGACGCCGTCTGGTACTACCCCGATCCAAAAGACGAGGCGAAGGAGATCAAGGGCCGCGTCGCCTTCTGGAAAGGGGTCCAGGTCCGCTGAGCCGTCAGACGCGCAGGGCGATTTTGCCGAACTGCGCCCCTGTGCCCATGTAGTTGAGTGCGGCCCCGAGCTGGTTGCGCTCGAACACGCGATCGATGACCGGCTCGAGGTGCCACGCTTCGATGGCGGCGTTCATCTCCTCGAACGTGGCGATCGAGCCGACCGACAGGCCCCGCATCGAGACGGCACGGCGGAAGACGCGCGTCAGGTCGATCTCCAGCTTCGAGCCGCCGAGGAAGCCGACGAGATAGATGTTGCCGGAGGGACGGACCGCTTCGAGCGACTGCTCGATGGTCGTCTGCCCGCCGATGTCGAGCACGTGCTCGGCTCCTTCACCGCCGGTGAGCTCGACCACCTGCACTCCCCACTCCGGCGTGCGCCAGTAGTTGATCAGGTGATCGGCGCCGAGGGCGCGGCCGCGCTCCAGCTTTTCATCGCTGCTCGAAAGCAGGATCGTGCGGGCGCCGAGGTGCTTCGCGAACTGCAGGGCGAAGAGGGCGACGCCGCCCGTGCCCTGCACGACGACGGTCTGGCCGGCGCGAAGACCGCCGCCGATGACGAGCGCGGACCACGCCGTCACGGCGGCGATCGGCAGCGACGCCGCCTGCTCGTCGGTCAGATGCGCCGGGGTGCGCACGACGTGCGCTTCGTCCGCCACCTTGTACTCGGCGAGGACGCCGTCGAGCGTCATGCCGAGGGAGGTCGTGATCGCCTTGCGCGTCGGCACGCCGTTCTGCCAGAGGGGACGCATGGCGAAGATCACCCGGTCGCCCGCCTTGTAGCGCGTGACGCCTTCACCCACACTCACGACTTCACCGGCGCCGTCGGACAGCGGGATGAGCGGAAACTGGTGGCCGCTGCCGTAATCGCCGCGGATCAGCGCCAGGTCGCGATAGTTGATCGAAGCCGCTTTCACCCGCACGAGCAGTTGTCCCGCCGCCGGCTCCGGGCGTGCTCTTTCGACCTCCACCAGCGCGTCATTTCCGGTTCCTCGAAGCTCTGTTGCCCACATCTGAATCACTCCTTCGTTCGAAATACTTCGAACAATGTAATCGTTCGAGACTTTTCGAACAATGACGAATCGGTTAACATCTTCGGCGATGGCCGAGAAGCTCTCCTTACCCGCCGTGCTGTACGCGCTGAGCGACCCGCTGCGGCTGCGGATCGTGCAGCAGCTCGCGGACGACGGCGAGACCGCCTGCGGCACGTTCGGCATCGACATGCCGAAGTCGTCGCTCTCTCATCACTTCAAGGTGCTGCGCGACGCGGGCGTCATCGCCACGCACAGTGAAGGCGTGCGCCGCATCAACACGCTCCGCCGTCTGGAGCTGGACGCCGCCTTCCCCGGGCTCCTCGACGCGGTCCTCGGCGGACTTCAGGCGCCGCGCGTGACGCGCTCGCGCAGCGTGGCGAAGCCGAGCCGCGCGAAGAGCGTGTCGAGCCGCGCCTCATCCGGCCCGCGATAGCGGAGCGTGTCGAGCGTGACGTCGATCGGCGCGTCGGTCGCCACCGTCGCCAGCCGCTTCGACATGCCGGCCAGGTCGGCGCACTCCTGCAGCTTGGCCGCGAGCGAGACGTCGCCGCGTGTTTTGCTCTTGCTCATGGCCGGGACGTTCTCGTAGATCGCTTCGAGCGAGCCGAAACGCTGCAGCAGTTGCGCGGCCGTCTTCGGACCGATGCCTTTGACGCCGGGGATGTTGTCGACGGTGTCGCCGGCGAGGGCCAGGAAGTCGACGATCTGCTCCGGCTTGACGCCGAACTTCGCCTCGACGGCGTCGGCGTCGAAGCGGAGGTTGCGGGCCGGATCGACGACGACGGTCTTCTCCGTCACGAGCTGGGTCATGTCCTTGTCGGAAGTGACGATGACGTAGTGCGCGCGGCTGGCGCGCGTCTGGTGCATGGCCGTGGCGATGAGGTCGTCGGCCTCGTAGCGCTCGTCGATGAAGGTCGTGACGCCGAGGGCTTCGGTTGCTTCGAGCGCGGGATCGACCTGCGCTTCGAGCTCCTTCGGCGACTCCTCCCGCTGCGCCTTGTACGCCGGGTAGTACTCGTTGCGGAAGCTGTGGTTGAAGTGGCGGTCGAAGGCGACGCCGATGTGCGCCGGCTTCTCGTCCGCGATGTATTTCGCCAGGAAGCTGACGAAGCCGTAGACGGCATTGGCCGGCTGGCCTGCAGGGTCGACGATGGACTTCGGCAGGGAGAACCAGGCGCGGAAGAGGTACGGGCTGGCGTCGATGAGGTGCACTGTCGTCACGTGCGTCATAAGATCACGACATGACGCAATTCGTTCCCGTGACCTGTCCGTACTGCGGCGAGCCGGCGGAGCTCGACGTGGAGGAGACGGGCTCGAGCCGCCAGGACTACGTGCAGGATTGCCCCGTCTGTTGCCAGCCATGGCAGGTCGAGGTGACGCAGGACCGCGACGGCGACTGGTCCGCCACGCTGCGCACGGGAGACGAATGATCCCCTGGACGCTGCTCGGACAGGCGCCGATCCTTGGCGGCGGTGAAGAGATGCGCCTCTACCAGCGCGGCACGGAGTACTCGATCCGCGTCGGTTCGCAGGAGCTGATGAACAGCCGCGTCCATGCCTCCGAGGATGCGCTGGCCGCGCTGGCGTGCGAGCGCCTCGGAGCGCGTGCGCGGCTGCGTGTGCTCATCGGCGGCCTGGGGATGGGGTTCACGCTGGCAGCGGTGCTGGCGCGCGTGCGCCGCGACGCGCAGGTGGTCGTGGCGGAGCTGGTGCCGGAGGTGGTGGCCTGGAACCGTGGCCCGCTCGCGGAGTTGGCCGGGAGGCCGCTCGACGACAAGCGGGTGGTAGTGCGGGAGAGCGATGTGGCGAAGGTGATCGGCGCCGAGCGCGCCGCCTACGACGCCATCCTGCTGGACGTGGACAACGGTCCGGCCGGCCTGACAACGGAGAAGAACAACTGGCTCTACACCGCCGCGGGCTTACGCGCCGCGCATGCGGCACTGCGCGAAAAGGGGATTCTGGCGGTGTGGTCGGCCGGCCCGGACGCGGCGTTCACACGCCGGCTGCACCAGGCGGGCTTCACCGCCGAGGAAGTGAAGGTGCGCGGACGGGATGCGAATCGGGGACCGCGGTTTCTGATCTGGGTGGCGGTGGCGTGAAGGCTCTTACCGACAGGGAACGATGGGACCTATGGGACAGATGGGACCTATGAAAACCGGGAGGGTTTTACCATCTGTCCTCTAGGTCCCATCGTTCCCTGGAGCTACTTCTCGTCGTCCTTGTCGTGCGCCATCTCATCCAGGGCCACGGCGATGGCCAGCACCAGCGCGTCGTCTTCACCTGACGCGACCTCGATGCCGTAGGTGTCGGTGAACGTGAACCAGCGCTTCGAGACCATGGCCACGGTCTTGTCGCCGCGGGTGATGGTGTACTCGTGGTCGAGGATCGAGCCGTCGATGTCCATGTCGCCGCCGCCGGCGACGTCTACCTTGAACTTGTCGCGGAACGGGGCGAAGAGCGCCTTCGTGACCGTGGCCACGACGTCGTCGTTGCGCAGGATCTCCATCTTCGAACGGATCGAGATCAGCTTGCCGCGGATCATCGCCACCACGTTCCCCTGCCGGTCCTTCAGCTCGAAGGTCTCGCGAATGCGCATGACCTTGCCGTCGACCTCGTACGCGGGGTTGCCGTTTTCATCCTCGATCGTGAAGTCGTCCCCGAACGAGATCATCTTCTGCCGCATCTTGTAACGTGCCATGGCGAGGGGGGAAGCACTGCGCGTACCAGAGGAAACTATGCGGCGATCGACTCGATGGCCGCCACGTCTTCGGCCGGCAGCGTCAGCTCCGGTGACGCCAGGTCCTCCCGCATGTGCGCCGCGTCGGTCGTGCCGGTGAGCGGCAGCATTCCCACCTGCAGGGCGAAGCGGAACACCACCTGCGCGGCTGTCCCGCCGCTGCGGGCGACGATCTCCCGGAACCGCACCGAGCGCAGCTCCCTGGCGTTGGCCGTCAGCAGCGAGAAGCCCTGATAGATGATGCCGTGGGCGCGGCAGAAGGTGCGGACGTCGGCGTCCCAGCGGGTCGAGGCATAGCAGCGGTTCTGCACGAACTGCGGCTTCACGTCCGCGAGCGACCAGAGCATCTCGAGCTGGTCGAGCGCGACGTTGCTGATGCCGAGGTGACGCGTCTGGCCGGTGCGCTGCAGCTCTTCCATCGCGCGCCAGACCGTGACGTCGAGCTCAGAGAGGCCGCTCCGACGCGATGGTCCGTGCAGCACGTACGAGTCGAGCGTCTCCACGCGCAGATGTTCGAGCGAGCTGGCGAACGACTGCCGCACCTGCGTCGCCGGGGCGGCCGCCGGATCGTACGGCAGCCGGTGATCCTGCCCGCCGCGATACGTGAACTTCGTCTGCAGGAACAGCTCGTCCCGCCGGACGACGCCCGCCTCGATCGCGCCCGCGATCCCCTCACCCACCGCTGCCTCGAAGTAATGCTTCCGCTGGTTCGCCGTATCGATACCCCGGAAGCCGCTGTCCAGCGCCAGCCGCGTCAATCGGGCCGTCTCGTCTTCTTTCCACGCCGTGCCGTAGAGAAAGGTCGGGATGTCCATGGCGTTGTCCGTTTTCCGTTGCCCGTTGTCCGTGCTGCGCTATGCGAGGTCGGCCGAGCAGAGCACGGACTCCGGACAACGAGCAACGAACAACGCGCTCCTACCGGTCCACCCACTGCATGCTCTTGTCGTTATACCGCGGGCCTGCGATCGCGTCCGGAGCCAGCGAAGCGTCGAGTTGCGAGACTTCAGCGGCGCTGAGCTCGATCTCCGTCGCGGCGGCGTTCTGTTCGAGGTACGTGCGGCGCTTCGTGCCGGGGATCGGGACGACGTCCTCCCCTTTCTGCAGGAGCCAGGCGAGGGCGATCTGCGCCGGCGTGGCGTTGCGGGCGGAGGCGATGGCGCGGACGACGCCCGCGGCGCGCATGTTCGCGTCGGAGTTCTCTCCCTGGAACCGCGGATCGCCGCGGCGGTAGTCCCCTTCCGGATACTCCTCGGCGCGCTGGACGTTGCCGGCCAGGAAGCCGCGACCGAGAGGGCTGAACGGGACGAGACCGATCTTCAGCTCGCGCAGCAGCGGGACGATCTCCGCTTCGAGGTTCCGCTCCCACAGCGAGTATTCACTCTGCAGCGCCGTGACCGGATAGATGGCGTGCGCGCGGCGGATCGTCTGCACGCCTGCTTCGGAGAGGCCGAAGTGCCGGACCTTGCCTTCGCTGACGAGACGGGAGACGACGCCTGCCACCTCCTCGATCGGGACGGCCGGATCGACGCGGTGCTGGTAGAGAAGGTCGATCGTGTCGGTGCCGAGGCGGCGAAGGGAGCCGTCGACGGCGGCGCGAATGCGCTCGGGGCGGCTCGTGACTCCCTGCACCTTCCCTTCGACGATGTTCCAGCCGAACTTCGTGGCGATGACGGCCTGGCCGCGGCGGCCGCGCAGCGCGCGTCCCAGCAGTTCCTCATTGTGGAACGGACCGTAAACCTCGGCGGTGTCGAAGAAATTGACGCCGAGGTCGATGGCGCGGTGGATCGTAGCAATCGATTCCTGCTCGTCAGCCGGACCGTACGACTGGCTCATCCCCATGCAGCCGAGACCTTGCGCGGAGACCAAGAGAGTGCCTAACCGTCTGCGTTTCATGATCGCGTATCCTACTCGCACCCCGATGAAGATCCGCTGGTTGCTCGTGGCCCTGCTCTGCATCGCGTCGCCGCTCCTGGCTCAGGAAGCGAAGGTGAAAGCACTTCTGAAGAGCGGAGCGAAGCAAGAGACCGCCGGGCGGCAGGAAGAAGCAGTCCGCGTGTACATCGCGGCGCGCGCCGAAGCGGAGCGGATCGGGTCGCAGGAGCTCGTCGCCGAGTCGCTCCTCGCGCTCGGCTATGTCCGCTACTACCGCGGCGAAACGAACGCAGCGCTCGTCGATCTCCAGCGTGCCTACGACATCTACACCGCCCTCGGTAACGACAGCGGGCGCCGGAGCGCCCTCGACAACATCGCGCACGTCTACGCGGAACCGAGCATCGGACAGTATGACCGGGCCATCGAGTACTACCGCCAGCTCCTGCCGGAATACCAGGCTGCCGGCGCTGCGGACATGGTCGCGGACACGACGTTCAACATCGCCAGCACATACGAGCGCAAGAACGATCTCGCGGCCGCGCTCGAATGGTATCGCCGCGCGTTGGCCGCGGAAGAGAAGATGGCACGGCCGGGCGAGGCCGCCTACGTGAAGCGTTCCATCGCCATCACTCTGGGCAAGCTCAATCGTCCAGCGGAAGCGCTGCCGCTGCTGGACGAGGCGTTCCGCACGTTCACCAGGAGGGGCGACCTGGAGCGCGCGAACCACGTCCTGCAGTCGCGCGGCATTACCTACCGCAGGATGGGACGGCTCGACGAAGCCATCGCCGACCTCGAAGCGAGCCGGAGACAGTTCGCGAGGGAGAAGAACACCCGGTTCCTCGAGAAGACCGAGGACGAGCTGGCGCTCGCGTACGCGGCGAAAGGGCGCTGGCAGGACGCGTACAGGGCCCGCACGACGCACACCGCGCTGCAGCGCGAGCTGGCGGAGAAGCTGCGCGAAGAGCACACGTCGCGGCTGCGCGTGCAGTTCGACTCCGAGAAGAAAGAGCAGGAGAACCGCGCGCTCACACGGCAGAACGCCGCCGCGGCGCGCATCCGCCGCCTGCAGACGATCATCCTGGTGCTCGGCGCCGCCAGCCTCGTGGTGGTCGGCTGGGTGGCGATGCGCATGCGCAGGATGGCCATGACGGACGAGCTGACGCGCCTGCCGAACCGGCGCCGCCTCCTCACCGTCGCCGACGAGCAACTGCAGCGGACGCTCGGCGGTGGCCAGCCGTTCTCACTCATCGCCTTTGACATCGATCACTTCAAGCGCATCAACGACACGTGGGGCCACGCCGCGGGGGACGTGGTGTTGCGCCGCGTCGCGCACGCCTGCAGTGCGGCGCTTCGCCGCCAGGATCACCTCGGCCGCACGGGCGGCGAGGAGTTCACCGTCGTGCTGCCGTCCACCCGCGTCGAGCAGGCGCTGACCATTGCCGAGCGTCTTCGCAGCGCGGTCGAGAACATCGACTGCAGCGAAATCGATCCGGCGCTCACCGTGACGATCAGCCTCGGCGTTGCGGAGTGGGTGCAGGCCGACTCGACACTGGCGCGGATCGCCAGCCGCGCCGACGAAGTTCTGTATCGGGCGAAGGCGACTGGACGGAATCGCGTAGAAGTTGCTGCGTAATTTCCGCCGACCGGGTATCCTCCCGGCTTCCCATCGATCGAGAATGAAGTCAGGAGAGAGTTGAATGATTAAGAACCTTGCCATAAGTGTGTTCATGTCCCTGGTATCGGTTTCCCTTTTCGCGGGTAAGACGAGCTATCAGTACTACTCAGTCGGCAACACGGCCGACGTCACCCGCACCACGACTGCCGGCACCGTGCTGATGGGCGGCGGCTCGGACGTCGCCGCGGCGTTCCAGTGGATGATCAACAAATCGGGCGGCGGCGACTTCGTCGTGATCCGCGCCACCGGCACCGATGCGTATAACCCCTGGATCGCCACGCTCGGCACGGTCGATTCAGTCGAGACGCTGATCATCCCGTCGCGCACGGCGGCGGCCGATCCGTTCGTCATCGCCAAGATCCGGAACGCGGAAGCGCTCTTCATCGCCGGCGGCGACCAGTCGAACTATGTCGATTTCTGGAAGGGCACCCCGGTCGAGGACGCGATCCACTACGTGGCGAACACGAAGCTCGCGCCCGTCGGCGGCACGAGCGCGGGCCTGGCGATCCTGAGCGAGTTCGTCTACACCGGCGCGGCCGGTTCGGTGACGTCGAGCCAGGCGGTGGCCAATCCGTACAACCGTTACGTGACGCTCGACCGCGACTTCCTCACGATCGCGAACCTCGGCGGCAAGATCACCGACTCGCACTTTGTCACCCGCGACCGCATGGGCCGCCTGCTGGCGTTCATCGGCCGGATCATCAAGGACGGCTGGGCGTCGTCCGCGCGCGGTATCGCCGTCGATGAAGCGACGGCGATGCTCGTCGAAGCGAACGGCTCGGCCACGCGCGTCGGCGCCGGCGCGGTCTACTTCGTGTCGTCGAACGGTGTGCCGGCCGTCTGCGTCTCCGGCTCCCCGCTGACGTACACCGGCCTCCCGGTCTACAAGGTGAGCGGCGCGGCCACGTTCAACCTGGCCACCTGGACCGGCACCGGCGGCACCGCGTACACGCTGAGCGTGAACGCGGGCGCGGTCAGCTCCAGCAACGGCTCGATTTACTGATGCAGCAAAGAGAGCGGTGGCGCAATGCCACCGCTCTCCGAGATCGCCGGGCGCCTCCAGCCGCTCATTGCGCTATGATCGGGCCACACCCTAAGGTCCGAACAACCGCATCGGAGGCGCAAGATGAAGTACCTCGCCACCATCGTTCTGGTTTTCTCGGCAACTCTGGTCCTGGCGCAGGAAACGCCGCCCACCCCTCCCCCGGCTACGGAAGAACCACCAGCAGCCACCGATCCGCAGCAGCCGGTAACGATGACGATCGAGGTCGGCAGCCGATCGCCGGAGCGGTCGCGCACCGACACGCCGGTCCCGGTGGACGTCGTGCCGATCGACGAGCTGGCCGTCGAGAGCGGGCAGCTCGACCTCACGCAGCTCCTGCAGTTCGTTGCGCCGTCGTTCAACTCCAACCGGCAATCGGGCTCTGACGGCAGCGATCACATCGACGCCGCCACGCTGCGCGGCCTCGGTCCGGATCAGGTGCTGGTGCTGATCAACGGAAAGCGGCGGCATACGTCGTCGCTCGTCTACATCTTCGGGTCACGCGCGCGCGGCAACGTCGGGACGGACCTGAACACGATCCCGGTCAGCGCCATCGAGCGCATCGAGATCCTGCGCGACGGCGCGGCGGCGCAGTACGGCTCCGACGCCATCGCCGGCGTGATCAACATCGTGCTGAAGAAGCAGACAGGGCTGGACGTGCTCCTCTCTGCCGGCGCGTACACGGCGGGCGACGGCCAGAACGAGCAGCTCGCCTTCAACTACGGCATCCCCATCGCGGAGCGGGGCACGCTGAATCTGACGGCCGAGATGCTGAACCGCGACCGGACGAATCGCGCCACCCCGGGCGAGCCGCGCCAGATCGGCGACTCCGCGACCGACAACCTCACCTTCTTCTACAACCTCGACGTGCCGGCCGGAGCAACCGGGTCGTTCTACGGCCACGGTGGCTACAACGACCGTGACGGCATCGCCGGTGCCTGGTACCGCGACGGCGTCGGCTCGGACGACATCCCGTCGCGCAACTCCGAGGCGATGTACCCATCCGGCTTCGTGCCGGACATCGGCTCCGACATCCGCGACTACTCCGCCGCCTTCGGCTACCGGACGATGCTCGGCGCCTGGTCGGCCGACGTCAGTACCGTCTACGGCGCGAACCGGATGGCGTACGAGATCAGCAACACGCTCAACGCCTCGCTGGCCACCATGAACGGCGGCATCTCGCCGACACGCTTCGACGCCGGCGGCTTCGAGTTCACGCAGAGCACCACGAACCTCGACTTCTCCCGCTACTACCGGGAGTGGCTGCACGGCGTCAGCCTCGCGGCCGGCCTCGAGTACCGCCGCGAGAGCTACTCGATCTTCTCCGGCGAGCCAGGCTCTTTCGGCGACTTCGACGGTCCGGGCGGTGGCAACGCCGGCTCGCAGGGCTTCCCGGGCTTCCAGCCGGTCGACGAAGTCGACGCCAGCCGGAACAGCAAGGCGGCGTACATCGATACGGAGTTCCGCACGATGCCGAAGCTGCTGCTGACGGCCGCGTTGCGTGCCGAGGATTACAACGACTTCGGGAACACGGTGAACGGGAAGGTGTCGTTCTCCTTCGCCGCAGCGCCGGTGCTCAACTTCCGCGGGTCCGCCAGCAGCGGCTTCCGCGCGCCATCGCTGCATCAGCGCTACTTCAGCTCGACCTTCACCGACTTCATCGCCGGTGAAGCGGCGGACGTGAAACTGGCCCGCAACGACAGCAAGCTGGCGCGGCTCGTCGGCATCCCCGATCTCCAGGAAGAGGAGTCGATGAACTACTCCGTCGGCCTCACCTGGAGTCCGCGCCAGGCGACGTCGCTCACGCTCGATGTCTACCAGATCGACATCGACAACCGCATCGTCCTGACGGGCGGTTTCACCAGCGACGATCCGGACATCGGCGACATCATCCGCGAACAGCAGCTCGTCGAAGCGCGCTTCTTCACGAACGCCATCGACACGCAGACGCGCGGCCTGGACGTGAGCTTCGCGCATGGGCGTCCGGCCGGACGCGGCACCCTCTCGGCACTCGCCGCGCTCAACCTGAATGAAACTCAGGTGCAGCGGATCAATACGGCCCCGGGACTCGCCGGGAAGGAAGACATCTACTTCAACACGCGGGAACGGATGTTCGTGGAGGGCTCGTCGCCGAAGACCAAAGGGATGCTCAGTGCCGACTACCGTCTCGACCGCTGGAATGCCGGCGCGCGCATGACCTACTTCGGCGAGGTGGAGGCCGGCACCTGGACACAGATCGACGATCCGTCCGCTCCGAGCCAGCACTACGACGGCCGCCTTGTGACGGACGTCCATTTCGGTTTCGACCTCGGGCGCAACCTCGGCCTGACGGTCGGCGGCACGAACATTTTCGACGTCCAGCCGACGCCTCAGGATCCAAACGAGACCGAGAACGGCGCGCTCTGGGAAAACGTGCAGATGGGCTTCAACGGCGCGTCGTACTTTGTCCGTCTGAGCTGGCGTATGCCCGGACGTCAGTAGGAGAATCGACAGTCGCCTTCACGGGCGGCTGTCGCTTACACTCCTCCCTACATGCCAGAAACGATGAGTGAGCGCCGGAAGTATTACTCGATCGCCGAAATCGACATCACCGACCAGCAGTGGGTCGCGGAGTACGTCAAGAACGTGACGCCGATGGTGGAGCGTTACGGCGGACGGTATCTGACGCGGACATCACACATCGAGAAGCTCGAAGGGGAACGGACGCCGCCGCAGCTCGTCGTGCTCGTGGAATGGCCGTCGCGGGAAGTGTGCGACACGTTCTACCAAAGCGAGGAGTATCGGCCCTACCGCCAGAGCCGCGCCGCCGGCGCCCGCAACGAGTTCCTGCTCGTCCCGGCAGAAGACGTGGCCCGCGCCGCCAGGATCGGGAGCTGATATGGCAAACCGCGTCAGCTTCATCCAGCACAAGGGCGTCGAGATCCTCTACATCGACTGGTCGAACGCCACCGCCGCCGAGACCCTCACGGCCATCGGGGAAGCGAAGCGCATCATCGCCTCCCGCCCTGCGGGCTCCGTCCGCACGTTGACGAACGTGCAGAACGCACGCGTCGACCGCGTCGTGACGGAAGCGCTCAAGGAGTACGTGGCCCACAACAAGCCGTTTGTCGTGGCTGGCGCGGTCGTGGGCCTCAACGATCTGAAGATGGTGATCTTCAATTTCGTGAACCGCGTCACCGGCCGCAGCCTCCGGGCCATGGAGACGGTGGAAGACGCCAGGAACTGGCTGGCGTCGCGGTAGCGGCCTCAGAAACCGTTGTCCGTTGCTCGTGGTCCGTTGTCCGTGCTGCGCCGCACGAGGTGGTGGCTGAGCGCAGCACGGAAACGGAAAACGAGCCACGGTTTGCTACCTGTTCGTCAGCGCTGACTCGATCTCCTGGGCGTGCCTGAGGTGCATCTGCACGCTCTCCTGCATGGTGCTCAGCGTCTGGCGGAGGTTCTGCTCCCGCGCGCTGGGCAGGAGAGTGGTGCGCATCGTCTCCAGCGCCGTCTGGTGCATGTCGATCTGGCTGCCCATGTAGGCGCGGTCGAAGTCATCGCCGCTCTTGCCGCGCAGCATGGTCATGCGGCGGTTCACGTCGGCGTTGAGCACGTCGGTGATGGCGTTGCGCATCATGCCGTACCCGTGGGTCTGGAGCATCGAGTTGGCGCTCGTGTGATCGTCGATCATCCGCTGCGCGTATTCGCGCACCCGCGGCGAGACGGCCTGAGCGAGCGCGACCTGTGCCATCTGGATCTCACCGTCGTTGATGGCGCGCGCGACCGCACCGGCGTCCGCGTCAGTGATGTTGTTCGTGCCGGCACCGGCAGAAGCCATCGTCGTCTGGGCGACGGCGTTCTGCACGCGCGCATCAGTACCGGTACGGCAGGCAACGAGCGCGACCAGAGCGAGGGATGTCAGCAAAAGTGTAGGTGTGTTCTTTCTCATGAGGGCCGGTAGTGCAAGAAACGAACACTCAGCCGTTTGCACCCGGTGCAAAAGCGCAGGCGAAGTAACCCGGGCCACGAGGCGCACGCCCTACAGCCGGACCGACGAGAGTTTCTGTTCCACGTCAGCCCCGGTCACCGGCCGGCGGCTCCAACGCTTCGCGCTTCATCCGGTAAAATCCGGCCATGCTTCCCCGACCCCCGGTTTCCCTGACGCGGCTCGTCGGCCGCGTGCGCGAGCTCGCCGATCTGGAGGCACTCGCCGGCCAGCATCGTCTGGTGACGCTGACCGGCGTCGGCGGCACGGGGAAAACGCGGCTGGCGGCGGAGCTGGCGATGCGTGTCGAGCAGCGGCACGACGTGGCCTGGGTGGAACTGGCGCCGTGTACCGATCCGGGTGTCGTGATCCAGCAGACCGCCGCCGCCCTCTCGCTCCGCGACGGCTGCACGACCGAGGTGCTGGTCGAGGCGCTCGGCGACAGGGAACTGCTCCTCGTCTTCGACAACTGCGAGCACCTCATCGACGCCTGTGCCGCCACGGCCGCGGCGCTGCTCCCCCGCTGTCCGCGCCTGCGCATCCTGGCGACGAGCCGCGAGCCGCTCGGCGTGGCCGGGGAGCGCGTCTGGCCGGTGCCGCCGATCGCCGTCCACGAAGCCGTCGAGCTGTTCGTCGAGCGTGCCGCGGCGGTCGACCCCGCGTTCCGGCTCGATGTCACGAACGAAGCGGCCGTGGCCGAGATCTGCCGTCGCCTCGACGGCATCCCGCTGGCCATCGAGCTCGCCGCCGCACGCATCCGCGTCCTGACGCCGGAACAGATCACGGCCCGGCTCGAGGACTGCTTCGCCATCCTCTCCGGCGGCTCGCGGACGGCCATTCCCCGCCACCGCACGCTGCGCGCCGCCATCGACTGGAGCTTCACGCTGCTGAACGAGCGCGAACAGACGCTCCTCGCCCGCCTCTCCGTCTTCACCGGCACGTTCTCCCTCGAAGCGGTCGAGGCGATCTGCACCGACGATCCGATCGACGTCGCGGACGTCCTCGACCTCCTCGGCAGCCTCGTGGAGAAATCGCTCGTCGTGGCGACGAACTGCAGCGAAGCGGTGCGCTACACGCTGCTCGAGACGATTCGCCAGTACGCAGCCGAGCATCTCGACGACGCTTTCGCGCTGCGGCGCCTCCACGCATCGGTCTTCCTCTCCATCGTGCGCGAAGCGGTTCCGGAGCTGATCTCACCGAACGTGGCCCGCCTCGACGCGCTCGACCTCGAGCACGACAACATCCGAGCGGCCATCTCCTGGAGCCTGGCGCACGAGCCGGACGCGATCGCGCTCCCGCTCGCCGCCGCGTTCCGCTGGTACTGGTACTACCGCATCCTCTGGAGCGAAGGGCTGCGCTGGCTCTCGCGCGTGCTCGAACGGACGTCGCGGGCAGCGTCACCGGAGCGGGCGATGCTGCTGGCCGGCGCCGGCACGTTCACCGGGTACCTCGGCGACACGAACGGAGGACGCCGTCTGCTCGAAGAAGCGGAGGCGCTCTGGCGCACGTTCGGCGACCGGCGCCAGCTCGCGCTCACGCTCGCTCCCCTCGCGCAGTTCCTGGCCACGAACGGCGAGCTCGAGGTGGCCACCCGCTACGCGGAGGAAGCGGTGACGCTGGCGCGTGCCGCCGGAACGGCGTACGAGGTGGCGTATTGCCTGACCAACGCCGCCGCCTTCGTCGCGCAACGTGGCGATCGTCTCGCCGAGGCGGATCGCAGCCTCGAGGAAGCGGAGCAGATCTGGACGGCGACGAAGCATCCGCTCGGACTGCCGTTCGTGTTGAACGCGCGGGCGATGCTGGCTCTGCGCCGGAACGATCATGCCGCGGCGGCGCGGTTCGCCCGCACGGCGCTCGTCGAGACGCGTGCCCGCCACGATCTCTGGTTCTCGGCGCGGTCGCTGCGCATCCTCGCCCTCACCTCGTTGAATGATCCTCCCCGCGCGGCGCGTCTCGTCGGTGCGGCCGACGCCATGATGCGCGCCATGACGGCAGGCATGCTGCTGCACGAGAAGAGCGACCACGATCGCCTCATGGACGCGCTGCGCTCCGCCATGGCGGTGGACGAGCTGGAGGATGCACTAGAGGAAGGGAGACGCCTCGATTTCGAGGCCGCCTGCGAGCTTGCGCTCGACGCCTGCGAGCTCACCTTCACCGGCGAGGCCGCACCACAGGTCTCGCTCCACGTCAACGACCTCGGTCCGCTGCAGATCACGCTGCAAGGCAAGCCGGTCAGCGCCGAAGGGCGCTCCGCCCGCGAGCTGCTGGTGTTCCTCCTCGCCCACCCGGACGGCTGCACGAAAGAAGAAGTAGGCGTGGCGTTCTGGCCGGATGCAACAGCCGAGCAGGTGAAGAACTCCTTTCACGTCACGCTGCACCGTCTCCGCAAGCTCCTCGGCAGCGCGGACGCGATCTCGTCGAAAGGTGGACGCTACCGCGTCGAGGTGGCGCACGTCGTCGAGTCGCGCCGCTTCGAGCAGGAGATGACGGCGGCGCTGCGCACGGCCGATATCGCACGGCTCGAAAGCGCGGTCGCGCTCTACGGTGGCGATTTCCTTCAGGGCGAAGACGCCGGCGAATGGTGCCTCCCGATCCGCGCCCGCCTCCGCCAGTTGGCGCTGCGCGGTCTCTACGCCCTCGGCCAGGCGCAGGAAACGCGCGGCCGTTACGTCGACGCCGTCGAGACCTACACCCGCGTCCTGGCCCGCGAGCCCTTCCACGAAGCCGCGGCCCGCCAACTGATGATCTGCCACGCCCGGCTCGGCTCCCGCTCCGAATCGCTCCTCATCTACCGCCAGCTCGAGCTACGCCTCCGCGATGACCTGCAGGCCGCACCGGAGACCGAGACGCGAGCGCTGTACCGGCGGCTGACGGGGATTGAGGATTGAGGATTGAGGATTGAGGATTGCTCCGCCGTTGGCAGCGGAGCAATCCTCAATCATCCTCAATCCTCAATTCTCAATCCTCAATCCCCGCGCTCCACCTGTTACAAATCGCCTAACGCCGCGCGTGTAATCGCCCCCGTAAGCGGGCCGTAAGCGCCTCCTCCTACATTGCTCGCATTCACGGAGGAAATGATGAAACGGATCGCACCTTACCTGTTGGCCGCCCTCACCCTGGTGATCGCCGCCGCCTATGGCTCGAAACCGAAACCAGTCGCCACGCCGGCCCGGCCGTCGCAGGCGGAGCTCGCGAAGCGGGGGCAGTATCTCGTCACGATCGGCGGCTGTAATGACTGTCACACTCCCTGGATCATCCAGCCCGACGGCAAACCGGGTCCCGACCTGACGCGCACGCTCTCCGGTCACCCGCAACAGTTCCCGATTACCCAGCCGGCGAAGCTCAACTCCGACCGCTGGGGCTGGGCTGGGGCGCCGACGAACACCGCCTTCTCCGGACCGTGGGGCGTCAGCTTCGCCGCGAACCTCACGCCGGACACGCACACCGGCATCGGCATCTGGACGTTCGACATCTTCAAGAACACGATCCGCAACGGCCGTCACTGGGGCGTCGCCCGTCCACTGCTCCCGCCGATGCCGTGGTTCAATTACCGCGAGATGTCCGACGACGATCTGCGCGCCGTTTACACCTATCTGCGAACTCTCGAGCCGGTCAACAATCAGGTTCCTGCTCCACTGCCCCCTGCTACTGCTCAGAAGGAGAGCTAACGTGAAAAAGATCCTCGTCTTTGGTGCCACTGGTGGTCAGGGCGGAAGCGTCGCCCGCCACCTCCTCGCGCGCGGCCGCTTTGCCGTCCGCGCCTTTACCCGCAACGCCAACTCCCCCGCCGCGGAAGAGCTGCGCATCCTCGGAGTGGAAGTGGTCGAAGGAAATCTCGACGACCGCGCCAGCATCCGTGCGGCCCTCGAGGGCGTCTACGGCGTCTTCGGCGTCACGAATTTCTGGGAGCATTTCGCCGCCGAAGCCGAGCATGGCCGGAACCTCGTCAACGCGGTCGCCGGGTCGGACGTCGAGCACCTCGTCCTCAGCACGTTGCCGCCGATCGAGAAGGAGACGAACGGCGCGCTCAAGAGCCCGCACTTCGACATCAAAGCGGAGCACGAGGAGTACGCGAAGAGCCTCGGCATCCCCGCGACCTTCGTCCACGTCCCGTTCTACTACGAGAACTTCCTGGCCTTCTTCCCGCCGCGGCCGACGGGGGACGGCTCGTTCCAGTTCGGCTTCCCTCAGGGCGATACCCCGCTGGCGGCGATCTCGGTGGCAGACGTCGGCCTCGCCGTCGCCCGGATCTTCGAAGAGCCGGAACAGTACCTCGGCAAGGTCGTGAAGCTCGCCGGCGATGAGCTCCCCGCCTCCGGCTACGCCGCCGTGATGAGCGAGCACACGGGCGCGAAGATCAGCTACACCCACGTCCCGCGCGAAGTCTTCGCCGCGCTCGGCTTCCCCGGCGCGGAGGATCTGGCGGACATGTTCGAGTACTACCGCGCGCACATCCCCAGCCGCAAGCAGGACGTCGAGCACTGGCGCGCCATCACGCCCGAGTTGCAGAGCTTCGATACCTGGATGGCGCAGAACGCCGCCGGCCTGCGCAAGACGCTCGGGGTGTAAGTAAAGGCGTTGGAGCGCCGGCAAGATGCCGGCGCTCCATCAGTGCAACGCGGAGCCGCGCTCGGTCTGCGAAGCCACGCTCTGCGCCGGCGCGACGGACCGAACGTACGCCACCTTCCCCTGCGCGAAATAGGCGCTGGGATCGAGCGTGCGCGACGGCGTGGCCACGATCCACGACTCGAGCTGCTGCGGCGTCAGGTCGGGGCGATCCGCCAGCAGGCGCGCCGCGATCCCGGCGATCACCGGAGCGGCGAACGACGTTCCGTTGCGGAGATTCGGACGACGCCCGCGGTAGTGATCGCTCGCCGTGATGGTTGCGCTGAAGATGCCCTGCGCCGGCGCCAGCACTTCGACGCCACCACGGCAGGTGCCGGCCCAGGGCTGGTTGTCCGCGGTCATACCGCCGACGGTGATCAGCCCCATGGTCTCCCGGCCGAGCGTCGCCGGAAAGCGGTCGACGAATCCGGCTTCGCCGCAGCCACCATCGATGTTGTTGCCGGCGACGACGAACAGAAAACGGCGGCCGTTCACGTCCGGACGTCCCTGCGCGTCGACCCCGCCGATCATCTCGCGGATTTTCTTCGCCACCGAGGCATACGGCACGACCGGCAGCCCGTCGCTGCTCTGCGCGGAGAGACGCTCCAGCACCCAGCCGCTGATGTTCACGACGGCGGTGCGGAACGGCGGTGCGCCGGCGGAGTGGGCGTGGCGGACGATGGCGTCGAGACCGTCGAGGTACGTGCGCGTCGTGGCCAGGCCCCGCTCGTTCATCACGCGGATGCTGACGACGAACGCCTCGGGCGCGACGCCGACGTGACGGCCGGCCACGACCGACGCGACTCCTGTGCCGTGCGAAGCCGCCACCAGCTCGCCGAAATCGTCGTAGCAGGGAGCGAGCGCCTTGTTGCCGCTGTCGCAGCGGGAGGCGCCGATACGGACGGAGGCTTCGTCGAAGCCGGCGATGACCCGGCTCCCCTTCTCGTCCGCGAATTCGTCGTGACCGGCAAGGACGCCTGTATCCATCACGTACACGACGGAGCCGGCGCCGCGGTTCGTCCGGTCGAAGCTGCCGTCGAGGGCGGCGTCCACCTGGTCGATACGGTCGAGGTGCCAGAGAAGATCGTCAGGAAAGTCGTCACCGCAGCCGGTCAGCTTCGCGGCGGACGTGAACGCGTCGAGCGGGACCTCCGTCTCACCACACCGGGTTGAAACAACCTCGGCGGCAAGCGGCGGAATGCACAACAGCCAAACGACGGCGAATCGAAAGAAGATTCGGCGCACTGGGTCTCCTGATTTTCTTGGACGTCTTTGGACGAGACGTTGCCTAACTCTGCGGCAAACACAGGTGGAAGGCAAGAAAATTTATTCGGACGAGGTGAAGCAGTTTTTGGTTGTTGGTTTTTGGTTTTTGGTAACAACGCGGCTACCGTGACGTGCCGCGTAACCAACAACCAAAAACCAACAACCAAAAACACCTCGCCGTCAAAAATGAACCACCTCGCCCACCTCTTCCTCGCTTCGCCTGGCGACGAGTCGCTCGTCGGCAATCTGGCGGGGGACTTCGTCAAGGGGCCGCTCCGGGAGCGGTTCACGGAGGGGATTCGGGCGGGGATCCGGCAGCATCGGAGTATCGATGCGTTCACCGATTCACATCCGTCGGTGGCAGGGCTGCGGCGGGTGCTGGTGCCGGAGCATGGGCACTACGCACGGATCATCTCGGACGTGTTCTGCGATTACTTCCTGGCCCGGCACTTCGAGGAGTACGCGGGCGAATCGCTGGAGGCGTTTCTGTCACGCACGTACGCCACGCTCGACCGGCACGTGGACGAGCTGCCGGGCAACCTGCGGTGGGTCTATCCGCGGATGCGTGACGAGGGATGGCTGCCGGCGTACCGCGAGGTGGGTGGCATCCGTCAGGCGCTGTACGGCATCTCGCATCGCATCCCGCGTCCGGTGCGGCTCGACACGGCGGCGCGCCATCTCGTCGACTCGCGGGAGGAGCTCGAGCGGCACTTCCGCGACTTCTTCCCCGAAGTCGTGGCGCACGCGCAGGGCTTCAGGCCTGAGTGAGGCCGACCACGTCGAGCGTGGCGTGGGCGAAGACGATGGGCCAGAGCCGGCGCCAGCGCCAGTAGACGGCGCCGGCGAGCACGCCCAGCAGGAGCATCGCGCTCGCGGCGAACGGTCCCTGATACATGTGGTACAGGAAGCGGATGAAGGTGCTGACCGAGATCGCGAAGGCCGCCCCTTCCGTGGCCATCGCGCGCAGGTTGTAGCCGGTGAGGATCGACTCCTCGAAGACGGCATTCACCAGCGAGACGATGATGATGGCGGCGATCGACGCCGTGACCTCGAACTTCACGACTTCCAGCGGGATGCCGGCGCTCTGGAAAAGCGCGCCGAGGATGCCGAGGCCGAAGAGATAGGCCATCGTGATGGCGATACCCCCGAGCGTCATCGGCAGCGTCGGCAGGATGTGCATGTCGGCGATGCGCCAGCCGCGCGCGGCGAGGATAGAGCCCGCCACGCTGAGGGAGAGGAGCTCGATGACGACCATCGAGAAGGCCTCGCCGTTCGAAAACTCGAAGACCCGCTTGTGCGTGGCGATGGCATAGATCGAGGTAGCGATCGGGATCGCGAAACAGACGCCGTTGACGAGCAGGATCTCGATCGCCGGCGACAGAGCAGCCAGACGCTCGCGCACGAGCGAACGTTAGCACGGCGCGTTAGGATGCGCTGTGATGAAATCCGTACAGGAAACCTACGCTCCGAACAACCGTTGCTTCGGCTGCGGCCCCGCCAACGAGAAGGGGCTGCGCATCCGCAGCATCGACGCGGGAGAAGAGCTCGTCTGCGAGTGGCACGCCGAGCCGCACCACGTCGCCTTCGACGGCATCCTCAATGGCGGCATCTGCGGCGCCCTGCTCGATTGCCACAGCAACTGGACCGCCGCCATTCACCTGATGAGGCAGAGCGGCGCCACCGAGCCCCCCTGCACCGTCACCGCCGACTTTCACGTCCACCTGAAACGCCCCACCCCCATCGACGCCAAGCTCCAGCTCCGCGCGCACGTCGTCGAGTCATCCGCCGACCGCGCCACGGTCGAAGCCACACTCGAAGCCAACGGCAAAGTCACGGCGACCTGCCGCGGCACGTTCGTGGCCGTCAAGGAAGGGCATCCGGCGTATCACCGGTGGTAGCGCGCTGCGCGCGCTGTTGTCGGGTTTTTGGTTGTTGGTTTTTGGTTGTCAGTAAGCCAACGGCTCGCCAATCACGAACCAAAAACCAACAACTAACAACCGCCTCTAAGAAAACGGCGACCTTGCCGCCGTCGACGTCGGGGCGTTGTTCTCCAGGGCGCGCATGATGTTCGTGATCGAGTTGTCGATCGAGCGGCGGCGGTCGGCGGCCTCTTTAGTCGCTTTGGCCATTTCGTCGCCTCGCAGTTTGAGGCTGTTGAGGCGCCCCATGATGGACCGCGCTTCCGGCATCTCCGCGACGAGCTCGCGCGCTTCCTGGTTCGCCTTTTCGATGCGGCGCTGGAGCTTGCCTCGGTCCGCCTCGATGCGGTCGAGCTTGTAGCGGAGATTGCTGTTCGTCGTCGCCAGCGTCGAGGCGGCGGCCTGGTATTCAGCGAACCGGGGGTTGTCCGGGGTGATGTTGGCAACGTTCGAGGCGAGCTGCCGTGCGCTCGCTTCGAGCTGGATCTGGTCGCTGCCGACATCGCTGTTCGACCCGGTCTCCATCGACGTGAGCTCGGACTCGAGTGACGTCACTTCGTTCGACAATCTGTTGAGCCGCTGGCGGTAATCCCGATTCAGCTCCTCGAGCTTGGCGCTTCGTTTCTCCGCCGTGTCGGTCGCGCTCGCCTGCACGACCTCTTCATCCTCATCATCGCCCTTACCCTTGCCGTTCACCACGCTCAGGAGAATGCCGGCCGCCAGGACACAGACGACGCCAACGATCAGCACGCCGAGCGATTGCGCGGCCGGCTCGTACGAAAAATGCGGCGATCGCGCTACCCAGCGGGTGCCGAACCAGAAGGCGGCCACGGCCAGCGAGAGAATCAGAACGGTCGCGAAGGTCATGCGCGGGGGATTTTACGCAATTCCGGCCGCTGTTCTGCTCCGATACGCATGCGGCGTCTCGTTCCCCTGCTCCTGGTGCTCCTGGTGCTCCCCTCTGCCGGCGCCCGTGTCCGAGGCGTTCGCTCGGGCTCGAACGCGACGCCCGCGGGCTGGATTCGCGAGCGGGCGGTCCGGCTGGACCATGCCCTCACTCCCCTTCTGCCGATGATCGGCAATGCCCGCGTCGTCGCCCTCGGCGACGTCACGCACGGCACGCACGAGCTGTTCGCCTCGAAGCAGCGGCTGATCCCGGTCCTCGCGGAGCAGGGCTTCCGTACCATCGCCCTCGAAGCGCCTTACGGCGAGATCGCTCGCCTCGATGACTACGTCCGCACCGGGACCGGCAACCCCGCCGAGTTGCTGCGCAGCGGCGACTACTGGTTCTGGGACACGCGGGAGTTCCTCGACGTCGTCCTCTGGGCGCGGGCGCAAAACGCGGCGGGGCTGACGCCCCCCGTCCGTTTCGCCGGCGTCGACTCGACCCATCCGCTCTCGGCCATCGAGCGCGTCGTGGCGTTCCTGCCGGAAGCCGATTCGCGTTACGCCTGTCTGCGCGTCCCGAATTACTCCCGCACCAATCGCTGCCGGACGTCGATCGCGTCGGTCTATGAACTGCTCGCGCCGCACGCCGGGCGTGAGGGATACGACGAAGCGCTGCACGCCGCCCGCGTCGTCGAGCAGGGAGAAGAAGCGCTGGCGACGCGCTTCGCCTCCCGCGACTCGGCCCAGGGGGAGAACGTGCTCTGGCATGCCGCCCGTGGCAAGACGCTCTTCCTCGGCCACAACGAGCACGTGGGGCGCATCCCCTACGCCGTTTTCAACCCGACGGAGGTCCGCAGCGCCGGAGCGATCCTCGCCGAGGCGCTGGGCGAGGAGTATTTCGCCATCGGCAGCGTGGCGCTCGAGGGAACGTTCTGGGCTTACGAGTACGACGCGACGCAGACCGCCTTCCTGCGTGAGCACACGATGACCGCCCCCTCACCCGCCGACTACGCCTTGCTGTTCGAGGAAGCGGGGCTCGACCGGATCATCATCCCGCTCCGCGGCGTGCTGCCCCCGTGGCTCACGAGCGAGCACCGCATCCGGGTCGGCGCCTGGAACGCTCCCGATCCGGCGAAACCGACCTGGGATGTGGTCGAGGACCTGCCTCGGAAGTTCGATGCTGTGCTCTACGTGCGCCGCTCGACGCCGTCCCAGCTCAGGCACTTCCCCTTCTGGCGCTGAGCCATCTTGGAGTGCGGTGGCGAACGCCACCGCTCTTGTACACGTGTCGCAGAGCGGTGGCTGTCGGAGGGTGTCTCAAAACGGAGCGCACACACTCTGATGGCCTAGAAACCGGCGCCTGCGGGCGCAGACAGACAAGAGTGTCTGTCCCACATTAACTGCCAGCGTGCCCGCGGGTGCCCGATATTCGGCGGAATCTGAATGTGGGACAGACA